>CAYZZX010000038.1:0-16664 GCA_964483085.1 uncultured Synergistaceae bacterium
AGAGAGGTTGAACCCCTCGACCGCCTCCTCGATATCCTCAGAGTCGGGGAGGAGCTGACGGGCACAAAGGAGGGGTGCGGAGAAGGGGAGTGTGGCGCCTGCGCTGTTCTGATTGACGGAAAACTCGTCAACTCCTGCATGGTTCCAGCCATGCAGGTTCATGGCCGGGAGGTTCTCACTATAGAGGGTCTCGGAAGTTCGAAGGATCCAGATCTCCTCCAGAGGGCCTTCGCTGAGGAGGGGGCCGTCCAGTGCGGCTTCTGCATTCCGGGGATGATCATGGCATCGCGAGCCCTCCTCGCTGAAAATCCTCATCCTGACCGGGAGCAGATCCGCCTCGCTCTGTCGGGTAACCTCTGCCGCTGCACTGGATACGAAAAAATCTACAGTGCCGTGGAGAACGCAGCCTCTTCTGGATACGGTGATGGCATTCCCAAGGAAGAAAAGAGGGAGATCCCCCCTCCGGAGTTCTCATCCTCTGAAAAGGACCGCTTCTTTTCACCCTCCACGGTGGAGGAGGCCCTTGCCCTTCGGAGCCGTTACGGAAGGGAGATTACCTTTCTCAGTGGCGGAACGGATTTTTTTCCGGATCTCAAGAACGGTAAAATAACCTGGAAACGAATCGCCGATCTCTCCCGCATCGACGGCCTGAAGGAATCGGCCATCCGCGGTGACGAGCTTTTTCTCGGCTCTCTGATGACTGTCGCCAGAATTTGGAAAGACCCTTTTCTGCAGAAGACCTTTCCCGCTCTCACAGAGGCGGCCAGGCTGAGCGGGGCACCAGCCGTGCAGAACAGGGCGACTCTGGGGGGAAATCTCGCCTCTGCCTCCGGCGCGGCTGACTTCCCCGTGCCTCTGTTGGTTTTGGGCGCATCGGTGCTCGTGGAAGGGAAGAATGGAAAGAGAAGAATTCCCATGGAAAAATTCTTGACGGGATACCGCACATCCGCCCTTGAGGAGAGCGAAATGATCCTTGCCGTAGTGCTCCCTCTGACGGAAGCTCCTCCCTTTCAAGCCTTTTTCAAACGGGGGTCCCGGGCAACTCTCACTCTCTCCCGGATCAGCTTGGCCTGCGCAGCATCCCTCGAGGATGGAAAAATAAAATCGATCCGCCTCGCAGCAGGCAGCATGTCTCCCTTTCCCGCCCGATTGACAGAAACAGAGGAATTCCTTCAGGGACAGGAGATCACCTCGAGTCTCCCAACCCTGGGAGGAGAGCGGGCCTCCCGGGAAGTTTCTCCCCGGAAATCAGCCCCCTTCAGGAAGGCTGTTACAGGAAACTACGTCAGGCGCTTTCTTCTCTCCCTCGAAGAGAGCATAATGTTGCGTAAAAATGACCCTTGACAACGGAAGGCGTTCAATCTATCATACTCAGGTTGACAGGCGCCGTCAGCAATAGCAACCAATTTTAGGAGGAAACAATTTGACAACTCAAGGAACAGTAAAATGGTTCAACGCGACAAAGGGCTATGGATTTCTCACCGCCGATGACGGCAGAGATGTATTCGTACATTACAGTGCCATCGGTGGCGACGGTTTCAAGACTCTTGATGAGGGACAGCGGGTATCCTTTCAGGTGACCCAGGGCTCCAAGGGAGACCAGGCTGTAGACGTCGAAAAGATCTAGCCTTTCTTTCCAAAACGAACCCTATGAAGCAGCGGATAAAACCGCTGCTTTTTTTGGTTTTCAGTAAAATGCCTTAGAAAATTACAGAGAGATGCGCCAATGGTGCTTTTTTGCCTTTGCATTCTCTCTTTTTTCCGTGTACAATACATAGCCGCATATCTGAAAAGAATATAAAGCCAGTACGAAACAGGTACTGAAAGGGGTTGCATCTCTATGAGATCCGAACTGATTTCTCAGGAAAAAAACATCGTAACCATCAAGGCTGAGTTTGAAGTAAAAGAATTCGCCAAAAACGTGCAAAAGGCCGTCAACGAGCTTTCGTCGAAAGTCTCCGTCCCGGGATTTCGCAAGGGACACACACCCCGCAAAATTCTGGAGATGCGCTTCGGTAAGCAGGCCCTGTACGCCGAGGCCCTTGAAACCATGCTTCCCGAGGCTATCGACTCAATAGTGAAGGATTACGAGATGGATCTCATCGACGAGCCGGAAGTCAAGATCGAAATAATGGAAGAGGGCTCTCCAGTGGAGGTCACCCTTATCTTCGAGACGACCCCAGAGGTCGTGCTTCCGGAACTGTCCGAAATAACGGTAGACCGGACAATTGCCCGTCTGGATGAAAAGGCCGTCGAAGGAACTATTGAGGAGATCAGGACACGGAACGCCACCCTTACTCCGGTGACCGGTCGGCCGATAGAGGCAAACGATGTGGTGGATATTGAATACTACACCGTCGTTCCCGCCACAGCGGAGACGGAGGAAGAACGGCACGGACCGGATACCGCCCCCCTTGATCTCGTCGACGGGAACATCCGTCAGGAAATCCTGGATGCCCTTCTCGGCAAAAATATCGGTGATACCGTCTCTGTTGATGTAGAGATTCAGGAAGATCACCCTGAGCAGCACCTCGCCGGAAAATCCATCAGCTACGAGATGACCGTCAAGGATGTAAAGGAAAAAATTCTCCCCGAGTTGAACTCTGAGTTCTTCAAAAAAATCCTGCAGCAGGAGTGCGAGACCTACGAAGCCTTTCGGGAGGAAGTAGGAAAACGGATCCTCGAGGGCAAATCGGCTGAATGCCAGTCCGAGGCGGAGTACAACGCAGTGGAGAAGATAACGGAGCTGGCACAGCTGGATCTTCCTGAAACACTCATCGCACGCCAGAGTGAGGCCATGAAAAAGGAAGACGCGGAAAAAATCGAGAAGTCGAAGAATATGACCCTCGACAAATTCCTTGAAGAATCCTCAACAACGCCAGAAGAATACGAAGAGAACATCAGAAAACAGGCCGAGGCGATCGTCCGTCGCTCCCTCATTCTCGACAAGATCGCTGAAGATCTCGCCATCACTGTAGAGAGGGAGGATTTCGCGGCTGAAATGTCGAAATTGGCCGCCACCTATCAAATCGACGCGGACCGCCTGGTGAACAGCCTCTTCAAGGACGAAAAATCTCTCATCGAGATGGCGAATAAGATAAAATACAGAAAAACAGTGAAGGCCATTATGGACTCCGTACAGATCAACGACACGGAGGAGCAGCAGTCCGAGTCAACACCTGCTGCGGAGTAGAGAGAATGGAAAGGAGACCCGGTGCAGTGCTTATTCCTTATGTAGTTGAACAGACAGGCAGAGGCGAAAGAACCTACGATATCTACAGCCGTCTCCTGAAGGACCGGATCATCTTTCTCGGAGAGGGTATTGATGAGCATACCGGAAACATAGTGGTGGCGCAGCTTCTCTTTCTCGAAAGCGAAGACCCCGAGAAGGATATCCATCTGTACATTAACAGCCCCGGCGGTTATGTCTCTGCGGGACTGGCCATTTACGACACCATGCAGTACATCAAAAGCCCGGTTTCCACCATCTGCATCGGCCAGGCGGCGAGCATGGGCGCCCTTCTCCTGGCGGGAGGCACACCCGGCAAGCGTCTGAGCCTGCCGAACTCTCGGATCATGATCCACCAGCCTCTGGGAGGAACCCAGGGACAGGCCACAGAAGTGGAGATTCACGCCCGGGAAATACTGAAGCTCAGAGACCGCCTCAATGATATACTTGTGAAACATACGGGCCAGTCAAAGAAGAAGATAAAGAACGACACCGAGAGAGACCATTTTATGTCTCCCGAGGAGGCCGTGCAGTACGGGCTCATCGATAAGGTTATCAGCTCGAGATAGACGTCCTTTCCGAGCGAGGCCTTTCCGAAGTGACAGCAAGGGAGCCCGGAAGGCGCTCCCTTCTTTGTGCATCCCGATGGAAACCATCAAGGGAGGATTGTAAACCATATGTTTAAATTTGACGATAAAGGAAAGGGCGGCAAGGGAAAGACGTCCCGCTGTTCTTTCTGCGGAAAGGCACAGGAAGAGGTACAAAAGCTCATCGCAGGCCCGGGAGTCGGGATCTGCGACGAGTGTGTTCACCTGTGCACCCTTATACTGAACGAAGAGATGCCCGAGGCTCCGGGTGCGAAGGATTCTTTCATACCTCTTTCTGAGGTGCCGAAGCCGAAGGAGATTAAGGCCTATCTCGACCAGTATGTCATCGGGCAGGAGTGGGCTAAGAAAAGCCTTGCCGTGGCGGTCTACAACCACTTCAAGAGGATCACGAGCAATCTCGAGGATTCTGACGTGGAGCTGTCGAAGAGCAATGTTCTTCTTCTCGGCCCCACTGGCTGCGGAAAAACCCTTCTTGCCCAGACCCTTGCGAAGAAGCTCAAAGTTCCCTTCGCCATCGCCGACGCAACCACCCTCACCGAGGCCGGCTACGTGGGAGAGGACGTGGAAAACGTCCTGGTCAAGCTTCTCCAGGCGGCCGATTACGATGTGAAGGCAGCCGAGCGAGGGATCATCTATATCGACGAAATTGACAAGATTTCGAGAAAATCGGAGTCCGCCTCCATTACACGGGATGTCTCGGGAGAGGGAGTGCAGCAGGCCCTTCTGAAGATCCTCGAGGGCACCCTTTCAAACGTTCCGCCCAAGGGTGGACGGAAGCACCCCTATCAGGACTTCATCCAGCTCGATACGACAAATATCCTCTTTATCTGCGGAGGGGCCTTCGACGGAATCGAGGAGACCATCGGACGGCGGGTCAATAAAAAGATGATTGGCTTCGGCGGAGAGATCCCCGGGAAACGCGATGCACGCCGGTTCGAGATCATGAAGCATATTCAGCCGGAAGATCTCATGTCCTTCGGCTTCATACCGGAACTCGCAGGCCGCCTCCCTGTCCTGGTGCCCCTTCAGGAATTGGATGCGGACGCCCTTGTCCGGATTCTCGTAGAACCGAAAAACGCTCTCGTGCGGCAGTACCGGAAATCCTTCGCCATGGAGGGCGTCACCCTCGAATTCTCCAAGGAAGCAATCAGAAAGATCGCTGAAAAGGCGAATGAAAAGAACACCGGAGCGCGGGGGCTTCGAACGATCCTCGAAAACCTCATGATGGAGCTCATGTATGAAATACCATCCCGGACGACCGAAATCTCCGAGGTGACCATCACGGAAGAGATGGTGGAAAAAGGGACTATGCCTCTCCTTGAAGAAAGAAAAACCACCGAGGAGGTGGCCTGAACGATGGAGTCTCCCCGCCGCTGTTTCGTCCTTCCCATACGGGATATCGTCGTCTTCCCTGGCATCATAGCTCCACTGTTCGTCGGAAGGCCTCGCTCGCTGAAGGCCATCGAAATGGCCATGCTCCAGGACAAGACAATTCTTGTGGCTACCCAGAAGGACATGCAGGTGGACGATCCTCTTCCGGAGGACCTCTACACTACGGGGAACCTGTGCACCATACTCCAGATGGTCCGTATTCCCGACGGAACGACCAAGGTCCTCATCGAGGCTGTGGAGCGGGTCACCGTTCAAGAGTATCTCCCCGGCAAAGAAACCCTCGAGGCGGACATCCTCCCCCTTGAGTGGGACGAGCATTCTTCACCGAATCTCGAGCCTCTGAAGCGGAGTGTCCTCGAACAGTTTGAAAAATATGTGACCCTCCACCCCCGGATACCCGCCGAAGTTCTCATAACGATTATGAACGTGGACGATCCGCGGCAGATTTCGGACCTCGTAAGCTCCCATCTTTTCATCAAGGTCGAGGCAAAACAAAAGCTTCTCGAGATGGTCAACCTTGAGAAAAGCCTGAAATTCCTTCTGAGAATCCTCATCGAGGAGATCGACATCCTCCAGCTCGAGCAGGATATTCAGGATAAGGTCCGTCAAGAGGTGGAGCGGGGGCATAAGGAGTACTACCTCCGGGAGCAGCTTAAAATAATACAGGGTGAACTCGGCCACACTGATGCTCCCTCCGAGATCGAAGAGTTACGGGAGAATATAGAAAAAGCCTCCATGCCCGAGGCATCAGAGGCGAAGGCTCTCCACGAACTGGACCGGCTTGCGAAGATGCCTGTCATGTCGGCGGAGGCCACAGTTGTGAGAACCTATATCGACTGGCTCATAACCCTTCCATGGAAGGTCCTATCCCCCGATATCCTCGATATCCACCGGGCAGGGGAGGTCCTCGAAGACGATCATTACGGCCTTGAAAAGGTGAAGGAGCGCATCCTTGAATTTCTCGCCGTCCGGAAGCTCGCCTCGGGGAATATGAAGGCTCAGGTCCTCTGTTTCGTGGGCCCTCCCGGAGTGGGAAAGACCTCCCTTGGAAAATCCATCGCCCGGGCCCTGAACCGGAAGTTCGTGAACATGTCGTTGGGCGGAATGCGGGACGAGGCGGAGATACGCGGGCACCGGCGAACCTATGTCGGCGCCATGCCGGGACGGATCATTCAGAAAATACGCCAGTCGGGAGTGCGAAACCCCGTCCTCCTCATGGACGAGATCGACAAAATGGGGCAGGATTTTCGCGGCGACCCTGCAGCAGCCCTTCTCGAGGTGCTCGATCCGGAACAGAACAACGCCTTTACGGATCACTTCATCGAGGTTCCCTTTGATCTCAGCGAGGTGATCTTCATCACCACCGCCAACGTTGTCCATACGATCCCCCGGCCTCTTCTCGACCGCATGGAGGTCATCAAGATCCCAGGGTACGTCTGGCAGGAGAAGATAAAAATCGCCCGGCGGCATCTGCTTCCCCGAATACTGAGAGAGCACGGCCTTTCTTCGGAGCAGGTCAAAATCACACCAAAGGCCCTTGAAAAGATCATCAGCGACTATACACGGGAGGCAGGGGTCCGGGGACTGGAACGGGAAATCGCGTCAGTCTGCAGAAAGGTTGCCCGAAAGATCGTGGACGGTGGAGAGAATATGGAGGAGATCTACTCCATAGGAGTCAAGGATCTGAAGGACTATCTCGGCCCTCCGAAACTTCACGATATCCGCCTTCCAAAGACTAAGGAGGTGGGCACCGTCGTTGGGCTTGCCTGGACGGAGACGGGAGGCGACGTTCTCGTGATCGAGGCCGTCACCATGAAGGGAAAGGGTGAGGTGACCCTTACGGGAAACCTCGGATCGGTCATGCAGGAGTCCGCCCAGACCGCCATCGGATATCTGCGAGCAAACAGCGAGACTCTCGGTATCGGAGAGGTGGACTGGAAAGGAATCGATCTTCACCTCCATGTCCCCGAAGGAGCGATCCCCAAGGACGGCCCCTCGGCGGGAATTACTATGGCCGTGGCCATTCTCTCTGCCGTAAGTAAAAGCCCCGTACTCCCCGATATCGCCATGACGGGGGAGATCTCCCTCCAGGGAAAAGTCCTTCCTGTGGGCGGGATCCGGGACAAGATTCTCGCTGCAAAGCGTCAGGGGATACGCAACATCCTCCTCCCCGGAGCAAACCGCCCGGACGTGGAAGAGATCGTGGATTGGACTAAGGAGGGGCTCTCCTTTAAATACGTGGAGAAAGTTTCCGATGTCTTTGCCTTCGCCCTGGGAAGGGCTGAGCCCTGATGTCTGAAGTCTGGAAAGTTCGCACAGAGGCGACGGCCTATCTCCCCAACCAGTTCCCCCCTCCCTCACTGCCTGAGATTGCCGTGGCGGGCCGTTCAAACGTGGGGAAATCAAGCCTCATCAACCGCCTCATCGGTGTCCGTCTCGCCCGGGTTGCGGCGGCCCCCGGCAAGACCCGGAGCATTAATTTTTTTCTTGTGGAGGGTGTTCCCGAACCCTTCCGGCTCGTCGACCTTCCCGGCTACGGATATGCGTCCCGGAGCAAGGGAGAGAGAATCAAATGGTCCTCTCTCATTGAAAGCTATATTTCCAGAAGAAAAAACCTGGCCCTTGTCCTTCATCTCGTTGATTTCCGCCACGGACTCCTGGAAAATGACAGGGCGCTGCAGGAGTGGGTCCGCTCCATGAAAATACCCCTTTTGGTGGCCTTCACCAAGGGGGACAAGATCAGCCGGAGCCACCACCGCGGGATGGTGCAGAACTACATCCGCGACGGGCTCTTTTCAATAGATGTTCCTCTGGTAACCTCGGCAGAAAAGGGAGACGGCTTCGACGAGCTGCGCAAATTCATGGAAAACTATCTTCTCCGGAGTACAGAAGAACCTTCCTGACTGCCGGAGAAGCTTAGCTTTATTACTGGTACTGCATATTCGCAACGGAGGGAGATCCGTATTATGTCCGAAATCCTTGATTCCATGGCTGCAGCCTATGATCCAAAACCACTCGAAGATAAATGGTACGCCCGATGGATCGAACAGGGCCTTTTTCGTGCCGTTCCAGGGGAGGATAAGTCGAAGGCCTTCTCAATCGTCATTCCTCCTCCCAACGTCACGGGATCCCTCCACATGGGGCACGCCTTCAATCACACCTTTCAGGACATCCTCTGCAGATACAAACGGATGAAGGGTTTCAACGTCCTCTGGCTCCCTGGAACGGACCATGCCGGCATCGCCACCCAGAACGTGGTGGAGCGCCGTCTCGCCGGAGAGGGGAAATCCCGCCATGACCTCGGCCGGGAGGAGTTCGTCGATCGTGTCTGGGAATGGAAAGAGGAGTTCGGCAGCCGCATCATCACGCAGATGAAAAAGTTGGGAAATTCCTGCGATTGGGAGCGGGAACGGTTCACTCTCGACGACGGGCTTTCCCGGGCCGTCCGGACCGTCTTCGTCCGCCTCTTCAAAAAGGGGCTCATCTACCGGGGCAAATACATCATCAACTGGTGCTCCCGCTGCCATACCGCCCTCTCCGACATTGAAGTGGAGCACGAAGAGAAGAATGGAGCCCTCTACTACGTCCGGTATCCCTTCACTGACGGCGAGGGTGCCCTCGTCGTCGCCACGACCCGGCCTGAGACCATCTGGGGGGACACGGCCATCGCGGTCCACCCACGTTCGGAAAAAGCCTCCCTCGCCGGAAGAAAGGTCAAAGTTCCCCTCGGCGGCCGGGAAATTCCCGTCATCGAGGACATCATGGTCGATCCGGAATTCGGCACAGGGTGTGTCAAAATCACCCCGGCACACGATCCAAACGACTTTCTCGTCGGCCAGCGCCACGACCTCGAACAGATTCAGGTGATTGACGGCGAAGGGTTCATGAACTCCCTTGCCCCCGGATACGAGGGGCTCTCCATCACTGACGCCAGAAAAAAAGCTGTGGAAGACCTCCGCTCCACGGACTCTCTCGAAAAGGCCGAGGAGATAATGCACTCGGTAGGGCAGTGCTATCGCTGCCATACCGTGGTAGAGCCCTACCTCTCCGAACAGTGGTTCGTCCGGGCAAAACCCCTGGCGGAAATGGGCGTAGAGGCAGTAGAGCAGGGGAACATCAACTGGACGCCTGAACAGTGGAAAAAAGTCTATTACACCTGGATGGAGAATATCCGGGACTGGTGCATCTCCCGTCAACTCTGGTGGGGGCACCGCATCCCCGCATGGACCTGCGGCGAGTGCGGCCATATCACCGTCTCGGAGACGGATCCCGATGTCTGCGAAGCCTGCAGCTCGGCGAACATATTGCAAGACGAGGATGTCCTTGATACGTGGTTCAGCAGCGCCCTGTGGCCCTTTTCCACCCTCGGCTGGCCGGACGACACGGAGGATCTGAAATACTTCTACCCCACATCGGTGATGGTGACAGGATTCGACATCATCTTCTTCTGGGTTGCCCGGATGATCATGATGGGGCTCGAATTCATGGATGAAGTTCCCTTCCACGATGTCTACATCCACGCCCTCATCCGGGACGAGAAGGGGCAGAAGATGAGCAAGTCGAGCGGCAACGTCATCGACCCCCTCGACATGATCGACCACTACGGCGCCGACGCCCTCCGCATGACCCTCGCCGCCCTGACAGTACAGGGGAGAGATATTTTTCTGAGCACGGGGAAGATAGAGACCTACCGCCTTTTCATGAACAAAATCTGGAACGCCTCACGGTTTGCCCTTATGAACCTCGAAGGAGTTTCAAGAGATGACACCCCCATCAATCCTGACTCTCTTTCTCTGGCGGACCGATGGATCCTCACCCGGACTCAGAACGTAGCCGCAGAGGCGACGAAGCTTCTTGATGCCTTCGGAACCGGCGAGACGGCGAGGATGCTCTACGACTTCGTCTGGGGGGACCTGTGCGACTGGTATCTTGAACTATCGAAGCCGGTGCTTCGGGGCGACGAAGGAGAGGAGCGGAAAAAAACTGTTCAATCGGTGCTCTCCCACGTCTTCCGGAGAGTGCTTCTTCTCCTTCACCCCTTCATCCCCTTCGTCACGGAAGAGCTGTGGCACACCTTCGAGTTCGGCGAAGCGTCCATAGAAACCGTCTCCTGGCCGGTCCCTGAAGAGGGGCTTCACTTTGCCGAATCCCTCGGCGAGATGGACCTCTTTCAAGAGACGGTCCGGGTGCTGCGGAACCTGCGGGCCGAGGCTCACATTTCGCCCCAAACCGCGATAAACAGGGCGATTATTCAGACGGAGGAGAACTCTCCTCTCGCCGAGGTCCTTCGGGTAAATGCCCCCATGATAGAAAATCTGACCAAAATCCGCTCCGTGACCCTTCTTCCTCCAGGAGGCGAGAAGGTTGCCGGAGCCCTCTCCTCTCAGCTGTCGGGAGGGGAGGCTCACCTGATCGTAGGGGATATTCTCGATCTCGCGTCGGAGATCGAGCGCCTCGAAAAAGAGGCCCTGGCGGTGGAAAAAAACCTCTCCGCAAGTGAGAGCAGGCTCTCCAACAGCTCCTTCGTCGCACGAGCTCCGGAGGAAGTGGTTGAAAAAGAAAAAGCGAGGCTTGAGGAGAACCAGTCCAGAATCGCCCGGATCAGGGAAAATATCGAAAGCCTCAGGCGGTCCTGATCCGAAGATGGATCGTCCTTTTTCCTCCTTCGATGAACTCGAGCGGTTTTTTTCGTCCATAGCGAGTCCCGGAATCCGTCCGGGACTCGAGCGGATAGAGATGCTCCTCGATTCTCTTGGACGTCCCCAGGACCGCTTTCCAGCCGTCCACATCGTCGGGACGAACGGCAAGGGGTCCACCGCGGCATTCACAGAGAGCGTCTTCCGTGCGTCAGGATATCGAACTGCCCTGTATACGAGCCCTCATCTCGAATCTCCCGCCGAAAGGCTGCAGATCGAAGGAAAAACTCTTTCGCTGAAAGACTGGTCACGGGCCGCCTTCAGCGTGGGCAGAGCCCTTTCTTCAACTCCTCAGCTCCAGGAAAATCCCCCCACTTTCTTTGAAGTCGTCACAGCTGCGGCTTTTTTGCTCTGTGGAGAAAGCGAGATCGATATAGCCGTTGTGGAGGCAGGTCTCGGAGGACGGCTCGACGCCACGAACCTTCTGGGACGGGTCGTACTGACCCTCATCACCTCCATCTCCATAGATCACACAGAGTTTCTCGGCAACTCCCTTGAGGCAATCGCCTCCGAGAAGTTTGCCGTTATGCGCCCCTCCGTTCCGGCGTGGTTTTCCGGCTCTCCTCCGGAACTCATCCCCCTCTTCCTCGAGACGGCGGAAAAAATCGGTGCCCTTCCTCATGTGGCATCCCTCGAGAACAATATCTCCCGAATTTCCCTTTCAGAAAACGGGGTACGTTTTACCCTCTCCGCCTTCGGAAAGGATGTCCCTTTTTCCCCCGCCCTTGTCGGAGGATATCAGGTTGAAAACGCCGCCCTCGCAATCTCCGGCGCGCTCTCTGTGCAGAAGAACTTTCCCCGCCTTTCTCTCGAGTCAATACAGGAAGGCATCTCCCTGGCCAGATGGCCCGGACGCTTCGAGCTCCTCAGAAAGAACCCTCCTCTTATCCTCGACGGCGGCCATAACCCGGACGGGATAGTCCGTCTTGTCGAAACTGTACGGACGCTCTATGGAAATAAAAAGCTCACCGTCGTCTTCGCTGCCATGAAGGATAAAGAGTATTTTCAAAGTCTTCTCCTTCTCAAAAGCATTGGATCCGCCATCCACTGTACGGCCATGCCGGGGCACGATCGGGCAGCTCCTCCCTCCCTGCTGGCGGAGGCAGCCAGATCCGCGGGGTGGAGAAATGACCAGATAGGGGAGTTCGACGATCCCTTCTCAGCCATCGAAGAGGCCGAAAAAACGGGGGAGGGTGTCCTCTGCTGTGGAAGCCTCTACCTCGTGGGATTTCTGCGGGAACGCCTCATGCGGGAAAAAGGAGAAGGCGAGTGAAGCCTGATTACAAGTATCTTCCCTCGAAAGAAGCTCCCTCCCTTGCGTACACAATCGGCGGACGGGACGAACTTTTTTCCATACGTTTTTTTCTTCGGGGTGCCCTTCTGGACAAAGCCAGAGGCAATCCGGCCTCTTCCAGAGAGAGCCTGCAGAAAATTATCCCCTCCGCTGGGCCTCTCATCGCTCCCCGGCAGGTTCATGGAAGGACCATTCTTTCCCCACCTTCAGCGGGATTTCTCCCTCACCGAAGAGAAGGGGACGGAGTTTTTCTTGACGAGAGGGGAGTGGAGGGGTCTCTTCGTTTCGCCGACTGTTTTCCCGTAGTCCTCTTTTCAGAGATTCCTGAACCATGGATTCTTCTTCTTCATTCCGGTTTTAAGGGAACAGTACAGAACATCGCAGGCTCTGCTTGCGATAAGGTTTTTTCCCGGGGCGGGCGAAATCCCGAAAAAACGTGGGCATGGATCGGCCCGGGAATCGAAAAAACCCGGTACTGCAGAACCTTGGGAGAGGAATGGACTGACCGCGGGATTGATGTTTTTGATCCTTCAGCTGTTGATATCCATTCGGGAAAGGCATGGTTTGACCTCGGTGCACAGATCCGCCGCCAGATTCTCGCGGCGGGGGTCAGAAAGGACCGCATCTGTACTCTGCCGCTGGGTACTTTCGGCCAGAACCGGCTATGTTATTCTTATCGGAGAGGGGACCTTGCAGGCCGTCATTTCCTTCTCGCCTCCCTGCGATAAGTGAAGATGCCACTTTTCGCCTCCTTCATGGGAGAATGTATTAGGGAAGTAATGGACGTGCCTTCTCAAAGGAGCTGATCTAATTATGGATCTGAAAAAGGTGGGCGTCATCGGGGTAGGCCATCTTGGCCAGCATCACGCGAGGGTTTACACAGAACTTCTGGGAACGCACCTCGTCGGGGTGGTTGACCAGAATGAGAGCAGAGCCGCCGCGATCGGCGAAAACCTCGGAGTCCCCTGGTTTACCGATATGGATGAATTTATCGCCCGGGCAAGACCCGATGCGGTCAGTGTTGTTGTTCCCACAAGCGCACATTTCGAGATCGCCCGAAAGGCTCTGATGAACGGTATCCATGTCCTCGTCGAGAAACCAGTGACCACAACGGTGAGCGAAGCGGAGAGCCTTCTTCGAATGGCCGCGGATCTTGATCTCGTCCTCCAGGTGGGGCATATCGAACGGTTTAACAGTGCCGTGCAGTATATTTCAAAGATAATTCATGAGCCTCTCTTTCTACAATCACGAAGACTCGGTCCCTATTCACCCCGGATCAGCGACGTGGGAGTGGTGCTTGACCTCATGATTCACGACATCGACATCATTCTCTCTCTTGTTCAGTCTGAAATTTCCACAATATCGGCCGTGGGAAGATGTCTCCGTTCAAACCATGAGGACATAGCCTCCGCACAGATCTCCTTTAAAAACGGAGCCATGGCACACATCCTGGTCAGCCGGGTCTCCGAACGGCGCCTCAGACAGCTTGAGATAATGGAACCCGAGCGGTATGTGACCATAGATTACGAAACTCAGGATGTCTCCATCAACCGGTGTGTCCGGCAGAACAGCGGCCTTGTCGAAGTTATCGAGCACCCTGTCTTTCCAAAAAGTGAACAGCTCAAACTTGAACTTCAGCATTTCGTGATGTGCGTTCGGGAGGGAAAGCAACCCCTTGTGGGCATTACGGACGGTAAAAGAGCCCTTGAGGTAGCGATCTCGGTACTGAAGCAGATTCATATGAACGATGAAACACCCTACCAGCTTTCTGAAGCGGGAGCCTGACGAAGAGGAAGTCTTTTGATCATCGTGCTCTCTTCATGCCCCGGAGGAAATCCGGGGCGTTTTTACGGCAGGAATCTATTTTTATCTTTATTATCTTTTATTATTGCCTCGTTTTTCTTTTTGCAGGTGGAAAAATGAAATCCAATGAGGTATGCTGAATCTATAGCCTCGCTGAACGGCAGAAAGGTGACGTCAATGCCTCCAGTAAATCTACAGGCCCTCATCGCCCTCGGAATGTTTCTTGCCTCCCTTTTCATCGCCCGTGTCGTTGTTCGCATTCATAAGGGAGTGCTGCCAGGAGGACCGATGTGGGTACTTTATTTGCGTATGCTCCTCGGGTTTCTTCTTGCCGGAGCGATAATACTTTCATTTTATTCCTTTGCCGGCATCGATATTATCTCGAAACATCTGTGATGGGCTGAGTAAAGGAGGAAAGCGTGTGAAGCTGTTTTTAATCGATGGAAGAACGGCACGATTTCTATCCCTATTGGCTCTCTTTTTATTTTTCCTCCCTTGCTCTCCACTTTCCGGCAACACTCTCCCGTTCGCCCGCAGAGAAGATGCAGAGAAGTTTTTCGGAAGAGCCTATGACCACTTTCTCAAAAGAAACTATTCCGATGCTCTAGGCGATCTTGACCAGGCGCTGAAGCTCAATACCTATCTTGTGGATTACTATCTGCTGAAGGGTCTGGTGCTGAATCGTATGGGGCAGACGGAGGATGCAGTCAAATCATTGAAGTATTTTCTGGAGGTCCGTCCGAAAGACCTTCACGCCCCAAGGATCCTCGAGCGTCTTCAGGATGAGAAGATCTTCCTCAGTAACATACTTTCAGGAGAGCCCATTGCCACACGGGCCATTCCTTCCAAAAAAGACCTGAAAACGGTGCTCGGCCTCGGTCTTTTGCAAAATCTGAACGCGAAGGGGCTCGGTAAGGCAGGGGAATCGGGAGGCGCTCTTTTCATCGCCGATACCCTTGGCGGGACCCTCTGGTTCCGAAGGACGGAGAAAGACCCTTTTCTGTCTTTGACCGCTCCCTCTCCGGTGGCGGTCGTACCGGGAACGGAAGATGACTGGATTGTTCTCCTTGAGAAGGGAGCCGTTCATGTCCTCAAAAAAGGGGAAAAAGCTCTCAGTCCTCTCGGCACCCTTCCGTTTCAACCTTCTGACGGAGTGAAAATAAGAGATGGACTCATTGCGGTCTCGAGTGCGGCGGAGAGAAAAGTGCTGCTCTTCTCCAGCCCTGGACTGAAAAACGAAGGAGAGCTCTCCTTTCCGCTCTCGAAAAAACCCTTCGAACCGACGGGCCTCTCGGTCTACGGTGAATGGATCGCCGTGGCCGACAGAAACAACGATACAGTGCATGTTGTATCCCTGAAGGAGAAAGATACTGTCTTTTCCTTTTCCGTCCGCGCCCCCCGGGACATCGCCTGGTCACCCCTTGGCGCTCTTTTTGTGCTGTCCGATCCGGGGAGAATTACTAAATTCCCGATCTCCTTCAATGAGATGAAAGCGCTTGAAGAAGAGACTGTCCTTGAAAGAGCTGACAACGGGTGGACGATTTTCTTCCGGAAAGATATCCTGACCTGCATCGATATTTCCGGAACTGCCCTCTGGGAGATCGTTGAAGCTCCGGAAAGCGCCGGAGTAGCCTTTCTCTCTATAGAGACTCCCTCGGTATCGCGGGTTGACCAAAAAGAGCACTTTTCAATGTCGGCCAGAATCAATGGCCCCTTTTCATCATATATGGAGCGTAACCGCGCGGTTGTGACAGCGGTATGGAACGAAAGGCTCCTTCCCGGTGCCTTTCTCTCCGGAAAAAAAGAAAACCGGAGCGAACCCCTTATTTTTATGGGGGAAAGCTCTCCAGCAATAGCAGGCGGCCTGAAGGCGCATACAGGAAAGCTTCTTCTATCAATTCTTCAGGAGGAATGGAAAAAACGGAAAGGGAAGATCGATGACATTATCATTCCGTCAAGCACTTCCATCTCCCTGACGGAAATGGAAGTACTTGCAGGTTTTGCTCTGTCGAACGGGCTTCGCATATTCTTTCTTCCTGACTCCTTTGCCACCTTTCCGCAGCTTCGTACTGCGTGGCTTACGGGAGGGCGCGTTCTGCTTTCAATTCGAGAGGGTCTGCAAGAACCCGCTGGATCTTCCCGGGGAACTATTCGTATCCCCCTGCCAGCGGACGAGACGTCCTCAGGTTTTCCGAGCCGCTCGACCCTTTCAGTATATTTCGACCGGGGTTTGATGTCAGCTAAGGATTGGATTCCTTTCTGGCCCGATCTTTTATAAAAAAACAAGACAGTAATGAGGAGTGACGAGAAAGAGAAAAAGAAAAATAAAAACCATTGAATATTTGCTTCCAGAGGACAATTCCGCACGGTTGCAATACAGCAGAAATCAACTCTTAAAGTTCCAACGCAGAGTATCCTGCTGAAAATATCCACAGGAAAGACGGAGAATCCCGAGTTTCTACAGTACAGATGAACTCACGGAAGACCCTGAAGAAAGAGTCACATCCCTGTGCCCCGTCAGGGAACGTTATGAAAAATTACTTCCGGTTCGGTACAACGGGCCGGGAAAGAGGAGGCTGGATCATTTCATGGCATATCGAAACATAGACGAACTCTGCGAAGAACTGGAGGCGAAGCGTGAA
>CAYZZX010000039.1:0-16654 GCA_964483085.1 uncultured Synergistaceae bacterium
TCGCCCTTATTCTCATCGTCGTGATCATGGGGATGGGGTACGCTCCCGGAACGGCGGCCCTCGGAGGAATCGGCGGGCTCCTCGTCACCCACGCCTTCAAGACGCGGAGAATCAACCTTCGTAATCTCTATGAATGCCTGGTCCTTGGAGGCAAATATCTTCTTGCCATCGGCAGTCTGACAGGCTGCATAGGAATTATTCTTTCCATCGTCGGGCTTACGGGAATAGGGCTTAAATTCTCCTGGTTTTTCTCAGCCCTCTCCCATGGCAGCCCCTTTATCGCCATCATACTGGCATGCCTCATCTCCACCGTTCTCGGCATGGGGCTCGCCAGCAGCGCGGCCTACATCATCACGGCCATCGCCGTGGGGCCAGCCCTGCTCGATATGGGCTTTCCTCTCGTGGTCGCCCATTTCATCATGATCTGGTTCAGCATCAACTCTGAGATCACGCCCCCCGTGGGGCTCGCCGCCATCGTCGCCGCGGGCATCGCCAAGGCCGACCCCTGGCGGACCATGATGACGAGCTTCAAGTTCTCCAAGGGGCTCTACATCCTCCCCTTCATCTTTTACTACCGTCCTGAAATCCTTCTGCAGGGAACGCTGATGGAGTTCGCCCTCACGTCAGCGGTGACCATGATGGCTCTCGCAAGCCTCGCCGCGGCCATGGAGGGGTACTTCAGCACGCACCTGTACATCCATGAGCGGATACTTCTCGCCCTCACGGCGGTTCCCCTTTTCATACCGGGAAGAAAATGGGACCTGGTCGGGGTAGCCATCTTCGCCTTCGTCTTCATCATCCAGAAACGAAGAAGCAAGGCTGCTATCGTCCTTGGAGCCGCTGATAAGAGTGCTGTGAAATAGCTCTGGGCAAGCTGTACGGCACTTCGGGGATCTTTTCCGGAGTGCCGTTTTTTTAAAAAATCAAAAGACACTCTCCTATCGCGGATCCCGCGGTTTTAAATCCGGAAGTATTCCGGATACCTTTTCTTGGTTTTTTCCGGGCACTTCGATGCTCCCGTACTCTTACGAAACATCAGGGTAGAGATTCACAATCTTGACATTCCATAGCATCGACCTTAGAATCCATTCCGTAAGTTGCAATAAATAATATTTATTGCAACTTTTCTCATGGCCTTAACGTAGCGAAAAGCAGATAAATTAATAGAGAAAGGAGGAAAATAATGAAGAAGTCTTTAAAAAGTAGAATCAGAGAGATAGGAGAAGATGCGATTCTCTGGAGAAGAAGAATTCATGAAAACCCCGAGCTGAGTTTTCAGGAGGTTGAAACCTCGGCTTTTATTGAAGAGAAGCTGCGATCCTTCGGCATTGATAAAATCACACGGATAGGCAGGACGCAGACAGGCATCTGCGCGGAGCTCTATGGAACAGGAGCCGGTCCGGGCAGATGCGTCGGCATGAGAGCTGATATTGATGCCCTTCCAATTCAGGAGCAATCGGGCGTGCCCTACGCTTCAAAAAAAGACGGTATTTTTCACGGATGCGGACACGATTCCCATGCGGCAATTCTTCTTGGAACGGCTCAATTTCTCACTGAACAGAAGCATCTCTTCTCAGGGTGCGCAAAGTTTTTTTTCCAGCATGCTGAAGAGGAGTTGGGCGGAGGTCTTGAGTTCATTCAGGCGGGTGTCATGGAAAACCCCACCGTGGACGGAGTTCTCGCCCTTCATGCCCTTCCGGACATCTATGTGGGCGAAATCGGAGTTCGGGATGATTTCATGACCTCCGGCGTCGATCTGCTGAAAATCACCGTTGAAGGAAAGCAGGCCCACGGCGGATATCCTCATTTCGGGGTGGACACCATTCTGGCTGCCTCGACGATTGTGACGACTCTTCAGAGCCTCGGCTCCCGGGAACTGGCCCCCACGGACTGCGCCCTCGTCACCTTCGGAAGAATCGAGGGGGGGATATCAAACTCCTATATCGGAGGCCCCGTAGTTCTACAGGGATCTATCCGGTATCTGAGAAAAACAACCCAGGAGCTGTTTCACCGCCGCGTAACGGAAATCGCTGAAGCGACGGGAAAAGCTTTGAAAGCGACCGTCACGGTGGAGATCATTCCGGAAATTATTCCAACCTGCGTCGACAAAAACTGGGTGAACCGCGTCCGGAGGGTCTGCGGGGATATCGATTCCGTCGAACGTGTCATAGACCTTCCCTCTCCAGCAATGGGAGGAGAGGATTATGCCTACTTCCTGGAGAAGGCGCCGGGAGCTCTTTTCCGCCTGGGTGTTCGAACCCCCGGCGGGCCCCACTGCCCAACCCATTCGATCGATTTTTACATTGATGAACGGGCCATACCAATCGGCCTGGAGGTCATGGCCTCCGCCGCCCTGGACTTTCTGCTGGAAGAGCCAGCTGAAAAGAACATATCTGAAAAAAGGAGAGATGAGAAATGAATTTGAAAAAAAGAACAATGTACTTACTGGGGGCCGTGCTTCTGGTCCTGACCTTTGCATCCTTCGGATCAGCCAAACCAATGGACAGCTTTACCCTGGGCCTTCCGGGAGACGCGAAAAGCCTCGATCCGCACCAGGCTGTGGATACCATGTCCTTTGCGGTGACGAAGCATATCAATGAGCCCCTTGTGACAGTGGACTGCAAAACAAAGGAGATCGTCCCCGTGCTCGTAGAGAAGTGGGAGATGGTCGATTCCGAGACCTACAAGTTTTTTTTGAAGCAGGGTGTAAAATTTCATAACGGCGAAGAATTCACCGCCGAAGATGTGGTTTTCTCCCTGACGAGAGCCGCGTCCCCCGCATCTGTCCATGCCGGTTCCCGGGGAAAATATATCGATAAAGACGGATTTCAGATTATCGACAAATACACGGTCATCGTGAAGACACACGGCCCCGTGGGCGGATTCCTTGACTCAATGAAGCACCCCTATGCCAGCATTTTCAGCAAAAAGGCGGTAGAGGAAGCGGGAGAGGAATATTTCCGCCACCCCGTCGGAACAGGCCCCTTTAAATTTAAAAGCTGGGTTAAGGGAGAGCGGATTGAACTGGAGGCCTTTGACGATTATCACGGAGAAAAGGCGAATTTCAAGGACTTCAAAGTTTTAGTACTTCCGGATGCCAGCAGCCGGGTCATCGCCCTTGAGACAGGAAAGGTCGACATGATCTATGCCGTACCGGCAAGTGATTTTGACCGTCTGAAGAACTCCGATAAAGCTGAGGCAGTGAAAGCTCAGGGTCTCGGCCTCATCTACCTGGGGATGAATACGCAGAAAAAGCCCCTCGATGACCCCCGCGTCCGCCTTGCCATCGAGTATGCCATCAACAAAGAGGCCTACGATGCAGTGGTCTATCAGAATAATTCATCTCAGCCTGACGGCCCTCTTGTTCCCGCAAGTACCTTCACTCCCGAAAATGTAAAGAAGTACCCCTTTGACCCCGAGAAAGCAAAGGCTCTTCTCGCTGAGGCCGGATACAAGGACGGAATAACTCTTGAGCTTTGGATAAGCAACTACGAAGACCGGGTGAACGGTGCGACAGTTATTCAATCCATGCTCGGCCAGGTAGGAATCAAAACTAATATCCAGGTTTTCGAATCCGGAGTTTTCGACACAAGGGTAAAGACAAACGAGCAGGATCTCATCATCAGCACCTGGGGGATGCAGACGAACCGCGACGCCGGGCAGTTCTGGCTTTCCCTCTTCCACTCCGGCAGCATCGGCTCGACGAACTGGACCGCCTTGAAGGATTCAATCGTCGACGAGGGAATAAACGAAGTAAATAAAACGATTGACAAAGCCGAAAGAAAAATCATTTTCCAGAAGATCTGGGACAGACTTGATGAACTTCACCCCATGGTGGCCCTGTCGGTTCCCAATGAACTCTATGGCGCAAAAATCGGCCTCGTCGGTCTTGAGAACTTTTGTGACGGACGATTGAACTACCTTGGCAATCTCTCGATGAAGGAGTAGAAAAAAAGCACCCGACTGCCTTCTGAAACAGAAAGTGCCGGGAAGAGAGCCTTTTACCGGCACTCCGCAGAGAGAAAATGATATTCAAAAGTAATTTCGAGGAGGGGGCATTCTTGCTTCCTCCTCTCTTGCCCCCCTTGTCTTTCATCTCCTCTGCATTTATGGAAAACTACTGACTTTGACCCGTCGCCTACTTGACGTAAGGTTTTTTTAGGTTATTATGAATTTGGTCGACCGGTCGACCAAATTCATAATTCATCCCGTGCAGCCGGAATCTTTCCCTCAGTTCCTTACTTTGCTCAGAATTCGTTTTTGTGTTCATCTGCTTCCTGCATTTTTTTCTCAACCTCAGCTACCTTCAAGGAGTGGATCACTTTTGTTGAAGTATGCCATCAAGAGAATTCTTTTGCTCATTCCCGTAGTGCTCAGCGTCATGATCATTTTGTTCACCATCCTGTATTTCACTCCCGGAGATCCCGCCAGGATAGCTCTGGGGCAGGAGGTTACTGAGGAGGCCATCGAAGCCTTCCGGGCGGAACGGGGGCTTGACGACCCCTATTTTGTGCAGCTCGGACAATACCTCTACAGGGCTGTGTTCCACCTTGACCTCGGATACTCCTATATCATGAAAAGCTCGGTCACCTCCGAGCTGGCAACCCGCATTCCGATGACCATGAAGCTCGCCTTCTGGTCGGTGATATTCAGTACGCTGGTGGGTATCCCTCTGGGGATTATCAGCGCCATAAAGCAATATTCTCTCCTTGACAGCATCGTAACCCTCATAACCCTTCTGGGGGTCTCCATGCCCACCTTCTGGACGGGACTTCTGCTGATCCTCGCCTTCTCGGTCCATCTGGAGTGGCTGCCCTCCATGGGTTTCGGGTCCGTCAGTGAGATGGTCCTTCCCATACTGACCCTCGCCGGCTCCTCCGTGGCAATCATCGCCAGGATGACCCGGTCGAGCATGCTCGAGGTCATCCAGTCAGACTATATACGGACGGCCCGGGCAAAAGGGCAGAAGGAACGGGTAGTCATCTTCAGGGATGCCCTACCCAACGCAATGATCCCCATCATGACCATCGTGAGCATGCAGTTCGGTATGCTCCTCGGAGGATCGATCATCACCGAGGCCATCTTCTCCATATCCGGCGTCGGAAGACTGCTCCTCGAGGCCATCAACATGAGGGATTACCCCATCATCCAGGGGTCGGTGCTCTTTATATCTCTGGCGTTCTGCCTCATCAATCTTGCGGTGGATATTCTCTACGCCTTTGTAGACCCCCGGATCCACGTAAAGTAGGAGGAGAAAAACGAATGTCTTCATCCAAACCCAAGAGCAATTCTCTCTGGAAATACACGCTTATACGGCTGCGGAGAAACTATCTGGCGATTTTCGGATTATTCGTCCTTCTCGTCCTGATTGTCATGGCCATATTCGCAGACCAGATAGCCCCCTACGGCTATGCCGACCAGGACTACACCATGATCAGGCAGGCTCCTACAGCGAAACATCTGCTCGGTACCGACGAGTTCGGCCGGGATGTTCTGAGCCGGCTGATCTTCGGAGCAAGGATATCTCTGCAGGTGGGTCTCGTGGCCGTCTCCATCTCCCTCATCCTCGGAGGAGCCGCCGGAGCTATCGCCGGATACTTCGGAGGGCGTATCGACAACATCATCATGCGCATCATGGACGTGCAGCTTGCCATCCCTACGATTCTGCTCGCCATCGTCATCTCTTCGGTGCTCGGGCCGGGTTTATTCAACCTGATGATCGCTGTGGGAATAACATCCATACCCCGTTTCGCCCGTCTCATGAGGGCCTCCGTTCTCTCCATCAAAGGGATGGAGTTCATCGAGGCGGCCCGGGCCATGGGAGCAAGCCACACGAGAATTCTTCTTCTCTATATTCTGCCCAACTGCATGGCCCCCCTGATCGTTCAGTCGACTCTGAGCGTGGCCAACGCGATCCTCTTCGCGGCGACCCTCAGCTTCCTCGGGCTCGGCATTCAGCCTCCCTTTCCCGAGTGGGGAGGAATGCTTTCCGCCGCCAGGCCCTATCTCAGGAACAACGCGTACCTCAGCATTTTCCCGGGGCTGGCCATTATGATCACCATTCTCTCTCTCAACTTCCTCGGTGACGGACTTCGGGATGCCCTTGATCCCAAGCAGAAACGGTAAGGCGGTGGAAAATATGGCTGTACAGGACAATAACCTCCTTCTGGATATACGGAACCTCTCCGTCCGGTTCGACACGGACTCAGGGGTCGTAAAGGCCGTGAATAGCCTGAACCTCTCCCTTGAGAAGGGGAAATCCCTCGGATTTGTGGGCGAAACCGGTGCAGGCAAGACGACGACGGCGTTGGCGATACTCCATCTTATTCAGAGCCCGCCGGGCAAAATCACCGCCGGCGAAATCCTCTTCGAGGGCCAGGATATTCTGAAGATGACGGAATCAGAGCGCCAGGACATGCGGGGAAGCAAGATCGCCATGATTTTCCAGGACCCCATGACGTCCTTGAACCCGATCATGACCGTGGAAGAGCAGATCATGGAGATGATCTCCCTTCATTCCGATATAAAGGGCCAGGGTGTACTGAAGAGAGCCCACGAAATGCTCACCCTTGTGGGAATTCAGCCGGAACGGGGCAAAGAATATCCTCACCAGTTCTCCGGCGGAATGCGCCAGAGAGTGGGGATCGCCATCGCCCTGGCATGCAGTCCCCGCCTGCTCATAGCGGACGAGCCCACCACGGCGCTGGATGTGACCATTCAGGCCCAGGTGATCGACCTGATAAAAAATCTTCAGAAGGTGGTAAATACCTCCATGCTTCTCATCACCCACGACCTCGGAATCGTGTCCGAGATCTGCGATGACGTGGCCATCATGTACGCCGGTCATCTTGTGGAATACTCCACTGTCCGGAAGCTGTACAACCACCCCATGCACCCCTATACAGAGGGGCTCTTCAATGCCGTTCCGAAGCTCGACAGCGAGCCGGGAGGACGGCTGGCCGTGATCCCCGGACTGATGCCCGATCCGACGGATCTCCCGAAGGGGTGCAGCTTCTCTCCCCGGTGCCCCTATGCCCAGGATATCTGTCACGAGAAACCATGCGGCATGGTGGAGTACGAACCGAATCACTTCGTAGATTGCTATTTTCCTCTTGGGATGAATGGAGGGCACGGAGAATGAAAGCTCCAGTCCAGGCTACGGACAATCTTCTCGACATCAGGGGTCTGAAGAAGCATTTCAGTGTCAGCAGAGGGCTCCTTCACGCGGTAGACGACGTCTCCCTCACAATTCCCAGAGGGAAAACCCTCGGACTCGTTGGAGAGTCGGGATGCGGCAAGTCAACCCTCGGCAGGCTGGTTATCGGGCTCATCGAGGCCACTGCCGGCGAGGTCTTCTTCAACGAAGAAGATATCTTCAAATTCAACAATCAGGAGCGGAGCGAGTTCAGAAGAAAAGCCCAGATCGTCTTTCAGGATCCCTTTTCGTCGCTGAATCCGAGGATGTCGGTCTACCAGCTCATAGCAGAGCCTCTTTTGATCAACAACGCCTGCAAAAACAACGATGAAGTGAGCAGAAAGGTCAAGGAGCTGATGGACACCGTCGGCCTTGCAGAACGGCTTATCACCTCCTTCCCTCACGAACTTGACGGAGGAAGGCGGCAGCGGATCGGCGTCGCCCGCGCTCTGGCCCTTAATCCTGAATTCATTGTCCTCGATGAACCGGTGTCCGCTCTCGACGTCTGCATACAGGCTCAGGTCCTCAATCTTCTTGCGGACCTGAAGGATGAACGGGGGTATACCTATCTCTTCATCTCCCACAATCTCAGCGTTGTCAGGTACGTGTCCGATGAAGTGGCCGTGATGTACGTTGGCCAGGTGGTGGAGAAAACCAGCAATACCGCTCTGTTCAAGCAACCTCTTCACCCCTACACCCAGGCGCTGCTCTCAGCGGTCCCCGTGATTGATCTGGAAAAGAAAAAACAACGTATCCTCCTCGAAGGAGACGTCCCGAGCCCCATCAATCCCGTGCCGGGGTGCCGGTTCGCGCCGAGGTGCAGATATCGGCAGGAGATATGCAGTGTGGAAAGCCCCGTGCTGCGCGATTACGAAGACGGACATTCCGTTTCGTGCCATTTCGCGGGAAATCTGAAAGAGACGGTATGAAAAACCGCCCGGAGAGGGCTGACAGGAAAAGCCTCAGATGGTATACGGGGATCCCCATAGGAACAAATCCCCTTATTCTGATGGACATAGCAACAGTCCTTGCTATTCTGTGGGGCGTTACCGCCCTCACTGTCACTCTTCTCCAGGTATTTTTCGGCGACACCCTGACGGGAGTTCACATTCAGGGAGCAGTGCTCTTCGCCACCTACCTCGTGCTCTTTGCGGGATCAGTTTTTCTGGCTGTCTCTTTTTTGCTGCTTCGAAACAGATATATTGCTCTCTACCGTTTAGATGACGACGGCGCATACTGTGAAAGCATGAAAAGAGGATTCGGACCCATCGGCGAAAGCATGCACTGGCGACCCTTTCCTGTGAAGCCAGTGAACGGGCCGGCCAGGACCGCAAAAAAATCGGTGCCCTGGGAGCGTATTCAGAGGGTAGAGCCCCTGAAGGAAATGGGAGTGATCCTCCTGAAGGCAGGGCGAGGAACGGCTCTGCGGATCTACTGCCCGGACAGCCGTATCTACGCAGAGGCGCTCGAGTTTGTGCGGGAAAAGATAAAAAGACAGGAATGCGAAAGGGGGTAAGGGGTATGAAAAATCACGAACGGTATGCCGGGCTTCTGAAGCTGCTCGATGAACGGAATCTGGACGGTATTTTCCTCGCTCCCTCCTCGGATTTGAAATATATCACCGGTTCTTCCCTTCGTCCCGACGGGCGAAGCAAAGGAGTGCTCGTGACCAGAGAGGGCAAGAGCTTCCTGCTCTGCCCCGCCCTGTACAACGAAGACGCAGAGGAACTGCGCAGCACTCTGCCGACGGTGGTGTGGCAGGTGGAGGAGGGGCCGAAGGCGGGGTTCGAACGTCTTCTCGCCCTCTCCGATATGGGGACGCAGCCCACCATCGCCTTCACAAAGGGCCTCGAGGCGGCGAACATGCTTGAGCTCGTAGACGGCCTCGGAATCACGTGCGTCAGCGGCGCCTCTCTGATCTCCTCTCTGCGGGCCGTCAAGTCGGAGGAGGAGCAGACCCTGGTTCGAAGAGCTTCTTTCATGTGCGACCAGATGATGATTGCCCTCTCCCGATACATACGCCCGGGGCTCTATGAGCGGGAAATCCGAGATTTCATCATGAATTTTCATGAATTTCACGGAGGAAAACCGAGGATTCCCATGGTCGCCTCCGGCGTCAACAGCGACAAGCCCCACTATTTCGGCGGAAACGACCGCAGAGTGGAAAAAAACGATATCGTCATGGTGGATTCCGGCGGGTGGTACGACGACTACAGCCATGATATGACGAGGACCTTCTTCGTGGGCAGCGCCACGGACGAACAGAGAAAAGTTTACGACATCGTCCTCCGGGCGCAGCTGGCCGCGGAGCAACTGGTTGAAATCGGGGCCATTCCAAGCGCCATAGACGCCGCCGCTCGGGATCTCATTGAAGACGCAGGGTACGGCGAGTTTTTTCCCCACCGCCTGGGGCACGGAATCGGCCTCGACGGGCAGGAGCCTTTCTTCATTTCCGCCGCGAACCATGAACCCCTCGTGGCAGGAAACTGCTTCAGCATCGAACCGGGAATTTATCTTCCGGATAATTTCGGTGTCCGCATCGAGGACATTGTGATGGTGACCGGGTCAGGAAGGGAGATTGTGAATAACTTTCCCAAGGAACTTACCATCCTCTGAGGGAAAGGTTTGGCTTGAGGACACACGAAGAGAAAAGCGCAGAAAAATATGACGAGCTAAAAAAAGACAGGAGTGATGACGATGAAGAAGTATTTGCAGTTGTTAGTGGCAGTTTTGATCGTCCTTGGAGCGGCAGCGGCCGGATGCGCCGCTGAGATGGAAACTTTCAACATGGGGCTTGCCACGGACGCGAAAAACCTTGACCCCCACAGAGCGACGGATACCATGTCGTTCACAGTGCTGAAGCATATTCAGGAACCCCTCGTAACAGTGGATGGCAAGACAAAGGAGCTCGTCCCCGTTCTGCTGGAAAAATGGGAGATGCTTGATCCCGAGACCTATAAGCTTCACCTCAAAAAAGGGGTGAAATTTCACAACGGTGAGGAATTCACCGCTGAAGACGTGGTCTTCTCCTTCACGCGGGTAGCCCAGAAAGAGAGCGTTCATGCGGGCAACAAGGGGAGACAGGTCGACCTCGACGGATTTCAGATCATCGACAAACACACCCTGATCGTGAAGACCCGCGGTCCTCTTGGCGGCTGGCTCGAGGGAATGAAGCACCCCTATGCGAGCATTTTCAGTAAAAAAGCCGTCGAGGACGGAGGAGAAGAATACTTCAGAAATCCCGTGGGAACGGGTCCCTTCAAGTTCAAGAACTGGGTGAAGGGCGAAAAGGTGGAACTCGAGCGCTTTGAGGAGTATCACGGCAAAAAGGCCAACTTCAAAAACCTTAACTTCCTCGTCATCCCCGACGACAGCAGCCGGGTCATCGCTCTCGAGACCGGCAAGGTCGATATGATCTACGGCGTTCCGCCGAGCGACCTTATGCGCCTGAACAGCTCCCAGAAGACCAAAGTGGTCTCTGCACCGGGACTTCGCCTTATCTACCTCGGCGCGAATACCCAGAAGAAGCCTCTGGACGATCCGAGGGTCCGCCTCGCGCTGGAATACGGAGTGAATAAAGAGGCCTTCGGCCTTGTGGTATATCAGGGAAATTCCACTCAGCCCGCAGGCCCCCTGGTGACCGCCAGTACCTTCACCCCTAAAGATGCCACTCCCTTTCCCTACGACCCCAAGAAGGCGAAGGAGCTGCTCAAAGAGGCGGGGTTCCCCGACGGGCTGACCCTCAATCTCTGGACGGGCAGCCTTCAGGACAACGTCAACGGCGCCACAGTGCTTCAGTCCATGCTCGCCCAGGTTGGCATCACCATCAAAATCCAGGTGTTCGAGCCGAGCGCGCTCATGGCGGCCATAACAAAAAACAATGACCACGACCTCTACATCGCTCAGTGGGGTATGCAAACCAGCAGGAACGCAGCAGACTTCTGGTTCCCCCTCTTTTCCTCCGGAAGCGTGCCCGCCTCCAACTGGGCAATGCTGAAGGACGACGAGATGGACAGGCTTCTTGCCCTGGGACAGTCCACTGTGGATCAGGAAACCCGGACCGAAGTTCTTCAAAAGATCTGGGACAGACTCGCTGTGCTGCACCCCATCGTGCCCCTTGTGATTCCCAACGAACTCTACGGAGCCCGCAAGGATCTCCTGGGCGTGGATGATCTCGCCGACGGTCAGATAAACTACCTCGGCAACCTGCATATCGCCGAGTAAGTATTTACTACATTCTCTCAGCCGTGATGAGGCATCTTTTTCCTCATCACGGCCGGGGATGCGGCGAAAGAATCGACGAGACTTTCTGTTGTTCTCTACTCAGAGGAGGAGTGTCTTTTGAAACGCGAACGATTTAAGAGACTTGCGGAACTGTTGGATGAGAGAGCTCTGGACGCAGTGTTCATTGCACCCTCCTCGGATCTCAAATATCTGGCCGATATCGACCTGAGGCAGTGCTCCCGCCTGAAAGGACTTTTCGTTCCCCGGAAGGGCAGCTCCTTTTTTCTCTGCCCCTCGCTGTACAGAGAGGATCTGCGGAGCCTTGAAGGGGATATTCCCGTCCTCGAGTGGAAGGACGGAGAGGGTTTTCAGAATGCCTTCAAAAAAGGACTGGAAATTTCGGGCCTTGAAGGCGGAATAAAGCTCGCCTTCACGAAAGGCATTGAGGCCGGTGACATGATCGATCTTGTTGAAGGGCTCGACATCACCTGTGCCAACGGCTTCACCCTGCTCTCCCCTCTGCGGTCCGTAAAATCCGTGGAGGAACAGGCGCTCATGCGGAAGGCATCTCTCATGAACGACAGAATGATGGAGGCCCTCCAGACCTACCTGCGCCCCGGATTGCGGGAAAGGGAGATCGTGAAGTTCGTCATGAATTTTCACGAATCCCATGGAGGCAAACCAAGGGTTCCGGGCGTGTCAACCGGTGTCAACAGCGCGTCTCCCCATTACAGCGGAACAAACGACCGCACCGTGGAGGATCAGGATCTCGTCATGGTGGACTGCGGAGGCTGGTACGACGGCTACAGCCACGACATGACCAGGACATTTTTTATCGGAGGCGTGACGGAGGAGCAGCGGAAGGTCTATGAGATCGTCCTCAGCGCCCAGGAGAGGGCCGAGAAAATGGCCCGTGTGGGCTCCATACCGGCGGAGCTTGACGCAGCCGCCCGGGAGATCATCACCCGTGCCGGCTACGGCGAGGCCTTCAATCACAGACTCGGACACGGCATAGGCATGGACGGACACGAACCGCCCTATATCTCCCCGTCCAACCGGGAGCCCCTTGTGGAGGGAAACTGCTTCAGCATAGAGCCGGGCATTTACCTCAGGGGCAAGTTCGGAGTGCGCATCGAAAACCTTCTGATGCTCACATCCTCCGGAACAGAAGTCATCAACAACTTTCCGAAGGATCTTATAATACTCTAAAGCCCTTTTCAGCGTCGATAAGGTTCCGTTCTGCTCACTCTGTACAAACGTGAAAATTGAGCAGAAAGACCGCAACATTTGCATTAAAAGCTTAATCTCGATAAAATAATGAGCATAAAGTATGGAAACCTGAGAGTTTCATTGATAAAAGATGAATGCCATGTTAAAGGGTAAACAGCCCCGAGGATAAATTTTCTTCGCAAAGGATCTACCAGCTATATAGCAAGGATTTTGCCTGAATCAGAACCTTCTTTTCATAGGGTACTGCGTACGAGGGCAAATTTCCGGCTATTTCTCTGCAAAAAAAGGAGAGGGAGCATATGCATTCAGAAGTTTTTCAAAAATCCCTGGCTCTATCAAACTATATTACTGAAGCGAAACGCAGAATCCACAGCAATCCGGAGCTTGGAATGGAGGAGTTCGAGACCACGGCTTTCGTGAAGTCCGAGCTGGAATCCATGGGTATTAAAATTATTCCCCTCACAAAAAAAGTGGGTATCCTCGGAATCATTGAGGGAAAGGGAGCGGGTGAGGGGAAAGTCATCGCCCTCCGCGCCGATTTGGACGCCCTTCCCATTCAGGAGACGGCGGATGTGCCAGATATCTCCACAGTGCCCGGAGTCATGCATGCCTGCGGCCATGACTGCCATACGGCCATGCTCCTCGGGGCTGCAAAACTTCTCTCATCCATGACCGACCGCTTTTCCGGTACGGTGAAGCTTCTTTTTCAGCCGGCGGAAGAGGGGCTTGCGGGCGCCCAGTATATGATTGCAGAGAACGTTCTGGACAACCCGAAAGTGGAGTATGTTCTCGGAATTCACGGCCATCCCGGTTTTGATGTAGGGGAGATCGCCTTTCGAAGCGGTCCCTCCATGGCATCCACCGACATGTTCACCGTCACCATGACCGGAAAGAGCGGCCATGGCGCCTATCCTCACCGGGTCGGCAGCGACCCCGTCCTTGCTGCCTCTAACGCCGTCATGGCGATTCAGAGCATTCTCACGCGGCAGATAGACGCCATCGACAGCGTGGTCATCTCCGTGTGTCAAATCAACGGCGGAACGGCGAAGAACATCATCCCCGAAAGCGTGGAGTTCGGCGGCACGGTACGCTGCCAGAACCCTGAGCTGAGAAGTTTCATCGAAAAGAGCCTTCGGAATGTGGTCGAGAGCACGGGGGCGATATACAAGTGTACGGCCGAGCTGGACTACATCTACGGCGTTCCCCCGCTGATCAACTCTCCGGAGGTCGTCGAAATCGCCCGAAGGAGCGCCGTAAAAGCTCTCGGAGCGGAACGGGTGAAGCATATCGACATTCCTGCCATGGGGTCCGAGGACTTTGCCGAGTATCTACAGGTTGTCCCAACAGGCGCCTTCGCCAGGCTGGGAGTCCGGACAGCGGGGGAAGAACCCCCGGTCTTTCACAACGGAGGATTTATATTCCCCGAGGCAGCCCTGCCCTACGGAACGGCGTTTTTCGTTCAGTTCGTCCTTGATGTAAACGGCGGAACTTCTTCCTCCGGAGAATAAAGCATGAAAAAAGTCGCCTTACGTTATTTGTCCCAGGAAAACATCCTTTCTCTGAATCTCTCTCAGGAGCAGATCGTCTCCTCCGTGGAGCGGGTGATCCGCTCCCATGGCGAGGGGATGGTCCAGATGCCTCCGAAGCCGGCTCTTTTTCCGCGAAAAGGGCGGTACAGCTACTTCCACGCCATGCCTGCCTACGTTGAGGACCTTGATATCTGCGGATTGAAGTGGCTGAGCCGCTCTTCGCACAACCAGGCGGAACACGGACTTCCCCAGTTCACGGGGCTGCAGATAGTCAACGACCCCGAGACGGGAGTTCCCCTCTGCGTCATGGACTGCCGCTGGATTACCGTGGCGAGGACGACCGCCGTCTCCGTGATCTCTGCGAAGTGTATGGCCCCAGACAGCCCGAAGTCTCTTTCGATCCTCGGCACAGGCCTCCAGGGCAGATTTCACACCCTTATGCTCACGTCGGAGTTTCCCTCCATCGAACGGATCTACGTTTACAACCGTTCTGACGAGGGAAGAGACCGGTTTCTTGCGGAGATGAGGCCACGGATTTCTGCGGAAATGATTCCCGCAGACGGAGAGACGGCGGTCAGAAACGGCCAGATAGTGGTTACCGCGGGAATCATGCAGAATATGATCCCTCTGAACTGGATTGCCCCCGGAACACTGTGCATCGGCCTGGATCTTGCCAGAGCATGGTATCCCGACGTCATCACGGGCATCGACCGGATTTTCACCGACGACGAGGCCCAGTTCTGGCACAGATTCTCCACGGAGCCGGAGGCCTTCAGCGGGAAACCGGAGATCTCGGGAGAGCTGAGCTCCGTCCTCCTGGGGCGGATTCCCGGGCGTCTCTCTCCAGAGGAACGGATACTCTCCCTCAACCTTGGAATGGCCATCTGCGATCTAGCCCTGGGAGATCTCATCTACCGGGAGGCGGAAAGACAGGGAGTGGGGGTCGTACTTCCCCTCATGGAAGAAGACTGCCTCCTTCCATGAAAGGAATATGAACCGGCAGAGAAAAAAACAATAATACAAGGAGAAGTGATATCCATGAGAATGACACACAGACAGCGTATCGAAAACGCCCTTCAGATGAAAGAAACGGACAGAATCCCCTACAGCCTGTGGGGGCACTACCCCAACAGGGACAGACATCCCCGCCGCCTTGCTGAACTGTCCTTTGCCTCCCAGCAGCAGCTGGACCTGGATTTCATCAAGTTCATGCCCTACGGAATGTACTCCACCATCGACTACGGAATCGACCTTGATCTGTTTCCCGGATTTATGGACGCTCCCGTAGCCCATAAACCCCTTATAGAAAAAGTTGAGGACTGGGACAAGATCAAATACGTCTCCGGAACCGAAGGAGAGTTCGCCATAGTGCTTGAAGCCCAGCGGCTTCTCTTTGGAATGATGAGCGAGAGAGTCCCCTTCGTCCAGACGGCCTTCAGCCCGATGACAACTGCGGCGAAACTGTGCTCTCCCACCCTTCTCATGGAGCATATACAGCAGGATCCTGCCAGGGTCTGCCGAGCTCTGGAGATCTTCACCGCCGCCACAGTGGAGTTTGCAGAGGCCTCCGTGGCTCTTGGAGCGGACGGGCTCTTCTTTGCCTCCCAGATGTCCTCCTCCCAGGTCATGGATATGAAGACCCACGATGCCTTCGTCAAGAAATATGATCTGGAGATATTGAACGCCGTGAAGGGAAAAACATGGTTCAACATCCTCCATCTTCATGGAGCCGACACATTCATCAAAGAACTGCAGGACTATCCCGTGCAGGGTTTCAGCTGGCACGACAGGGACGACGGCCCCTCCATGGACGAGGTGCGCAAATACAGCTCCAAGGCCTTTGTGGGCGGCCTGAGCTGGGGCAAAAACTGGCTCGGAAAAACAAACGAAGAAGTGGCAGCAGAGGTCAAAGAAGTCGCCTCCAGAAACGGCGGAAAGGGCGTCATCCTCGCTCCCGGCTGCGTCATCGACCCAGCAACTCCTGCGGAGCGTCTTGAACTGGTTCACGCAACTGTCGTGAAGACGGCGCGGGGATAGAGAGACCGCCTGACAGTCAGGGATCAGAGAGTATTTTTCAGTAACCTTAACAGATAAAGAAGGGGGCGGCGGTATGAAGCGCATCGCTTTTTTCGGACTCGGCAGAATGGGATTGCCCATGGCACGGCGGCTGCAGCGTGCCGGGCATAGCCTGCGAGTTGCTGTGCACAGCAACCCCGCCCCCGTGCATGAGCTGCAGGCACTCGGAGCTCATGTTGCCACATCACCCGCGGAGGCAGCATCAGAGGCGGAGATCATTATTTCGATCCTCCCCGGAGACGGAGACATAGAGGCCCTCCTCCTTTCCCCCGAAATAACGGAGGGCGTCACCCCGGGAGCGGTGCTCATTGAGATGTCCACCGCGACTTCCGGATGTGTGCAGCGCCTCGCCGAAGTGTACGGTCAAAAGGGAGTTTCAGTTCTCGATGCGCCCGTAAGC
>CAYZZX010000040.1:0-16165 GCA_964483085.1 uncultured Synergistaceae bacterium
GAAGAGTACGAACTGATCGAATCTCTGGCTCCGGACGCACTCTTCTACTTTTATTACCGGAGCATGATTCCCGAAAGGTTTCTTACCCTCCCTCCGAAAGGAGCCTTCAATATTCACGGTTCCCTTCTGCCGAAATACCGGGGGCGGGCCTGCGTCAACTGGGCCGTCCTCAAGGGGGAGACGGAGACCGGGGCCACCCTGCACTTCATGACGAAGAAAGCCGACGCCGGAGACATAGTGGACCGGCAGGCCGTGCCCATTCTTTTTACGGATACCGCCCTCGAGGTCTCCCGAAAAGTTGCCGAAGCGGCCCGGCTCGTCCTGGGGCGGAACCTGCCATCCATAGCGGAGGGAACCCCCTCACGGACGCCTCAGAGTGAGGAGGATGCGACTATCTTCGGGCGGCGGACTCCCGAGGACGGACGGATCGACTGGCAGCAGAGCGCCCTTGAGATCTACGACCTCGTCCGGGCGGTCACTCACCCTTTTCCGGGAGCCTTCACAACGGCGGGAGGGCGCAAACTCTTCGTATGGAAGGTTCTCCCCGAGGAAGTGCAGGAACGGAATTATTCCCTGCCCGGCACAATTTCCTCTCTTTCCCCCTTCCGGGTGATCTGCGGAGATGGCATGCTGAACATCCTCTCCGCTCAGTGGGAGGGAGAAGAAGAGCGGTCGGGAAAAGAGGCGTCGGAAGGCCTGCAAACAGGAAACGTTCTGGGAAGCTGACTTTTATCCGTTGCTTTGAATAAGATCAAACCCGCCGGAAGAATACGAAATGGACGAGAAAAATCTCGATTCCCGCCTTCGGAAACTTCTTCGCTCAATTCGCCACCCAAACCTGCGGATTGAGGTCTGAACGGCGCTCTTTTCAGGATTTTGTTTCGTGATATACTGCACGGGGTTTCAGTGCCAGAAAAGAAACAATTGGGGAGGTAACACTGTGAACATACTTATCCTCGGGGCGAACGGCTTCATCGGGTCCCACCTCATCTCTGCAATTCTCGAAAAAACGGACTGGACCATCGACGCCTTTGACCTCACGAACAGCAACATCAGTCAATATGAGAGCAACCCCGCCTTCAGCTTCACCCAGGGGGATATCTTCACCGCTGACGAATGGATGAAAAGCGCGGTGGAGCGGAGCGATGTCGTCCTTCCTCTCGCGGGGATCGCCAAGCCCGCCTACTACCTCAGCAAGCCCCTGTGGACCTTCGAGCTCGACTTCGAGCAGAATCTCAAGATCGTCCGGATGTGTGTGGAGGCCGATAAGCGGGTCGTCTTCCCCTCCACGTCCGAGGTCTACGGAATGAGCACCGACACGGTCCTGACGGAGGACGAAAGCCCCCTCATCGTCGGCCCCATCAACCGGATGCGGTGGATCTACAGCTGCGGCAAGCAGATGCTCGACCGGGTTATCTCCGCCTACGGCCAGGAGCGGGGGCTCCGCTACACCCTCTTCCGCCCCTTCAACTGGATCGGCCCCCGCCTCGACACCTTTCAAGACGCCGAAGAGCGTACCGCCCGCTCCATCACCCAGATGGTCTACGACATTCTCTCGGGACGGCCCGTCACTCTGGTGAACGGCGGAGAGCAGCACCGAAGCTTCACCCACATCTCCGACGGCATAGCAGGGCTGCTCGCCATCCTCGCCGACGAAGAGGCGAGCAACGGGAAGATCTTCAATATCGGCAACCCGGGGAACAACGCCTCCATAAAGGAACTCGCCCACCTCGTCATCGACATCATGAAGGGGATCCCCGCCTTTGCAGAGGCCGCAGGCAATGCCCGGGTGACCGTCATGCCCGCGGAGGAATATTACGGAAACGGCTATGACGACATGCAGAACCGCGTACCCTCCATCGAGGCCATCGGTGCGGCCCTCGGCTGGACTCCGAAGATCCCCCTCCGGGAGGCAGTCGCTCTGACCATCGCCAGCTTCGCGGAGCAGCCGGGGGGGAGATAAGTGTCTGAGATTACTCTCGTCCTCAAGACGGATGTAGACACCCTCACGGGATATCGAGAAGGAGTTCCCCGCCTGCTTGAAATATTCCGGCAGCGGAAGATCTCCGCCTCTCTTTTCTTCTCCTTCGGGCCGGACAACTCGGGCAAGGCGCTCCGCCGGATCTTCCGCAAGGGCTTCATCAAAAAAATGATCCGCACCCGGGCTCCCTCCACCTATGGCCTCCGCACCCTTCTGTACGGCACCCTTCTGCCCGCCCCTCCCATCGTCCCGACGGAGCCGGGCATTTTTCTCCGCTCCCTCGACGAGGGGCACGACTGCGGCGTCCACTGCTGGGACCACGTAAAATGGCAGGACTGCCTTCCCCGCCTTTCCCGGGAGGAGATTCGGGAAGACTTCCACAAGGCCTTCGACCTCTTTGAAGAGTACGGCGGAAGACGGGCGAAGAGCTGCGCCGCCCCCGGATGGCAGGTCACCGCCGACAGCCTTGCAGTTCAGGACGAACTCGATCTCGACTACTGCAGCGATACCCGGGGCCGGGGATTTCCTTTTCTGCCCCGGATGGAGAAGACCACCTTCAAGACCCTTCAGATTCCCACAACCCTCCCAACCCTCGACGAAATCTACGGAAAAGAAGGGCTGCCCCGGGAAGAAATCCCTGAATACTACGTCTCCCTTCTGAAGCCCGGACTGAACGTCCACACAATCCATGCCGAGATGGAGGGGAGGGGGCAGAGCGCCCTCTTTGAGAATCTGCTGGACCGGTGCCGTGAGGGAGGAGTGATATTCCGTACCCTCAGCGATATCGCCCTCGAACAGACCCTGGGCAAGTCGCTGCCCCATATCTGTGACGTGGAGCCGGGTATTCTCGAGGGCCGTTCTGGAACCGTGGCCCTTCAGCGATGCGCAAGGGAGGAAGGAAAGGTATGAAACTCACCGTGGTCGGAACAGGCTATGTCGGCCTCGTCACCGGAGTCTGCCTCGCGAAGTTCGGCAACGACGTGGTCTGCGTGGACACGAACGTCGAAAAGATCGAATCCCTCTCCCGGGGAGAAGTTCCCTTCTACGAACCGGGCCTCGAGGAGATCATCGGGAACAACCTGGAGGAGGGGCGCCTCTCCTTCTCCACCGATCTCGCCTCCTCACTGAAGGACGCCACTATCTGCTTCATCACCGTGGGAACCCCCTCTCTCGAAGGCGGCGGAGCAGACCTCTGCGCCGTGGAGGCCGTAGCCCGGACGATCGGACAGTCGATGGAGGAGTACAAACTCGTAGTGGTGAAATCCACTGTGCCCGTCAATACCTGCGAGTCCGTACGAAAGGCAGTGGCGGAAGAGCTGGAAAAGCGGGGGGCGGATATCCCCTTCGCCGTGGCCTCCAACCCGGAATTTCTTCGGGAGGGGGCGGCCGTCCGGGATTTTCTCGAGCCCGACCGGGTCGTCGCGGGGGTTGACTGCGAAGAGTCCGCGGAGATCATGAAGGAGCTCTACAGCTTTCTTCCTCCGGAAAAAGTCCTCTTCATGGATATCCGCTCGTCGGAGATGACGAAATACGCGGCCAACGCCATGCTCGCCACCCGCATCTCCTTCATGAACGAGATCGCCACGGTGTGCGAGCGGGTCGGCGCCGACGTTGAAAAAGTCCGCATGGGGATGGGGTCAGACTCCCGTATCGGCTACTCCTTTCTGTCGGCGGGGTGTGGCTTCGGCGGTTCCTGCTTCCCCAAGGACGTGCGGGCCCTCCGGGAGTTCGCCCGCCTGCAGGGGCACGAGATGGAGATCCTCCGGGCGGTGGAGGACGTCAACGAAAGGCAGAAGCACGTCCTCTTCGGCAAAATCCTCCGCCACTTCGGCTCCCTGAAGGGGAAGACCATAGGCATCTGGGGGCTCTCCTTCAAGCCCAAAACCTCGGACGTCCGGGAGGCTCCTGCCCAGACGCTCATCGCCGACCTCGTCGCCGCGGGAGCAAGAGTACAGGCCCACGATCCCAAAGCCATGGAGGAGACCCGTGCGGCCCTGGGAGACCTCCCCGGAGTGATCTACGTGAGCAACCAGTACGACGCCGTGAACGGAGCGGACGCCCTCGCCCTCGTCACGGAGTGGGACATCTACAAGCAGCCCGACTTCAAAAAGATCAGGGAGCTGCTGGTGAGCCCTCTGATCTTCGACGGACGGAACCAGTACTCCCCCGCCGAGATGAAGCGGCAGGGGTTCACCTGCTACTTCATCGGCCGCTCGAGGGTGTAAGACAACAGCCTTCAAGACGGAGAGTACGAAACTACAGAACAAAAGGGGTGACCTGTTACCAAAGCGCCCCGATAAAAGGAGGCTGTACCATGAGAAAATATCTTTGTTTTTCTATCCTCATCTCCCTTCTTGCCCTTCTCCTGATAGTCCCCTCCCCCCTTACGGCTGCCCAAGAGGACGTACGGGAATTCGAGGGATCCTTCACCCCCGCAACGAACGGAGAGAAGCTGCTCTCCCTCCTCGTCTCTTTCACCGACCCCGAGGCTCTTGAGCTGCACCTCGACGAAGAGCCCGATGATCAGGGGAACGTACGGAACATGTATATCCTTGTGAAGGGTGCCGACCTTGGAGGATTCCGGATAGAACACCTCGCCCTCGAGGCGTCTTTCGTCGAGTTCACCCCTCCCTCTCAATGGAACCCGGATGCGGATGACCCCATCGGCGTGAAATACGCCCTGCGCAGCCATATCGAGGCAGTGATCCTGGAAAAGGACATCAACGCCGCCCTCGCCAAAGCTTCAGGGGATGACTGGCACGGAGTCTCCGTGGATCTGAAGCCTGGAGCAATTAATGCCCGGGGCTATTACACAATAAAAAATCCCGGCCTCACCCTCCTTGCGGAGGTGAAGACGGGACTCGAGATTCGTTTGGGAAAAGAACTGTGGCTGAAGGACGTTCTGCTGAAGATCAACCACGACGAGCAGACAGACGTAGTCAGGGATGCCATCAACGAGATTCAGCCCGTGGTGGACCTCCGGGATTTCCCCTTTCCCGTCACCCTGGCCGTCCTCTCAGTGGACGAGGAGTCGCTGCGTCTCTCCACCCGCACCGCTCCAAAGGCCTTTTCCGGCATCACCCTCAGCTACCGCCGCGGGCTTTAAATTTCCCCGCTGCGGACTTCAGCATCATAGTGGCATAGCTCCCCCCGACAGAAAGAAGCGGCGGTTTTTCCTCCTCAGCAGTTCTAATGCTGCAATATGGCGCGGGCGGCCACTACGCCGCTCGCCGCAGCCTGGATGATGCCCCGGCTCACCCCTGCTCCGTCCCCCGCCATGTACAGATGGTCAAGAACGGGGACTGCAAGGTCTTTTCCGAGCTGAAGGCGCAGAGAGTAGAGCTTGATCTCCACTCCGTAGAGGAGGGTGTCGTTCTGGTTCACTCCCGGAAGGATCGTGTTGAGGGCATCGAGAAATTCCACGACGTCCGTGAGGTACCGGTGGGGCAGTACAAGGCTCAGATCTCCCGGTTCCGCCGCGGCCGTGGGGGTGATCATCCCCCGTTCGATTCTCGAGGCGGTCGAGCGCCGGCCGTCTCGAAGGTCTCCCAGACGCTGCAGCAGGATCCCTCCTCCGGCGAGCATGTTGGCGAGCTTCGCAATATGGGTGGCGTAGCCGATGGGGTCATTGAAGGGCTGGGTGAAATTTTTCGTCACCAGGATGGCGAAGTTCGTATTCCGGGACTTCACAGTCTTCAGGCTGTGCCCGTTCACTGTGACGAGATCGTGCCCCTTGTTGTATTCGTAGACCACGAAACCGGAGGGGTTCATGCAGAAGGTCCGGCACCGGTCGTCGAAGGTGGGGGTATTGTAGAGGCATTTCACCTCGTAGAAATCCTTCGTGAGGTCCTCGCAGACGCTGTCGGGCACTTCCACCCGGACGCCTATATCCACGGGCATTGAAGCGATGGGGAACTTCAGCTTCTCCACCACTCCGGCGAGCCATGACGCTCCCTCCCGGCCCGGGGCGAGGATGATATCCTTCCCCCTGAGGACCGTGCCGTCCTCAAGGCGGACTCCGGCTGCGCGCCCTTTCTCGACCACCAGCTCCTCAACGAAGGTGTTCATCAGGATATCGCACTTGGGTTCCAAAAACTCATACATGGCGTTGAGCACCTCACGGGAGGCGTCAGTGCCGATATGGCGGATCCGGGCGGGAAGGATCTTCAATCCCACCGCCGAGGCCTTGCGGATTGTCGCCCTCGCGACGTCAGCCGAGGGCTCGTAGGCGTGATTGTCCGCTCCGAATTTCACGAACATCTCGTCCACGTGCTGAATGAGGTCGAGAAGGGCGTCCTCACCGATGTTTTCCTCGAGGTTTCCGCCGAAACCGGTGGTCAGGGTCAGTTTTCCGTCGGAGGCTGATCCCGCTCCTCCCCATCCAGACACGATGCTGCAGGAGTCGCAGTTCAGACAGACGGTGCTTTTTCCCTCGGTGATGGGGCATTTCCGCTCCCGGATCACTCTGCCCTTGTCGAGAATGACAACTTTTTTTCCATGCTCCACAAGCTCCATGGCAGCAAAAACGCCCGCCGGCCCCGAGCCTACGATAACGACGTCATAGATCATTGTTCACCTCATGCCAGAGGGGCACATTCCTTTTCTTTCTCTGCCCTTTTTCAACGGCGGCCATGTCTCTGCCATCCCTTCCGGGCGATGCTTCGCCCCATGATCTTCAAAGTCTCCCGATCCTTCCGGGAATGGCTCTCCTCGCTGGAGGGCAGGTCCGTCTGAATTCTGTCAAGTTTGACCAGAAGTTCAATGCTCCGGACATCCACCGACAATTCCTCCGCAAGCTGGGCCGAAGTGATCCGGGGATGCCTTCCCTCCTCAGCCGTCCGATCCCGAAGCCAGGTCCAGGCCTTACGATAGAGCGCGTTGAGGAAATCCGAGCATTCGGCGCACAGGGGGATTTTCTCCTGCTCTCCTCCATCGAGATAGGCCTTGCTGCAGTGAGCGCACATTTTCAGGGCCATGCTGCCGATACCTCCTCATACACTAGTCTTGTCCATTTTTTCTGTCCGGCCCGGAATCAGAGACTCATGGGGGCTAGAAGGGCCTTGTTCCCCCCTGATCTTTTCGCTTCGCCGAGAGCTTTTTCAGCCGTTCGGGCCAGGGAGTCTCCGTCCATATCCTTCCGGTATTCGGCAATCCCGAAGCTTGCGGTGAGACGCCGCTGAAAGACGAAATCAAAATGGCTGATCATATCACGAATTTTATCGGCCATCTGGGCAGCCACTCTGCCGCTCATGGGCGTGAGGACGGCCAGGCCGTCATCGGTCCATCGGCCGAGAAAGTCGGTGGAGCGGATGCGGCTCTTCACAAGAGTGCTGATTTCCTTTCGCACTCTGTCCGCCCCCTCCGCTCCGAGGCTCTCCTTCATTCCGGCGAATCCGTCCGGTTCAAGGAGTATAAGAGACAGGTTGCCCCGGTAGCGGAGTGCCCGCTCCACTTCGGCGGCAATAATTTCATCGAATCCCGCCCTGGTGGGGATCCCCAGCAGGCTGTCGGGTCCGGTTTTCCGCCCCCTCTCAGGAGCGATTTTTTTCACCGGGCTATTCCGCAGCAGAAAGAGGAGGCACTCCTCTCCCTCCCCGAGAAAAGTCTCGCCGGACAGCTGTCCGAAGAAGACCTCGCCGGCGGCAGTTTTCAGCTTTATTTCGGCCTCGAAGGGCTCCCCCGTAGAGGCTGATTCTGTCAGGGTGCTCCATCCGTTCGTATCGGCGAAGACCTCCAGATCAGCCACAGTTTTCCCCGTAGCTCCCCCTTCTGGAAGCCCCAGGAAATCAGCGAAAGGAGGAGAACAGAAGAGAATTCGCCCCTCCTTCAGCGTACAGCAGAGCACTTTTTCTCCGGTAACAGAGGCCATTTTGCGCACCAGGTCCTCCTGCAAGCGAATCTTCCCCTCAAGACCGCGGAATTCCGTTCTATCCTCAAAGGAAAGAAGGATTCCCTCTCCGTCGGAAAGGGGAGAAAAGCGAAGGAGGTAATAGCGGCTTTCCCCTTCGGAGCCGATGACTGCCTCTTTTCCTGCCAGGCTCTTTTCAAGGGCAACCCTGAGGGGCAGAGCATCGTCTCCATCCGGAAAGAAGTCGGCAAGATAACTTTCCGGATGGGGCTCTTTTCCCCAGAGGGAGCGAGCGGTGCTGCGAAACCCTTCAGTGAGGGAGAGAACTCGCCCTTGCGGGTCAATGGCACAGAAACGAAGATCCTCTCTCGGGCGCAGAAAGCTGTCAAGAGAAGAAAAAGTTCTCTCGGCTTCTTTCGTTTCCTCTTGAAGAGGCAGTTCGTACGCCGCGACGAGGAGGGAAGGGATTCCCTGGTACTCAGCGGGTGTCACGGCTAAGTCCAGAGCTGCCTGGTTTCCCCTTCCGTCAAGAAGAACGACCGTCTCCCGTTCGTTCCAGAAGGCTCCTTCTTCGCTGGCGGAGAGGAGCTTCTCCATAGTCTCTCCTGAACCGGGAGCTGCAAAATCTTCGAGGAGAAAAGAGGGGCGTTCGCGAAGGGAAAAACCGAAAAAAAGTTCTCCCCGACGATTCATGTACTTCACCCTTCTTCCCGCGATCAGCAGCACCATTACAAGAGGGTTCTCCGCGAGGGCGAGATATCGCCCCTCCATCTCCCGGAGGGCCTTCTCCTCTCTGCGCCATCGCAGCGCCTCCTTCTCAAGCCCGAGAATTCGGAAACGCAGTTTCTCTATCTCTTCGGCACCCTTCTCTTCGGGGAGAAGGGGCATGACGTCATCCATGGAAGAACGACTCCTTCCTGCTCGGCAGAATCATAAGATCATTGGACAAAATGTTATTTTCGCTGCATGGGGAAGTATCCTCCGTAGCAGCCTTTCACGTCGGTAATGCAGATAAACCCCCGGTTTTCCGTATGGGCCGTGATTACCGGAATATCGCTTCTGCGGCAGATCACCTTGATGATCGAGCGGATGCCGTCCCGCCCTTTGCCGTAGACCACGGTAGCTCCGTATCCGTCTGCGCGGATCTTCTCGATCATCGCCTTCGTCTCAGGAGTCTTGTCCATGATGATTTCGAGCACCACATAGGCGTTCAGAAGGCGCTCTTCGAGCAAGGATCCCAGGAAATTTCCAGCGGAAAATCCGCCACAATAGACCACCATCTGAAGAAGAGACATCTCCCGCCCGCCGCCGAGCAGATACGAGAGGGCGATGAGATAGATCATCACCTCTGCGAAGCCGAGGCTGGCAGCAACGCCCCGCCGGCCTCTCACGAGAAAAAGTATCCTGAGCGTGCCGATGCTCACGTCGAGAATTCTGGCGAAAAAAATGAGAAACAGCCCGAGAAAATCCATTAAGGAGATTCCCGGAGAATGTGTCGGTTCATGAAATAACCTCCCAGCATCAATTCTCTATTATCCTACCATAGAGGGGAAAAAGCAAAAGGGCCTGTACCGCAAAGCCGTACTTCTCCTACAACGAGATGCTGAAAATTTCCATGAAACGCGTCCTGAGAAAGAAATAAAGACAATGCAAAAAAGGGAAGCCGGACCAATGCGGTCGCGGCTTCCCTTGATATTTCTTCTGAAAATATATCTGGCTACTTCTTCTCCGGCGCCGCAGCTGCTCCGGCGTCTCCAGAGGCAGGTTCCTTCGATTCTTCCTTCTTTTCTTCTTCGCCCACGACCTCCACTTTATACTGCCCTCTGAGTTTCGTAAGCTGATCCTGATAGAGGGCGGCCTTCTTTTCGTTGAGCAGGCCTTCTCTGAGTTGTTCCTTCAGCTCGTCGAGAGGGCGGACCGAGGCTTCTTTTTTCTCCGTCAACTTGATCAGATGAAGGCCGAACTGGGTCTTTACGGGTTCAGGGGTGGTCTCTCCGACTTTCATGGTGGAGGCCGCCGCATAGAACTCGGCGACCACATCGCCCTCCGTGAAGACGCCAAGATCGCCCCCCTGCTCTTTCGACGGGCAGGTGGAATAATTTTTTGCCGCATCTTCGAAGGACATGCCGCCCTTCAGATCTTCCTGCACTTTTTTCATCTCCACGTCATCGCTCACGAGGATATGGCTTGCCCGAAAGCTCTCGGGAACTTCAAACTGGTCCTTATTCTTCTCGTAGTATGCGGCAACCTCTTCATCGGTAACGGCCACGCCCTCCAGAAGGGTATCGATGGCGAACTTCCGGGTGAGGTCTTTTTTCATGTTCTCGAGATTCCGCTCGAATTCCGGATTGGCCGAGACCTTATTTTCCTGACCATACCGGTAGAAAAGCTCCATATTGATCAGTTCTTCAAGGATCGCCCGATGTCCGGGTTCGTTGTCATACATGGCAGCCCGCTGGGGGTCAAGGCGGCCGAGGATGTCATACACATCCTTCAGTTTAATCTCAGTTCCGTCGACAACGGCCATGACGGTTTCAGGAGACGGTACTGTTTTCTGAACTACGGGCATCTCCTTCGATTCGGGGGCCGGATCGGCCTTTGTCTCCACCGCTCCAGCGGTAGAACCCAGAAGAAGAAGCACAGCAAAGGAAGCGCACAACAGATTACGGACTCGATTCATTAAAAAATTCCTCCCTGAATATTATTGTATGCGAAGCCGAAACAAAACAGAGAAAAGTGTATCACAGAAGAGGCAAAAAACATCGCAGGAACTGCTGAAAAAGCTTCATACAGAACAAGGTGAATCGCCCTCAGGGATTTTGGAGCGTCCAGGCCATGACGGCGATGACCCCTGCGCCGAGAAGATCGAGAAAGCCTTTCAGTGGATTCCCCATTCGGAATCGCCGGATACCCAGGGGCACGAGCACTATTGAGCATCCGTAGAGTATCCACGGAGCGACGGATACGGCAAAAAACTGCATTTCTTCTCCTCCCTTCAGCCCGTCAATGATGCCTTCGGGGCCTTTTTCTGTCAAGGGGAAGGAAGTAACAGAATTGTGCTATAATGAAGGGTACGTTATATACTGAAAATAAGAGGGTCACGAAGAAGCGGGTCGGGGCAACCCTTTTCCTCGTGACCTGTGCGTGGGGAAGTTCATCAACCGAACGGAGTTTGTTTTTGTACGTCTGCATTATGAATGCTCTTGAAATATTGCACAAGATTTTGTCTGTTGAGATCTTTTAGTCCTTTGTGTTTTATCACCGGTCATAAACTCACTTTAAGTTACAACCTTTCAAATTGTTTACTCTTTGTTGATAACAACGTATAATGAATTGGGGGAGTTTCGAAAGGGGAAGATGAAGTTATGGTTCAAGTGAGACCCGTCAAGGTACTCATAGCCGAAGATGATCCTATGGTATTAAGCCTTCACGTGCAGGCTCTTTCTCAGATGGAGGGGTTCGAGATCGTCGCTACGGTCTCGGACGGACAGCAGCTTGTGGATTTCTTCGATGGATCTTCTGCGGATCTCATCATCATGGATATCTATATGCCCCGGCTGAACGGCCTTGAGGCCCTTAAAATTCTAAGGGAAAAAGGCCAGAATGCTGACGTCATTCTCATCTCCGCCGGAAAAAAGGGGGAAATCGTCAATACCGCCCGCAAGCTCGGCGCCTTCGACTACATGATCAAGCCCTATTCTTTTCGGCGCTTCCGGGCCTCTCTTCAGTCCTATCTCAGCCACAAGGCCCTCCTTCCTGCCCCGATGGAAGACGCATCCCAGGAGACTCTTGATGCTCTTTTTGAAATTCCCTTCAGTAAAGAAAAACTTCTTTCCGATAAAAACCTACCCAAGGGCCTTCAGAAGGAGACCCTCGAGCTCATTGTGCGCGGAATCTCCTCCGCACCCAACAGCTCCGCTGAGGAGATTGCCACTGAAACCTCTATATCCCGATCTACGGCCCGGCGGTATCTCGAATATCTTCTTGAGATGGGCCTTGTGGAAACGCGCTTTGAGTACCGCGCCGTCGGTCGCCCAGTGAAGCGGTACGCTCTGGTCCGGAAGTTGACATGAGCTGTTGCAACGGTATGGATTCTGCACCTCCCGCTTCTTCCAGAGAAAAAATACTCTCCTTCACGGAGGGGAATGAAGCCTTTGCCCGCCAGATCGTGGGGGAATTTCTCCGAATCACGCCGCCCCTTTTGGAAGATATGAAAAAAGCTCTTGCGGAGAATGATCTTGAGTCTATGAAAGGGCTTTGCCACCGGATAAAGGGCAACCTGGCCTACCTCGGCGAGGACCGCATAATGAAGATTGTCTCGGAAATTGACTGCTCAACTGTAACCTCCGGGGAACTTCGCTCTTTTTTCGCAGAGATGGACAGCATGCTCGAACGTCTCGCGAAGGAGTGGAAACTGCCCTCTCCCCCTTCTTCGGGGCTCCCTCAGTCTGACTGATCCCGACTTTTCAGAGAAAGGCGGGAAAACTCGTCCTCCTTCAGATCCATCCAGAGAAAAGCTCCGCTGAGCACTGACCCCTTTCCAGTGATCAGCTTGATAGCCTGAGCGCACTCGAGAGCCGCCACCACTGCTGGCGTGAAGGGTGGATTTCCAAGCTCCTTCTCCTCTCCGTGGTCCTTCTCACCGGGGAAAAAATCCGCCATGGACGGTCCATCCGGCAACACGACGCCCACCTGCCCCCAGAAGCCTCCGATTGCCCCTGAGACCACAGGGATATCCCGCTCACCGCACCGGGCATAAAGAGTCCGCCGGGAGGAGAGGCTGTCGAGGCAGTCAAGGGCGACATCGATACCGTCTAAAATCCCCTCGGCCGAAAAGTCGTCGAACCGGCACTGCCGCTCCTCCACTATCACCGAACCGTTGATCTCCTCAACCCTCCGGGCCGCTTCCCTGGCCTTCGATATTCCGATGGTCTTCTCCGTGGCCAGAAGCTGCCGGTTCAGGTTCGACTCGTCGAAGACATCGCTGTCCACGAGGACGAGCCGCCCGACTCCTGCCCGAGCCAGAATCTCCGCCGCATACCCTCCCAGGCCGCCGCATCCAATAACAGCGACGGAGGCCAGCAGAAGGGCAATTTGCCCATCCGGTCCCAGGGTCCCCATGGACCGGAGATACCGGGAAGGAACAAACCCCCTCGCGAGGCAGTAGATCTCCCCTTCGGGGGAACTCAACCCCGCCTCGGCGGCAGCCTCTCTCAGCGTCCGGTACGAGACCACCTTCCACGCTCCGATCCGTTCAGCCGTCCTCCCCACAGGGTCAAACCAATCCACGTGCTCTCCCTCCTCCATCTTCTCCTGAAATTATACTCTTTCAGCCCTCCCGATGGCAGAGGACTGGGTGTATTTTCTATTTTTTCTCTCTGGAAATAGAGGGGAGACTCGGATAGAATAAAAGAATGATACAAGTAGAGTTCTTCGCCACGATCCGTGACCTAACCGGAGAAAAGGAAATACGGGTTGAAAAAACCGCTGCCGTGGGTGATCTTCTTCGCCTTCTCTTCCAGCGGTACGGTATCCCCTTGCAGGAAAAAATTTTCGACGGAGAGGAACTCGCAGACGAAATAACCATCCTCGTCAATGGAATGCACATCTCCTCCACGGGCGGACTGGCCACCCCCCTCTCCGACGGAGATGAAGTGGCCATCTTCCCCATCGTCGGAGGGGGATAACCTTCTATCGCGCCTCACCGCCTATCTTCCAAAAGGAGACTTCATAATAATGAAAAAGCCCGTCGAACTCACCGATCTGCTCCGGTACCGGTTTCTCTCCGCTCCCCAGTTCTCCCCCCGGGGGGACAAAATCGCCTTTCTCGTCCACCGGGGCAATTACGACGACAACTGCTACACCTCCGATATATGGCTCTGCGACATAGCCAGCGAGGAAGTCCGTCCCCTGACCTCCTCGGGGAAGGAAAAATCCTTCACCTGGAAGGGGGACGGCCGGTCCCTCCTCTTCGCCAGCGACAGAAAAGAGGGGAAGAAGACTGAGACGGCCCTCTATACCATCGACATCGCCGGCGGAGAGGCCCTCCCCTGGCGAATCGTTGACCGCCCTCTCTCATCCCTCTCCCTTGCCGCGGACGGAATCCTTCTGGCCCTCGGCGTCTTCGAGCCCCCCCTCGACAACCCCTACGAGGCGGAAATGTACTGCTTCAGCCAGATCCCCTTCTGCTCCAACGGCAAAGGGTTCACCGGGCAGAAGAAGAAGGGGCTTGTCAGCTACTCCCCCGACTGGGAGGAGAAGCTTCTCACCCCCGAAGACATGGACGTGGAAAACTACGTTCTCTCCCCCGATCGGGACCGGGTCCTCGCCTGGGGGCCCCGCTTCGCCTCAGTGAAGGGGCGATACAATGCCCTCTTCGAGATCGATCTGACTGCCGGAAAGTCAGAAGAGCTTCTTCCCGGCACGGACTTCTGCTGCAAATGGGCCGGATGGATGGACGGGGAGGTCCTCCTGACGGGGAGCGACCTGAAGACCTGGGGGATCAACGAAAACGTGAAGTTCTATCTTCTGAAGGACGGCACTCTTCTTCCCCTGACCCCGGATCTCGACCGGGGGCTGCGGAACTCCGTGGGGTCCGACTGCCGCTACGGCTGCACCGACCTCAACCTCGCCTTCTCCGTCAGCGGCGGCAGGGCATGGTTCGTCTCCACGGACAACTATACCTCCCATCTCCATACCCTCGACAGGAGCGGGGCCATCAAACAGGTCACCCGGGAGCTCTCCTCCGTCGACGACTGGCGCGTACAGGACGGCCGGGCCGCCGTGGTGGGGATGAAGGGGCTGGCCCTTGAGGAGCTCTACCTCGTGGAAAATGGAACGGAACGGCGGCTCACGAACTTCAACGGCTGGCTTGAGGAGGAGTGCCTTCTCTCCGAGCCGGTGCACGTGAGGGTGGACAACGGAACGGGGGAGCCCCTGGACGGATGGTATATGAAGCCTATCGGGTTTGAAGACGGGAGGAAATACCCCGGCATCCTCAATATCCACGGAGGGCCGAAGTTCTCCTACGGCGACGTCTTCTTCCACGAGATGCAGTACTGGGCGGCTCAGGGGTACTGCGTCTTCTACTGCAACCCAAGGGGGAGCGACGGGAGGGGGAACCCCTTCGACGACCTGCGGGGCAAATACGGCACGGTGGACTATGACGACCTCATGATCTTCACCGACTGGATCGTGGAGAACCTCCCCTTCGTGGACCGCGAAAAGCTCGGCGTGACCGGGGGGTCCTACGGCGGCTACATGACGAACTGGATCATCGGCCACACCGACCGGTTTCAGACGGCGGTCGCCCAGCGGAGCATCAGCAACTGGATCTCGAAGATGGGCATCTCGGACATCGGCTACTACTTCGTCCCCGACCAGCAGGGGGCAGACATCTGGAGCGGCATGGACAAGCTCTGGTGGCACTCCCCCCTCAAGTACGCCGACCGAGTGAAAACCCCCACCCTCTTCATCCACTCCGAGGAGGACCACCGGTGCGAACTCACCCAGGGTTTGCAGATGTTCACCGCCCTGAAGCTCCACGGCGTGGAGACGGAGATCTGCGTCTTCAAGGGGGAGAACCACGAGCTCAGCAGAAGCGGCCGCCCCCGTCCCCGGCTCACCCGCCTGCGGAGGATGACCGAGTGGTTTGACCGCTTTCTGAAGCCTACAGCCTGAGGAGGGCTCCCGCTGCCGCGCCAGCCACGACGAAGAGGGCGGGGTGAATTTTCGTCCTGATCATCAGCAGAAGGGTCACCGCGCCGATGATCCAGGTGGCGGGGCCTGCGAAGGAACTGAAGGACATATCCCAGGCGGCGAAGGCGAGCATGGCCACCACAACGGGGCGCAGCCCCTTCAGCATACTGGCCACCCTCGGATTTCCGCTGATGTACGCCACGAAGCGCAGCAGCAGCACGATGGCGATAAGGCCGGGGAGGATCGTCCCCATCAGGGCCGCCACGGCCCCGAGGGGGCCCGCCACGTCGTAGCCGATGACCACCGACATTTTCGTCGCGATGGGCCCGGGGAGGGCGTTTCCGATGGCGAGGATGTCCATGAAGCTCTCCACGTTCATCCACTGCCGGAGGTTCACCACCTCCTCCAGGATCAGAGGGATCATGGAGGGGCCTCCTCCATACCCCACGGTGCCGATTTTCAAAAATGACCAAAAAAGAGCGAGAACTGCCTCCATTTAGTTTCTCCTTTCCACTCTTCCGGAAGATGGTTTGTAATGAACGAATCGCTTGCTACAGCTTCAGCAGCACTCCCGCGACCGCTCCCATCACAACGACGAAGGCGGGGTGAATGGGGGCGAAGATCAGCAGGGCGAAGGC
>CAYZZX010000041.1:0-16060 GCA_964483085.1 uncultured Synergistaceae bacterium
TTCCCTTGTAATGAAATTAACAAAACTGCTTGGGAAGTTTTACAAAACTTTGACCATGCTCTCATTTTAAGGGAAGATGATCCATTGCTTCCCGCGATTCTGGGTGTTTACGAAGCGCAGGGCATTAAGGATGGAGCACCAACGAATAAGCAAAAGGGCCCAGCTTTTAAAACGGAGCTTGCAACAGCCTATCCGGAATGTCGTCTGGTTGTTACGAAAGAAACCATGACCGTTGAAGGTATGATAAAAATAGTTTACGATTTGCTGAAAGATAAACTGAATATAGTTAAAATCACGTTTACAAGCGGAGTAAATGGCGCTACAGAAGAATACGAGCCCCAAAAGGATACTCTAGACCGTTGTCCCCTCTGCGGCATTTCGTTAAACGAGCAGGGCGTGTGCCCTAAATGCGGATATAAGAAATAGTCTCCTTTGATATTTCAAGCTCCACTTTGTCTGTGAGCTGAAAAGTAATAATGAGCAAGGCACCCTGCGAAATGACAACGTAGGGTGCCTTGCTCGTTTTGGTAGCGTCAATATTTTTTGCGCATTAATTTTTCAGCCTCAAAATTGCACCCCAAGCTCTCCTGAGAGTATACTTGTAACGCTATTACTTCCCCGAAGACGGGGCATCCTGCGATAGAACCAAAGGAGGACGGAATGAAGAAAGCCTATGTAGTGGGAACGTGCGACACGAAGTTCGAGGAACTGAAGTTTGTGGCTGATATCATCCGGCAATCAGGCGTCGAAGCACTCCTCGTGGATGTGGGGACGAAGCCCCACGATCACCCTGTGGACATATCGAACCGAGAGGTTGCCGCTTTCCACCCCTCGAACCCTTCCTTCCTCGATTCGTCAAAGGAGCGAGGGGAGGCGGTGGCGGCCATGGCTGAGGCCCTTGCAACCTTTCTCCCCGGGCGGGAAGACCTCGGCGGCATCATCGGCCTCGGAGGTTCAGGGGGCACATTCATCGTCACATCGGGTATGCGGATGCTGCCTCTCGGGACACCCAAGATCATGGTCTCCACCATGGCGTCGGGGAACGTGGCGCCCTATGTCGGCCCCAACGACATCGCCATGATGTACTCCGTCACCGACGTCGCCGGGATCAACCGCGTCTCGCGGGTCGTCCTGGCGAATGCGGCCAACGCTCTCGCCGGAATGGTGAAGGGATCGGTTCCTCCGGGAGAGGACAGGCCGCTGCTCGGCATGACGATGTTCGGCGTGACGACGCCGTGCGTGGACATGGTGCGCCACTCCCTCGAGAACGAGTTCGACTGCCTCGTATTCCACGCCACCGGTGCGGGCGGCCAGTCCTTCGAAAAGCTGGTGGACTCCGGAATGATGAAGTGCGTCATCGACTCGACGACTACCGAGATATGTGACCACCTTATGGGCGGGGTTCTCACCGCGGGCGAGGACCGCCTCGGCGCCTTTGCCCGGACGGGTATCCCCTATGTCGGTTCGGTCGGCGCCCTTGACATGGTGAACTTCGGTGCCATGGAGACCGTGCCGGAGAAGTACAAAAACCGCACACTCTACGTCCATAACCCCCAGGTCACCCTGATGCGCACCACTCCGGAGGAGAACGCTCTCATGGGCCAGTGGATCGGCGAAAAGCTGAACGCCATGGACGGCCCCGTGCGCTTCCTGCTCCCGATGAAGGGCGTTTCTATGATCGACGCCCCCGGGCAGCCCTTTTACTGGCCCGAGGCGAACGAGGCCCTCTTCGCCGCACTGGAGAAGACCGTTCAGCAGACCGGCACACGCCGTCTTGTGAAGCTCCCCATGCACGTCAACGATCCGGAGTTCGCCGCGGCGCTCGTGGAGAACTTCCGTGAGATTAATCCGTAACGAAAGGAAGGGGTCACTGATGAAACGACCGACACGCTCGGAGCTTATGGCGAAATTTAACGGCATGGCGAAGCGGCGAGAGCCGATCATCGGCGGCGGCGCGGGGACCGGCATCTCCGCGAAGTGGGAGGAAGCGGGCGGTATCGACCTCATCGTCATCTATAACTCGGGACGCTACCGCATGGCGGGGCGCGGATCCCTCGCCGGACTCCTCGCCTACGGCAACGCGAACGATATCGTTAAAGAGATGGCGTACGAAGTCCTTCCAGTGGTGAAGAAGACGCCCGTCCTCGCCGGGATCAACGGTACCGACCCCTTCACGATCTGGGACAAATACTTCGACGAACTGATCACCCTGGGCTTCGCCGGGGTGCAGAACTTTCCGACGGTCGGCCTCATCGACGGTGTCTTCCGGGCCAACCTTGAGGAGACCGGCATGGGGTACGGTCTCGAAGTGGAGGCCATCCGCGCCGCCCACGAGCGAGATCTTCTCACCACCCCCTATGTCTTCAGCGAGGAGGACGCCGTCGCCATGACGGAGGCGGGGGCGGATATCCTCGTCTGCCACATGGGGCTGACCACAAAGGGCTCCATCGGCGCAAAGACCGCCAAGACCCTTGAGGAGTGCGCACCTCTCATCGACAAGTGGGCGGAGGCTGCGAAGAAGGTCCGCTCCGACGTGATCGTCCTCTGCCACGGCGGCCCTATCGCCATGCCCGAGGACGCCTCGTACATACTGAAGCACAGCAAGCACGTAAATGGTTTCTACGGTGCCAGCTCCATGGAACGGCTGCCGACCGAAACGGCCATCAAGAATCAGACTGAAGCGTTCAAGAAGATCACATTCTGAGGAGGAAAAGAATATGCCAAGAGTCTACTACAGCACCATACTCTCCGCCCCTCTGGAGATAGCGTGGGAAGTTATCCGCGACTTCAACGGCCTGCCGAACTGGCACCCCGGCATCAAGGCGAGTGAGCTGGAGGACGCCTGCTCTCCCGACTGTGAGGCGTGCATAGGGAGCGTGCGCCACTTTCAGCTTGCGAACGACGAGTGGATGCGCGAGCAGCTCCTCTCGCTGTCGGACATGGACTGCTCGGTCACCTACACGATTCTGGAGACAGGGATGAAGCTGGAAAATTACATCGCCACCCTGAAGCTCTCGCCGATCACTGCGACCGACGAAACCTTCGCCGAGTGGGAGGCCGTCTTCGATTTTACCGACCCGGCGGCTGGAGAAGAGACGATGGAAATAGTCCACGGAGTCTTCAGCTCCGGTCTCGAGAACCTGGACAACATGTTTCTCGAGGCTTACGCCGAGGAGTCCGGCGGCTGCGAGTGCTGTTGCGGCCAGACCGAGGAAGAGGAAGAATAATAGAGAAAACTGCCCCTCGACGTGATGCGTTTACGTTCCTGCTGCGTCATGGAGTATCTCATCCTCCTATTTTACCAGTACCCTTCACCCGGAGGGAGGGGGTGAAGGAATCACTGGTTAACAACAAATCCGCAAGCGACAGGTTGACAAATCTGTGAAGAGTGCCTAATATATCAGGATATATCAGAAAAGCGATGATCCGGGATGCCAGAGACAGGAAATCCGGCGACAGAGAGGAACGTTCAGCGGCTGAGAGGCGTTCCCGCCGAGGTGTTGAGGCTCAAAGCCCGGTGAGCTGAAATGGAAAGGAAACCGCGATACACTTCGCGGAAATTCCGGAGTACATTTTCGGCCGGGGCCTCCGTCATAGGGCCCGAGCGGGGCATTGTTCCATAAATGCCCAATCAGGGTGGTACCGCGAGCGCATGACTCGTCCCTTTTCGGGGCGGGTCTTTTTTTCTATGCGGAGTTCGAGAATAAACAGGAGGTGTCGTGAGATGTTTTCAGGAACAGGCACAGCGGTTGTAACTCCCTTTAAGGACGGCAGAGTGGATTACGAGAGCTTCGGGAGATTTCTGAACTGGCAGATCGAGGGGGGCGTGGAGTGTCTCGTCGTCCTCGGGACGACGGGGGAGAGCCCCACGGTGACGGCGGATGAGCGGGAAGAGATGATAACCTTCGCCAAAAAGACGGCGGCGGGAAGGGTTCCCGTGGTGATCGGAACGGGTTCGAACTCCACAGAGCACACCATCGCCCTGTCCCGGCAGGCGGAGTCCCTCGGAGCGGACGGCGTCCTCGTGGTGACTCCCTACTACAACAAGCCTCCCCAGGAGGGGCTCTATCAGCATTTCAAGGCAGTGGCCGAAAGCATCAAAATCCCCCTGATCATCTACAACGTTCCGGGGCGGACGGGATCGAATATCCTCCCCGAGACGGTCTACCGTCTCAGCAAAATCGCCAATATTACGGGCATCAAGGAAGCCTCCGGCGACCTGTCCCAGATCGACACCCTCGTCCGCAGAATCAAGAAGGAGCGCCCTGATTTTGCCATCCTTTCGGGCAACGACGATCAGGCCTTCCATCTCGTGAACAGCGGCGGCGACGGTGTGATCTCCGTGCTGTCGAATGTCATGCCGAGAGAGACCTCGGATATGGTCCGCCTCGCCCTCGCCGGAGAGGTGGAGAAGGCCCGGGAGATCCATTCCCGCATCTTCCCGATGATGAAGGATCTTTTCATGGAGACGAACCCCGTCCCCGTGAAGTATGCAGTGAGCCGCCTCGGCTTCTGCCGCAACGAACTCCGCCTTCCCCTGGTGACCGCCTCGGAGAAGTGCATGGCCGTGGTCGATGCCTCCATGAAGGAGTGCGGGGTGGCGCTTTGAAGTACGGTCTTACCGGAGCGTCGGGCCGGATGGGAGGGGAGATCCGGAAGGTCTTCTCCTCCCATGACCTCGTCTTCGCCCTCGACGTGGACGGCGAGACTTTCACGGAAAACCCGGAGGTTCTGCTCGATTTCTCCCTTCCCGGAGCCCTTGAGAAGACCCTCGAGGCGGTTCGGCGCTTCTCCTGCCCTCTCGTCATAGGCACCACCGGGCTTTCCGCCGCACAGCTCGAGGAGGTACGAGGGCTCGGATCGGCCGTGGCGGTAGTACAGAGCTCGAATTTTGCCGCCGGTGTCACCCTTCTCAAGATGATCCTGCGGGACTACGCCCCCCTCTTCGCCGACTGGGACGCCGAGATCTGCGAGAGCCATCACAACAAGAAGAAGGATGCCCCTTCGGGGACCGCAATTCTGCTTCGGGATGCGTTAGGGCGGGACTGCCCGAGCCATTCTCTTCGCCTGGGAGGCGTCCCCGGTGACCATTCCGTCTATTTCGCGAACGAGGGGGAGATGGTGACCCTGACCCATCGGGCCCTCTCCCGGAGCGTCTTCGCCCTCGGTGCCCTGAAGGCCGCGGAGTTCATCCTTTCGGCCCAGCCCGGAGTATATTCCTTCGAGGAGGTTCTGACATGCGGACAGAGGAGATCATAAAGCTTATCAAGGAATCGAAGAAGAAAACTCCCGCCCGGGCCTTCATCGCCGGCGATCTCAACGGCTTGACCGCGGAAGGGGTGACCTTCGTCGGCGGAAAAGATTTCGGCGTTCTGCTGGGCGACCGGAGTGAGATCGAGGGGCTGCTGGAAGAACATGCTGAGCGGATCACCTCCTTCGCCATTGAGACGACAGCAAGAAATTCGGCCGTCCCCCTGGCGGACCTGACGAAATACGAGGCCAGAATTGAGCCCGGTGCAGTGATCCGTGACATGGTAGACGTGCAGAAGGGCGCCGTCATCATGATGGGCGCCGTGATCAACATCGGCGCCGTGATCGGTGAACGGACCATGATCGACATGAACGCCGTGGTGGGCGGAAGAGCCCAGATCGGCGCCGACTGCCACATTGGTGCGGGAACTGTGGTGGCGGGAGTGATCGAGCCTCCCAGTGCGACCCCCGTGATCATCGAGGACAAGGTCCTCGTCGGCGCCAATGCCGTGATCCTCGAAGGGGTCCGGATTGGTACGGGGGCCGTTGTGGCCGCCGGGGCCATAGTGACGAAGGATGTCCCCCCCCGCACTGTGGTGGCGGGGTCCCCCGCAAGGGTCATCAAGGATGTGGACGCCAGGACGGAGTCCAAGACGGAGATCGTTCAGGACCTCCGGAATCTCAAGTAGAGCGGCAGAGGAGCGATAGAGCGTGCTGGTACAGAAATACGGCGGTTCATCCGTGGCCACTCCGGAGAAGATCCGGTATGTGGCCGGGAAGATAAAGCGAAGGGTAGATGAAGGGAAAAAGCTGGTGGTGGTAGTCTCTGCCATGGGCAAGTCCACAAACGCCCTTATCGCCCTCGGGGGGGAGGTTTCGTCCTCCCCCTCCCCCCGGGAGATGGATATGCTCCTCTCCACGGGAGAGCAGGTCAGCTCGGCCCTGTTGGCCATGGCCCTGGATGATCTGGGGGTGGCAGCCATGTCGTGCAACGCCTTTCAGCTCGAGATGGCCACCACTGGCAGCTTCAACAACGCCCGGATCGTGGATATGAACCTCGGCAAGCTCAGGAGCCTTCTCGATTCCCGGGATGTGCTGGTCGTCACGGGCTTTCAGGGGATCAATCCTGAAGGGGATGTGACCACCCTCGGCCGGGGCGGGTCGGATACTTCAGCGGTGGCCATCGCCGCGAAGTGCGGCTGTCCCTGCGAGATCTACAGCGACGTGGACGGCATCTACACCTGCGACCCCCACGCCGTGAAGAATGCCCGAAAGCTCGAGTACATCACCTTCGACGAAATGCTCGAACTCTCCTCCCTCGGAGCGAAGGTCCTTCACTCCCGGGCGGTGGAGATCGCCAAAAAATATTCCGTGAGGCTCTACTGCGCCTCCGCCTTCTCCGATGAAAGGGGGACGAATGTGGTGAATACCCTGCCAGAATGGCTCGAACAGCCCGTGGTCACGGGGGTGACCGCCGACAGTAACCAGATGCGGATCAATATCGCCCGGATGCCCGGCTCCATGGAGGCCATGAGCGCCCTCTTCCGGGAGCTGGCGGAGCGGGGCGTGAATGTGGACATGATCTCCACGGTGAATGAAAACGGTCACTCCCACCTCACCTTCACGGTGGTGGACGCCGGAGGCAAAGCTGTCCTTGAGACGGTGAAATCCACCCTTGCTCCCTGGGAGGGGTGGGCCGTTGCGGAGGACCGGGACGTCTCCAAGGTCTCCGCTGTCGGAGTGGGAATGAAGTCGGCCCCCGGCGTGGCGGCACGGTTCTTCACCGCTCTGAGCCGGAAGGACATTCAAATGCTGGGCACCACCACTTCGGAGATCAAGATCTCCGCTCTCGTCCCCCGGGAGCAGGAGGGGGAAGCCCTTCAGGCCCTCGTGGACGAATTCGGACTGGGGGCCCGGGGATGATGCTCTGTCCGGTCTATTCCCCCCTCGATCTCACTGTTGAACGGGCCGAGGGAATCAGAATTTTCACGTCGAAAGGGGAGTTTCTCGATACCTATGGAGGCATCGGTGTCCTTCCCCTGGGGCATAACCACCCCGACGTAGTCCGCGCCATAGGAGAGAAGGCCGCACGGTACGCTCATCTTTCCAATTACTTCCTCGATCCCGACGCCTCTGAGGTGGCGGAAGTCCTCCTGTCCAAAACGGGGAGGAGAGGAGAGGTCTATTTCGCCAATTCGGGGACCGAGGCCAACGAGGCGGCCCTCAAGGCGGTGAAGAAAAACCGCAAAGGAGCCATCGTCTCCTTCGAGGGGAATTTTCACGGCCGAACCCTTGGCGCTCTCTCAATCACCTGGGGGCCCTCCATGAGGCAGCCCTTCGAGCCGCTGATCCCTGGGTGCGTCTTTCTTCCTCTGAGCGCCCGTGCCCTCCTCGATTTCGCCGAGAAGAACGAAGTGGCGGGGATATTTTTCGAATGCATTCAGGGGAACACCGGCATCTATCCCATTCCCGAAGATCTCGCCCTCGCGGCGGCGAAGCTCCAGAAGGAGCGGGGCGTTGTGGTTGCGACAGACGAAATTCAGGGCGGACTGGGCAGAACGGGAAAATTCTTCTCCTTCGAGCACTTCGGCCTTGAGCCTGACATCATCACCCTGGGGAAGGGGCTCGGGGGCGGACTGCCTCTGGGCGCGGCTCTCTTCTGCGGCTGGTCTCCCTTCGCTCCCGGGGACCACGGCTCCACCTTCGCTCCCAACCCCGTCTCCCTTGCGGCAGGAAAGGCCGTGCTCCGTCATCTCACTCCGGCCCTGCTTGAAGAGGTTGACCGGAAGGGAGCCCTTCTTCGGAAAAAACTAGCCGCTCTTCCCTGGGCGGATGAGGTACGGGGAAAAGGCCTCATGATCGGCGTCTCCACGAAAGATCCGGCGGAGGTCAGTAAAAAGGCCTTCGACCGCTCGGTCCTTCTGAACGTGACAGGAGGAGGAATCCGTTTCCTCCCGGCTCTGACGATCACGGAGCCTGAGATGGACGAGATCGTCCGCAGGCTGAACTTTTAGCAGGCGTCCGGGTCGGAGGAGAAGACGGAAAAGCGGAAGCACTCCCGGAAGCCCGCCTTCAGATAGAGGGGGTAGCCGTCGGGAGAGGCCTGAAGGGTCATCAGAGAGCAGCCAGCTGAGCGGGCCTCTTCGATACACCGGGAGAGAAGCATTCTTCCAAGCCCCTTTCGCCGGAAGGCTGGTACGGTGGAGAAAAAATAGAGTCCGGCGGTCTCTTTCGTAAGGGAGATCAGGGCGGTCGCTGCCGGGGACTTCTCATAAAGCAGTGTGAGAAGCCGGAAGGACTGTCCGATGGGCTCTTGAAGAAAGCCCTCCGCAAAGGCTGAAAAGGCCCGCTCATGCTCGCTCCCCGAAGAAAATCCCTTCAGAGAACATCGGGCCCAGATCCGGGCATCCTCAAGGCTGGAGGCGGTCCTGACCGTGACCGAAGGGGGATGCTCCTCCGAAGAAGCTCCCGGAGTGAGGGGCATCGCCATGGCCGGAGGGGCGCACCGCTCCTTCAGCCCTTTCCGGGCAAGGGTTTTCCTGAGCTGCTGGAAATCGGTGGAGGGGCTGATCCACCAGGTGAAGGGCACCTCCTCCTTCTGAAAGAATGAGATAACCCGGGAGATTCCCCTTTCCAGGTCCTCCCCGGGGCAACCCCAGACGAAGTTCTGGTCGGCGATTGAAACTCCCGTGGAGACGCAGAGGCTCCCGTCCCTGAACTCCATCCGGGAAGTTGGAAGCATGCCGAAAAGCCGCAGTGTGCCTGAAAAGTTCTCCTCCGCTTTTTTGACCATTGAACAGCAAAGATTTTGTATCGGATCTTCCATGAAATCTCCTCTTTTGTGAAGTTGTGGCATAATTGTACAAGGAAAGGGGACTTCCGGCATGGCCTGATGCTCCTTTTCTATATGAAGAAAGATTCAGCCATGAATTGAAAGGGAGGTTTTTCCTTTGCTCTACCGTACAATGCCCCGGACGGGCGACAAGATCTCAATCCTCGGCTTCGGCTGCATGCGCTTTCCCCTCGACAGTGAGGGGGGCATCGATGAAGGCCGGACCACCGCCCTGATACGCAGGGCCATCGACTCGGGAGTCAATTATATTGACACTGCCTGGACCTATCACGGCGGAGAGAGCGAGCCCGTGGTGGGACGAGCCCTCTCGGGAGGCTATCGGGAGAAGGTCTTTCTCGCCACGAAGCTTCCGAGCTGGCTTGTGGAGACCCCTTCCGATATGGACCGTTTTCTCGACGCACAGCTTGAAAAGCTCCAGACGGACTCTATCGACTACTATCTTCTCCATTCCCTCAACCAGGACAGGTGGGCTATCATGGAGAACAACGGCTATGCCGCCTTTCTCGACCGGGCCCTCTCGGACGGACGGATCCGCCGGGCGGGATTCTCCTTTCACGACCAGCTTCCGCTGTTCAAAAAAATTGTCGATGACTATCCCTGGCATTTCTGCCAGATTCAGTACAACTTCCTCGACACGGAGTACCAGGCCGGCACCGCGGGGCTGAAGTACGTCGCGGAAAAAAACATCGGCATGGTCATCATGGAGCCCCTCCGGGGAGGAAACCTCGCAGCCAACGTGCCGGAGGATATTCAGGCCATCTGGAAGGAGTCTCCGAAGAAGCTCTCTCCCGCCGGATGGGCCCTCCGCTGGATATGGGACCAACCGGAGCTGCAGGTGGTCCTCAGCGGCATGACCACGGAGAAAGACCTTGCGGACAACCTCGCCTCCGCCGAGGGAGGGGAGCCCGGCTCCCTCACAGCGGCCGAGAAGGAGATGGTCGGCCGGGTGAAAAAGGAGTATCAAAATCGGATGAAGGTCCGCTGCACCGGGTGCCAGTACTGCATGCCCTGCCCTGTCGGGGTGAACATCCCCGAATGCTTCAACCGCTACAACATGGCCTTCATGTTCGACGACGTGGAGAAGGCCCGGGAGACCTACTCCATATTCCTGAAGCCCGGAGCGAGGGCAAGCGACTGCGTGAAATGCGGTGCCTGCGAGACGCAGTGCCCGCAGAACCTCCCCATTCGGGATTGCCTTGATGCGGTGAAGGAGCTTCTCGAGCCGGAGCAATAAAAAAGGCGGTATTTCTTCCAGTGAATAAATAATTCCGGAGCGCCCCGTTTGCCGTTGCCGGCGCTCCGGAGTTCCCTGCTGAATCGGAAAGATCAGGGGCAACGCCCCTTGAGAAGGTGCTGCAATGGGTTCCTATCGTATTTTAACCGGAGGGGGCCGCTTCCGGGCTGTCCTCATCCTCCGGGGAATCGCCGTCGGTGCCGCTGCCGGGTTCGCGGCGTCCCTGTACCGGGTGTTTCTCGGCCTTGCGGAGAGATTTTCCCTCGTTGCCCTTGGAGGATCGTCTCCTGTACCCCTTCCGCTCACCGCGGCAGCCTGGTGCGCCGGAGCATGGATCATTGCGAAACTGATGGAGCATGAACCCCTGTCCCGGGGAGGAGGAATACCCCAGGTGGAGGCGGAGCTCCTCGGGCAGATCTCGATGAATTCCTGGCGGGTTCTGTGGACAAAATTCGTCGGCGGAGTCCTCGCTATCGCCATGGGGATGTCCCTGGGGCGAGGAGGCCCGTCCGTCCAGATCGGCGCGGCCGTGGGAAAGGGAGCGGCGCGCCTGGAAAAGACGTCCCGGCTGGAGGAAAAGCTGTTCCTCACCTGCGGCGCTGCCGCAGGGATCTCCGCCGTCTTCAACGCCCCCCTTGCAGGAGTGCTCTTTGTCCTTGAGGAGGTGCACAAGAGCTTTTCTCCTCTTATCCTTCTCGCCGCCATGACGGCCTCTCTGGCGGCGGATGTGGTGTCAAAAAACTTCTTCGGGCTCGGGGCGTTCTTTCCCGTAGCTCCCCATCCGTACCTTCCCCTCGGAGGGTATATCCATTTCCTTCTGCTCGGCATCCTGTGCGGCGGAGGAGGAGTTCTCTTCTGCCGGGTCATTCTCTCCTTTCAGGCTTTCTACGCAAAGCTGAGGATCTCGCTTTTTCTGAAAATCCTCATTCCGGCCCTCGCGGCTCTGGCGGTCGGCCTCTTTCTCCCCCAGATCCTCGGGGGCGGCCAGATTCTCGTGGAGAGCATCGGCCATGGAAATTATTCCCCTGCAGCACTGCTCTTTCTCTTTGCAGCCAAGCTCCTCTTCACGGCCCTGTGTTTCGGCTCAGGAGCTCCGGGAGGCATCTTTCTTCCCATGCTGTCCCTGGGAGCAGCTCTCGGTGCCCTGTACGGAAGTGCCGCCTCCCAGTTCTTCGGGCTGGACCCGGCCCTGTCGATCAACTTTCTCTTCGCGGGGATGGCGGGTTTTTTCGCTGCGGTCGTCCGGGCTCCCATCACGGGAATCGTCCTGATAATCGAGATGACGGGCTCCTTCTCCCAGATGCTGCCCGTCTCGGTCGTTGCCCTGGCGGCCCATGCTGCGGCGGACCTGCTGAGATCGGAGCCCATATATGAATCCCTCAGGAATCGCCTGCTCAGGAGACGGAAAGAAGAGGGAGAAAGGGATGGAAAGGTGCTGCTTGAGGGGTATATCTGTGCGGGAGCTCTCCTCGACGGAGTGGAAGTTCAAAATGCCGATCTTCCGGCGGGGTGCCTCCTCGTGAGTGTTTTTCGATCAGGAGAGGAGATCCTGCCCCATGGGGATACGGTCCTCCGTGCAGGGGATAGAGTCACTGCCCTCGCGGACGCACAGAAGGCCGCAGGGGTGCGGGAGGCACTGCTGCACCTCGCGGAAATCTGCGGTCCGGAAAAAGATGAATAAGGGCTGTTTCTTGCCATTGGCGGAAGGTTTACAATAAAAGGAGGCAGATCATGGCACATCCGATGCGCCGAAAGGACCGGGAAATGACAGACAGTGCGGAAATGGACGAGGTTCTGAACAAGGCCCTCGTGGGACATCTGGGACTCTGCGACGAAGGAGCGCCCTACGTTCTGCCCATGAACTTTGCTCTTCTGAACGGAGCTCTCTATCTGCACTGCGCCCGGGAGGGCAGGAAGCTTGATGTTATAGGGAAAAACCCCCGGGCCTGCTTCTCCGCGGAGACGGACATGGAGCTCGTGACTTCCCCTCAGGCCTGCGGTTGGGGAATGATGTACCGGAGCGTTCTGCTCTTCGGCACGATCTCCGTGGTCGAATCGGAGGAGGAAAAGTGTGAGTCCATGATGGCCTTGATGAAAAAGTGTGCGGGCCCGGATTTCTCCCACGTCTTTACACCTTCCGAGCTGGCCTCGGTGACGGTGCTGCGCCTTGACTGGGATGAGCGGACGGGGAAAGCCCGCCGTCCCGCCTGAGGAGGAGGCATGGTGTTCCGCATCCGGAGGATATTTGACGATCTCTCCCCTGCCAACGTTCGAGTCATCGAAGGGGTACGGAAGATCATGAAGGAGCAGTTTTCCGGAGTGCGTCCGGAGGACGTCCAGTCCATCCCCGAAAAACTGCGAAACCAGATCAAGTACGGCTTCCAGACCCTGCTCTTTGTCGCCGAGAAGGGGGTGGGGAACGTCCAGGGGTTCGCCCTCGTCCTTCACGACATCCTCCTGAAATACTGCTATCTCGACTATGTGGCGGTGGCGGGAGGAGAGCCCGGCGGCGGGCTCGGCGGCATTCTCTACGAGCGGGTGCGCAAGGAGGCCCTGGACCTCGGCTGCATCGGGATATTTTTTGAATGCCTTCCCGACGACCCCGCCCTCAGCCGGGACGAGGCGGTGAGAAAGCAGAACATTGCCCGCCTCCGCTTTTACGAACGGTACGGCGCGACCCCTATCGTCGGGACGAAATACGAAACCCCCCTCGAACCGGGGGGGGACAACCCTCCCTATCTCGTCTTCGATAGTCTCGGAAGGAACGAACCCCTCCGGCGGGAGAAGGCGAAGCTCATCGTGGCCGCCATCCTCGGCAAGAAGTACGGATCTCTCTGCTCCCCTGAATATATCCGCATGGTGGTCACTTCCTTTACGGACGATCCCGTGAAGCTTCGCCCCCTCCGGTACCTTCCGGCACCGGCAAAACTTGAGATCGCCGCCGACATCCCCGAGAGCGAACGGATCGCCCTCTTTGTCAACCGCGGCCATGCAATCCACCATGTCCGGGAGCGGGGGTATGTAGAGGCTCCGGTGCGGGTGGAGGCCATCCTCAGAAAAATCCAGCCCTCGGGGCTCTTCTCCGAGCAGAAAGTCCGCCACTACGGCGAACGGCACATCCTCAAAGTGCACAGCGCCGTATTCTACTCCTACCTGCGGAAGGTCTGCCTCTCAATGCCCGACGGACAGTCGGTCTACCCCTACGTCTTCCCCGTCCGGAACGCCGCCCGCCCTCCCCAGGATCTCTCCGTGCGAGCTGGCTATTTCTGCATGGACACCTTCACCCCCCTGAATAAAAACGCCTTCCTCGCGGCACTGGGAAGCGTGGACTGCGCCCTCTCGGGAGCTCAATCTCTCCTGGAGGGGCGGCATCTGGCCTACGCCCTGGTCCGCCCCCCCGGACATCACGCCGAGCGGCGGCTCTTCGGCGGGTTCTGCTATTTCAACAGCGCCTCCGCGGCGGCGGAATACCTCTCCGCCTTCGGCCCCGTGGCCATGCTCGACATCGACTACCATCACGGCAACGGCCACCAGGACATCTTCAACAATCGAAAGGACGTCCTGACCGTCTCAATCCACGGCCACCCCCGGTTCGCCTACCCCTACTTCTCAGGGTTTGAGGACGAAAAAGGAGAGGGAGAGGGCCGAGGCTTCAACCTCAACGTCCCTCTCCCTGAAAAAATCACTTCCGAGGATTACCTGGAAGCTCTGCGGAAGGCAGTCCGGCGGATCGAAAAACACAATGCTGCTTTCCTTGTCGTCCCCTTCGGAGGGGACACCTGCCGGAAGGACCCCACGGGAACCTGGTCTCTCGCCGCCCGGGACTTCGAGAATAACGGACGGCTTATCGGATCCCTGGCCCTTCCCGTCCTCGTCGTTCAGGAGGGGGGCTACAACACCCGCCTTCTGGGGGACAACGTCCGGGCCTTCTTCAAAGGGCTCTTCGAGGCCTCCCGTTCAGCCGGAGCTAGGCTATGGTCACCTCATCCGCGAGATAGACGTCCTGAACGGCGTTGATGACCTCCACGCCCTCCTTCATGGGGCGCTGGAAGGCCTTCCGGCCGAGGATCAGTCCCATTCCTCCGGCCCGCTTGTTGATCACTGCCGTCTTGACCGCCTCGGCAATGTCGCTCTCTCCTCCGGAGGCGCCGCCGGAGTTGATCAGCCCCGCTCTGCCCATGTAGCAGTTGGCCACCTGGTACCGGGTAAGGTCAATGGGGTGGTCGCTTGAGAGGTTCTCATAGACCCCCTTCGCCGTCTTGCCGAACTTCAGGGCAGTGAAGCCGCCGTTGTTCTCGGGGAGCTTCTGCTTGATGATGTCCGCTCCGATGGTGACGCCGAGATGGTTGGCCTGGCCCGTGAGGTCTGCGGCCACATGGTAGTCCTTATCGGCGGTCTTGAAGGCGTTGTTCCTCAGGTAGCACCACAGAATCGTAGCCATGCCGAGGGAATGGGCGATCTCGAAGGCCGTGCTGATCTCCTGAATCTGCCTGCTCGACTCCTCGCTGCCGAAGTAGATCGTCGCCCCGACTGCCACTGCGCCCATCTCCCAGGCCTGTTCCACCGAGGCGAAGAGGATCTGGTCGTACTTATTGGGGTAGGTGAGCAGCTCGTTGTGGTTGATCTTCATGACGAAGGGGATTTTGTGGGCGTATTTTCTGGCCACTGACGCCAGGACGCCGTAGGTGCTCGCCACGGCGTTACACCCCGCCTCTAGAGCCAGCTTCACGATATTCTCCGGGTCGAAGTAGATCGGGTTGGGGGCGAAGCTCGCTCCGGCGGTGTGCTCAATTCCCTGGTCCACGGGGAGAATGGAGAGATAGCCGGTACCCGCAAGGCGTCCTGAATTGAAGAGGGTTGAAAGAGAGCCCAGAACAGGGGTGGGACGGTCTGTTATTGCCGTCACCCTGTCAACGAAATCCGGTCCGGGAAGAGTCAGCATCTCCTTCCCGATTGTTCCGCACCTGTGTTCGAGGAGATACTTCCCCTCATCTCCGAGCAGCTGCTGAATTCGTTCCATCGTGTTCATGGATCTGCCTCCTTCTCAATCGATAGGCCCGGGGGTAGAATGAATATGGGTTTTCCCGGGCACTTTTCTCTATTGTACCCGACAAAGGGTGCTCTGGGTATTATATTATTACCGGAGGTGGCTGTATGAAACTTCAAAAAGGGCATTCCGTGGTGGGCTTCGCCGGCCTCGGCGTCATGGGGCACAGCATGGCGGGGCATATTCTCGAGGGAGGGTATGACCTCCTCATCTACAACCGCTCGAAGGAGAAGGGGCTCGATCTTCTCGCCTGCGGAGCGGTCTGGGCGGAGACTCCGAAGGATCTCGCGGAGAAGAGCGACGTGATCATCACCATCGTGGGGTATCCGAAGGACGTGGAGGAGCTCTACCTCGGAGAGGATGGACTTCTGAGCGGAGCCCGCCCGGGAACGGTCCTGATCGACATGACCACCTCAAGCCCCGCCCTCGCGGTCCGGATCGCCGAAGAGGGAGCGGAAAAGGGCCTTCCCGTCCTCGACGCCCCCGTCTCGGGGGGGGACCGGGGGGCCAGGGAGGCCGCCCTTTCCATCATGGTCGGAGGAGAGAGGGAGATTTTTGAATCTGTCCGCCCTCTCCTTGAGCTCCTGGGGAAGAAGATCGTCCTCCAGGGAGGCCCGGGGTGCGGACAGCATGCCAAGATGGCAAACCAGATCGCCATCGCCTCGGGGATGATGGG
>CAYZZX010000042.1:0-15965 GCA_964483085.1 uncultured Synergistaceae bacterium
CCCCAGATGGTCCCCCGGTAGGCCACGGGGACGAATGCTATGGATCGGGCTTCGGAGGAGTGGGGAATATAAAAGGGATCGGCGGAAAGATCTCCCGATAGGTAGGGCTTCCCTGTGGAGAGAACCTGGCCGATGATCCCCTTCATTTCCTGTGGGAAATTGGTCTGGCCGCTCTTTTCAATCTCTCCTAAAAGGTCAGCGGTATCAAACATCTCCGGATCGTCAGGAGAACGAAGCCAGATAAAAAGATTACGGTAGGAAAAGATATATGGAAGATGGCGGGAGAGGACGGGGAAGAGCTCTTCCAGGTTTTTGGCCCGGGAGAACTGGGCGAAGAGGGCAAGCAGGATCTCTTGATCTGCGGTCTGCTTCTGCAGCTCCATCTTCTGCCGCTCAAGAAGGTGGGTATTCTTTTTCAACTGGTCCTCAGCATTTTTCAGCCCTGTAATATCTGTGACGATGGCGAGATATGCTTGGTTTTGAGAATTCCCCTCTCCCTGAAGCCGGTTGAGAGTGACGTCGGCCCAGAGAGGAATCTCTCTATTTTCTGAAAAGATGAATTCAGCCCGCTGAAACTCCGTCCCCTGCTCGAGGGCCCGGAGGATCGTCTCCTCCTCTTCTTGAGAAGGAGGAGAACCAAGGTCGAGAAGGGGAACTCCTCGAATGTCCTCCAGGGAGCGTCCTGTAATCTCCTCCCAGCGGGAGTTCCCCGTGAGAAAATGCCCCTCTCTGTCGAGAACTGCTATGGCCGATGCAGCGCTGTTGAATATCGACCGGAAAGCCGACTCGCTGCTGCGCACTTCAAGCTCTCTCCGTCTTCTCAGATAGAGAAGAGTGAGCAAAAGAAGAAAGAGCACGAGAAAAAGACCGAGAATATCCCTCTGAATGCGGAGACCGGACAGAGCTGTGTTGATCTCCGCCTCGGAAGAGGTGAGGACGACGACCAGTCTTTCCGACCCGATCCGAAGAGAATTCCAGGCCAGGAGCTTTCGCGTGGGGGCTTCCCTTACTTCCCGGGCGAGTAAAAAATCTCCCTTTCCCGACATGTCGCTTTTAAGAGAAGGCCAGGCCTCCTTCAGCCCGGCAGGGAATTCTTCGGAGGGGTCGTTGAGGTTTTTTCCGAGAAGCTCCATGCTTTTGTGCTGAATAATGGTTCCGTCCTGGTGAATGACCATGGCCGCACCATCCGCTTCCCGCACCATGGGGAGCACATAGCGATTGATGAAGGGGGAGAGGTCAGTGACCGTCAGAAGATATCCCGCTACGGTCCCCCACATGATGAGAGGGTCAACGAGTATCATCAGCTTCAGTTCAGGGGTTATCAGAATCTCTCCCGACAGGGAAAAGACCGGATCATTCTCCGTGAGGTCCGTTACCTCTTGCGGAAAATCACAGGTTTGACGGAAGCTCTCCACGAAGTCCCATGCTGTATTACCGGAGGGAGTCGACCGGTAGGCCGAGATCAGAAGAGGCGGAGCATCTACTTTCGTGCCCACGAAACAGTATCCGAGCAGGGCCGAGTTATTATACACGAAGGGAGAGAGGACTGACTTCGCCTGAAGAGGAGTCATGTCTCCGCGGACGACTTTGAGAAAGACTTCGTCGAGAAGGAAGCTTCTCTGAAAGCGGACGCTCTGAAGCTGATCCTCCCATGCGAGGCGCGTGAGGGATGCGGAAAGAAGCTGCTGACCCCTCAGAAAGTCCTCCTGTTTTCGAACGGCCCGAAGATCAAACTGTGCCATGAGGAAAAGAGCAACAGCCAAAACAACGAACATCAGGAGGACATATAAGTAAACGTTTTTCTTAAGCCCCTTATGTTCCGGGAGAAAGGTCAACGGCTTCCTCATCTTCAAACCTTATCTCCTCCTGATTCTTATGGATTATATCCTGATTGATTATATCAAAAAATCCCCGAGTCTCCATCCACTTATTTTATCATCTTTGAAAGAGTAAATTTTTTGCTTCGGCTGAGATCAAGGGACCATCAGGGTGAAGGCAGCCCCCGGTGCATTCTTCCGCTGCTGAAGTGCTTGAAAGCATGATTTTTTTCGTGAAGTAGCCTTGTGATCTTCTCTGCTTCCTTCTATAATGATAACATCTGGTATTCTTTTTAAAGGAGCACTTTCATGGAGCCATTGACAAAGCTTGCGATTCTGGCGGAGGGAGCAAAATACGACGTCTCCTGCTCTTCCAGCGGAAGCCGGGGCCGAAAAGGAGCTGTGGGGAACGCCTCCCTCGGAGGGATCTGCCACAGCTGGTCCGCCGACGGGCGGTGCATCTCTCTTCTGAAGGTACTCTACTCGAACGACTGCGTCTTTGACTGCGCCTACTGCGTGAACCGCCGGAGCAGCGACATCCCCCGCGCCTCCTTCACACCGGGAGAGCTGGCCGACCTCACTATGAACTTTTACCGGAGAAACTATATCGAAGGGCTTTTTCTCAGCTCCGCCGTCGTCGGTTCTCCCGACGAGACCATGGCGGGGCTTGTCGCCACTGCCCGCCTCCTCCGGAAGGAGCACCGCTTCGGCGGCTACATTCATGCCAAAGCCATACCCGGGGCATCCAGTTCACTAATCCATGCCCTCGGCCTTCTCGTCGACCGGATGAGCGTGAACATCGAACTTCCCTCCGAAGCCAGCCTCTTAACCCTTGCTCCGCAGAAGTCTAAAAAGTCGATTCTCGGCCCCATGGGGTTCATCAGCGACACCTTGAAGGAGCGACATGAGAGCAGATCTCTCCGGAGAAGGCCAATTCCCTCCTTCGTTCCGGCGGGGCAGAGCACCCAGCTTATGGTGGGGGCGTCCCCCGAGTCTGATCTCACTATCCTCCAGCTTGCCCAGGGGATGTACCGCCGCTACGGACTGAAGCGGGTCTACTATTCCGCCTATGTCCCCGTATCGGCCAACCCTCTTCTTCCTGCGCCGGTGACATCCCCTCCCCTTCTGAGGGAGCACCGGATCTACCAGGCGGACTGGCTGCTGCGCTTCTACGGCTTTACTGCGGAGGAGATCCTCACCCCCGAACACCCCGCCCTGGATGAGCAACTCGATCCGAAGACGGCCTGGGCTCTCCGGAATATGGACTTCTTTCCTGTGGACGTAAACCGGGCTGATCTGAGAGATCTCCTGCGAGTGCCGGGCATCGGCGTCGTGTCGGCCCGGAGGATCGTAACGGCCCGAAAGGGACATCTGCTCGACGGCGACGACCTCCGGCGGCTGGGAGTCGTCATGAAAAGAGCGCAGCATTTCGTAGCTTGCCGGGGAAGATTTCCATCCGCCCGGAACGGCAAGGCCCTGGCCTCCCTTCTCGCAGCGGGAAAAAAGGGGCGCGGAGATGCTGAACAGCTGTTCTTCGATTTCGGACCATGAGCCTCTGGAGGTACGACGGGACCTTCGACGGTTTTCTCTGCCTTCTCTTTGAATGCGCAGCGGAGGGGGCCGCTCCGGAGGGGATTTTTTCTGCCCGCCAGGATGATATGCCCGGGCTTTTTTCTTCCCGGGAGGTCTTCACCGACCCCGATCGCGCTGAAGGGGTCCGGCAAGCCCTGAAAAAGCGCCTCTCTTCCCGGGCCTTCGACGCCGGGTACTACGCCTTCCTCGGAGCCGAAAAGGAGCGGGAGATGCTTCTCTTCTCCTATTACGCTCTCGGGTGGGCGGTAGGGAGAAAAATCGAGACCCTTCTCGCTGACGAAAGGGTCTGGCGGGTGATGGAAGGAAGGCGAAAGGTCCTTCGGGAACGGCATCGTTTTCTCGGAATTCTCCGCTTCTCGGACCTCGGAGGGGTTCTCTATGCTCCCTTCGAACCGGAGGCGGATCTTCTGCCTCTCGTGGCGGGGCATTTCGCCCGACGCCTCGGGGCGGAACGGTGGGTTATCCACGATCTAAGACGTGACAAGGCTGCCCTCTACGCTCCGAAGGAATGGCGGATAGCCAACTTTTCTCTTCCGGATGGGATACCTCTATCCGCTGACGAAAAATTCTACCGGGAGCTATGGCGGCGGTATTTTGATTCCACTGCGGTAGCAAGCCGGCTGAATCCCCGTCTCCAGAGGCAGCTTCTTCCCAAAAAATACTGGAAACATCTTCCCGAAAAAGAACGGGAATAGCATCAACAGCGGCCCTCGACGTTGGACATTAATCCGACGTTGAGGGGCGCTTTTGATGCTGGAGGACCCTACTTTTTTGTATGGAGCCTTGCGATGTCCAGGGCGATGTAGGAGAGGTTGTGAGCGTGGTCGCAGACCCTTTCCAGGTTGCTGAGGATGTCGATGAAGATGACTCCCCCCTGAGGAGTGCAGCCCCCCTGGTTGAGCCGGGCAATGTGGTTTTTGCGAAGCTCGGTCTCCATTCTGTCCACCTCGTCCTCGATGAGGTCCACCTCCCTGGCCTTCGCAGGATTCTCTTCTTCGAGGGACTCAAGGGAGATCTTCACCGCCCGCTCCACCAGATCGAACATCTCATTGAATTCCTCCATGGCAAGATCCGAAAAGACCACGCCGTGGTCGACTTTGTATTCGTAGAGCTCGATGAGATTCGTGGAGTGGTCGCCGATCCGTTCAATGTCGCCGGTGCCGTTCACATAAGAGCCGAGAACCGTAGAAAGTTCGCTTGAAAGCCCCTTCTGCCAGACCTCCGATGCGTAGGAGGAGATGGCCCGGTTGATTTCGTTGACTCCCCCTTCAGTCGCAGCGACGGACTCGATCATCTTCGGGTCGTTCTCCACGAAGGCCCTCCGTACATCGCGCAGCATTGAGCGGGACAGGGATCCCATATGGAGGATCTCCTTCTTCACCGCGTCCACCGCTGCAGCGGACGAAGCGCCGATGAGCTTCATATCCAGGTAAATGGGGCCCGACATGGCGATCTCACCACCGTCGGGGACGATGCGCCGGACGATCCAGACGAAGGCCGATGCAAAGGGAAGAAAGAGAAGAGTATTGCTCACATTGAAAATGGTGTGGGCATTGGCGATCTGCCGGCTTATATCTCCCGATGTGGAGAGGATGATCTGCCGGAAGAGAGGAAAGGCGAGAAGAAAAACGGCAGCCCCGATGACGTTGAAGAGGACGTGGGCGGTTGCGGCCTGCTTGGCCGACCGGTTCGAGCCGAGGGAGGCGAGCACCGCCGTGATAGTCGTGCCGATATTGTCGCCCAGAAGAATGGGGATAGCGGCATCAAGGGAGAGAAGCCCCTGGGCCGCCATGGCCATGGTGAGGCCGATGGTGGCGGAACTCGCCTGAACAATCATTGTCACCACGGTACCAACGAGAAGTCCCAGCAACGGATTGGAGCTGAAGGCGAGAAAAAGATCCTTTCTGTCCCGAAGAAAGGCCATGGAATTCTCCATGGTCTGCATCCCCAGGAAGAGAAGGCCGAACCCCACCATTCCGTTTCCGATGTACTTCTGCCGCTTGCTCCGGCCGAAGAGGACGAGAAGTACTCCGAGACCGATGATGGGCAGAGAGAAATCCTTCACCTTGAAGGCCACGATCTGGGCCGTGACCGTCGTTCCGATATTGGCCCCCATGATGACCCCCACAGCCTGCTTCAGGGTCATGAGCCCCGCATGAACAAAGCTGACCGTCATGACAGTAGTGCCGCTGCTGCTCTGAATGAGCATCGCCACAAGCGCACCTATGAAGACTCCGCGGATGGGCGTTTTCGTCAGGGAGCCGATGAGGGTGCGCATTCTGTCTCCGGCAAGATACTGCAGGGCCTCGCTCATAAGCTTGATGCCGAAGAGGAAAAGCCCCACTCCTCCCAGGATCTGAAACGCACTGCTCCACGTCACGAAACCAACCTCCGCTTCGATATTCGATCCGGGCTTTCGCCCTATGAATCGAAATTCACCTTCCCGATTTCTTCAGCAGAGAGAATTACTCTCCCCTGGTGAGCTGCTCCAGCTCATCCGTCGTGAGAATCTCGTCCTCATCGGAGGGCAGATAATCCCTGTCTCTGCGGGAGAGCTCCTCGGAAAGAATCCGGGCCTCCTTGAATTCGAGCTTTTCATCTTCCATCAGGACCGCCTCCTTTTTCACGGAAAAAAACGGAAACCTTCAGGAACTGCGAACTTATGCGCCCTCTTCTTTCGGAGAGGGGCCGTAAAGGCAAACACTTTTGCCAGAGCTGTTCCTTCCCTTTTTCAGGAAGTTCATCACTGCCTCAAAGGGGAGGTCCGCTTCAGCAGCGGCAACAGCCGCTTCCTCACCGACCCGCTTCCAGAAGGCCTCTTCTTTTTTGCGGGAGAGAGACGGTTCCCGGGGCGGAAGGGAATAGATGAGGGGCCCGAAAACACGCCCTTCTTTCTCTCCTGCTACAATGTCATATTCTGCCAGGGCGAACACCTCCTCTCACCACTATAGTATCACGCTTTTCTCCTTCTGTTTGTGATACCATGACTAAACGTTCTCATTAACTTCACTCTGTGCAGAGGAGGATTGCCCTTTGGATGCGTATTCATTCTACCCCTGGCAGCTCAAGGCCTTTCGGGCAATACAGGATAAAAATGCCGTTCTTTCCGCCCCCACGGGATCGGGAAAAACTCTGGTGGCGTATCTCTGGGCCGGAATTCTTGATACGAGCGGAAAAGCATGCACTCCCGACTGCCGTAGAATTCTGTTTACAGCGCCCATAAAAGCCCTGAGCAACGAGCGCTATATGGACCTCCGCAGGCTCGGCCTTGACGTGGGGATTGAGACGGGAGACTTCAAGAAGAACGAAGGGGCCCCCATCATCTGCTGCACCCAGGAGATTTACTCCTTAAAATACGCCAGAGTCGCCGGGCAGAAGCTGATCGTCGACGAATTCCACTATATCTTCGACGACCCCGACCGAGCGCGGGCCTACATCGACGGCATCCGGAACACGGCCTTCTCCACGGATATGCTCATCATGTCGGCCACCCTCGGCGGTGCCGACTCCGTGGTGAAATACCTCGAGCGGGTGACCGGCCGGGACTTCTGCCTCTATGAAAATACGAAACGGGAGACGGAGCTGATCTTCACGCCCCGAAAACCCGCGCGTATAGAAAATCTGAAGGATGCCCTCGTCTTTCTCTTCTCTCAGAAGGGAGCCATGGAACTCGCCTTTCTCGCCTCAAAATTCCGCAACAAGATCTCAGCATCCCAGCGGGCCCGCCTTCTCGAACTGGCGGCCATCCTCCAGGTTCCCAAGATTCAGCAGCCCCTCTTCAACGGAGTGGGGATCTACCACGGCGGAATGTTCCCCAAGGAAAAGCTGCTGGTGGAATCAGCCTTCCGGGAGCGAATTCTCGACGTTGTCTGCGGAACAAACGCCCTGGCTCTCGGAGTAAACCTTCCGGCGGAGACGGCGGTCTTCGCCCAGCTCGTCCACTACCACTCTGACCGGCCGATTTCGAAGAACGAGTTCTCCCAGATGGCCGGGCGGGCTGGACGGAAGGGACTCTTCGATCCCGGCTACGTGACCTGGCTGAAAAACTCCCCCTTTGAACGGCGGGGGTTTTCCACCGGCGAGGTCTTTGCGGATCTGGTCGCCGCCGACCCGGAGCCCGCGGCGGTCTCTCTGCGCCCCTCCTGGGGCCGTCTGCTGAGAAAAGAAGTGCTGCTTGAGGACGAGGGGGAGTACATCTCCAATTTTTCCTGGCCCCAGGGGGACCCGTACCTTATGCAGAACATCCTGCGCTCCGGGCTCAGCCGCATCGACCGGGCCCTGCGGAGGATGGTCGGAGGGCGGGAGAAAAAGCGGTTTCGGAAGTTCCTCGCCGCTCTGTGGTACGAGGAGATGGAGATCGAGGAGAACCTCGAGATGGCTTTTCTCTTCTTCTCGGAAAATCCGCCGAGCGCCCTCATGGCGGCCCAGGTGATCCTCCCCTTCGAGCGGAACTATCTTCAGGCCCTGCTGAAGGTCAAGCGATACGCCAACCGGCTCCCCTCGGGGTATGCCTTCCGGTCCATGAACGAGCTGAACAGAGCGGTGGACGATATCGACCCCACCATCTACGGCTTCGAGGAGAAAATACGGGAGATCGAACAGTCCCTGCTTTCCTGAGGGATCAGATCCTCATCAGTTCGTACCGGACACCCTTTCCGATATCGTCAAGAGACCTCCGGATGAAGAGTCCCCTTTGAAGAGCGAGGTCGATAATGGTGTTCCCTTCCGCTCGCCTCCCCAGGGAATCTGCGGTGAGCAGCACCTGAGGAAGGTAGATATCCGTGCTCCGCGCTCCCGTCACCACACCAAGGCTTCCGTCGGAGAGTTCCACCGTCGTTCCCGGAGGAAAGAGCCCCACGGAGACGAGCAGGGCCCGGACGATGGCCGGGTCGAAACTTTTCCCCGAACATTCGATGATCATGGTGACCGCCTCCCGGCTTCTCATGGGGTCCTTATAAACCCGCTTCGCCGTGAGAGCATCAAAGACGTCCGCAACCGCGGCAATCCTGGCGTGGAGGCTGATGCGGTTTTCCCGCAGGCCGTCGGGGTACCCGTCCCCCGACCACCGTTCATGGTGATTGCGGATGATGGAGAGGATCCGCCTGTCCTCCACACCGGAGGATACGGCGGTGATCATCCCCTGGATGCTGTGCCCCTTCATCATTTCAAATTCATCGGGAGTGAGCTTCCCCGGTTTGTTGAGGACTTCCTGGGAAACCCGGGCTTTTCCGAGGTCATGAAGGAGCCCCCCGAAGGTCATGGCCTCCGCCAGCTCACGATCTCCCGGATGGAGAATATTGGCGAGATACCCAGAGAGAAGCGCTACGTTGAGGGAATGAACATAGGTATATTCGTCCGCATCCCGAACCTTGCCGAGACACAGAAGAATCTGCGGAGAGCGCAGCACCTCCGCCGTGAGGTTTTTCGCCTCCCGTGAAAGGGTTTCGATCCCCTCTTTGGAGGGGTTGTTCTCGGCAATACGCTGATACACCTCCTCGACCTGGTGTATGGCCCTTCCGGCAAGAGCGGGATCAAGGAGAGCCGTTTTCGGTTCCACGGCCCGGACGATCGCCTCAAATTCCCCCTCCGATATCTCGTGGTTAATCAGGAGGGGAAGACTCTCAATATTCCACGACAGCAGAGTGTCCTGTATTCCGGGAATCGCCGTGAGGATTGTCGGGACCGAACTCCCCTTCGGCAAAAGAAGGGCTCCGTCTTCCGAGAGCACGTCATCGGCGGTCCGCCCCCGGTAAAGATGGAGTTCGCAAACAGGTACTACTTTCAACGTATCCACACCTACTCCTCCAGTTTGTTCCGTTTCAGAAAGGCGGTCACTTCATTATACGGTCTCGGGATCAGCATCGTAGATCTCATCCATGGCAGGCAGCATTGTCGTGGAGGTGAGATGATCCTGGAGAGAACTCCCTTCAAGAACCGAGGCTGTCACATCCGCCGCCGCAAGGGGAAAGGCAATGGACCGGGCTGCCTCCTCCATGGCGGAAAGCAGGGCAGGATCCGCTGCAAAGGCCAGAAGAAGTCCCTCCACATCTAATGCAGTGCTGGCGAGGATGCCCGCTCCCTTTTCGTGGAGATAGGCCGTGTTGTTCGTCTCCTGCTTCGGAATGGGGTTCACGAGGATCATGGGCACGGCGGCGCAGAGGGCTTCGCTGACGGTCAGCCCCCCGGGCTTCGTGATGAGAATGGACGCCTCTTCCATGAGTTCATCGAGATTATCGACGAAGCCGAGAATCTTCAGCGTGATGTTCGGAGGAACGGAGATCTTTTCGAGATCGACCAGCAGGTCGGCGTTCCGCCCGGTGACTATAGTCACATTCAGAGGAAGTCCCGTCCGGAATATGCCGGCAAGGATATCCAGGGCCAGGGCGTTTGCAATGCTGCTCGTCACGAAGAGGAGGGATAGAGGGGTTTCAAAGGTCCGCTTTTTCCGGGCGAGGCGGGCGAACTTCGGAAGAACGGGAATTCCTGACATGACGATTTTCTCCTCCGGCACCCCCGACTCGATCAACCCCCGGCGTACCCTGTCGCTGGGGATGAAATACCGGTCCACATACTCGTTGACCCACATTTTATGAAGGCCGAAATCGGTGATGACCGAATAAATTTCCCCCGTGTACATCCCCTCGGCCTTCATTCTGGAAAGAACGCTCAGTGGGAAAAAGTGGGTGCAGATGCATATTTCCGGCTCGTTTTCGGAGATGTAGCGCATGAACTTCTTTACGTTTTCAAGGGATATTTTTTCCAGGAGGCGGAGGACGATGCTTTCTTCTCTGTCCTTGTTCGTGAGATCGTACATAATACGGCACGCAAGGTGGGAGTGCTCGCTGACAAAAGCGTACACGTCGCTATAGGACCATTTGAAAAGATCGCTCGAGAAATCGAGAAGGTCCATGATGACATTGGGTATATGCTGTCCGTCGAAGGATTTTTGAAGGGCTTTCGCTGCCATTCTATGGCCGTTTCCTGCCGTTACGTAGACTATGTGAATGGGGCGCAAGAAGGTCGCCTCCCTCTGGAGAGAATATTCCGAAAAAAACCGGAAAGAATTACATCCTTCCGGTTCGGCAGTTTGACCTTATTGTACCCTATTAAGAGAAAAAGGGGGCGATTAGCCCCCTAAGCCTGTACAGGAAGAACGATCCCCCCCTGGGGGATGATGTAGGCCGTGAAATCCGGGCCGTATTTTTCCGTAAGAAGGGAGATGATCTCTTTCGGGTCGCCCGCTTTTTCGCAGAACATGGAGCTGGTTTCCTCCCCGCTGGAACGGGAGTAGAGCAATATGGGGCATTCCCGGGCAAGTTTGGCGAGGTAGAAGAGCTTGTGGGCACCGAAACTGAAATCCTCCTCGAAGGCCGCGATGACGCCATCGGGCGTGAATCCCTTTTTCGACCATGCCTCGAAGACCTTGTGGCCGTATCCCTCCGCCAGCTCGGCGAAGAAGACGAGAGTTCCGCCGGGACGGACCGCCCGGGAGGCCATATAGAGGGCCTTGTGGGCCTGGTACATGTTTATGTCCTTGGGATACCCTCCGGCGGAGAGGAAGACCACATCCGCCTTCTTCGAGATGGGGGCGAAGTTGTATTTCCGGAAGGTGGCGATCCCCTCTTTCCAGGCGTCCATCCAGTCTCCTCCGACGATTCGAACAATATGCTTCGAGCTGTCCGAGACGCAGTTCAGAATAAAATGCAGCGGGCAGAACTTTCCCACCCCCTCGACGAGCTCCTCGCTGAGGACATTGCCGTCCACCACGCCTATGCCGACTCCGGGGGCGGTCATCTTGCGGTGGTTCTCCATGATGGTCTTTCTGCCGGCGACCCCCGGAAAGATGCTCTTGCGCCCTCCGGCGAAGCCGGCGTAGTAGTGGAGCAGCACCTCGCCGATGGCGATGCGGAGGTCAGCCTCCGCCACGGTCTTATTCACGCAGAAATCATTCCCCGTGGAAAGGGTCCCAAGACAGAGAAGGTCCGGAGAGTCGCAGTCGTGGTTTTCCACACTGTACCGGTCGAAGACGGCTTGTCCCACCGTTGCCGCCGTCTCCTCGTCCGTCATGGGCCTGTGAGTCCCCGTGGCGACGACGATGGTGACAGCCTCGGAGGGCACGCCGAGACGGGCGAGTTCTTCGAGAACAGGAGGCAGCATCTCCGCGCTGGGGGTCGAGCGGGTCATGTCATTGACGATGATCGCCACCGAGCGGGGAGCAAGTTTCGTCACCAGCTCCTCAAGGGAGGGGCCGGCAGTGGGGTTTTTCAACAACTCCGCCGTGGCTCTTCCGAGGTCCGGAAGAGGTGTGCCTCCCGTGGGCTCGAGGACGGCCAGCACGTTTTTATCGGGAATTGTCAGGGATATCTCTTCCTTCCCCCATTTCAGCACAGTCTGCATGAGGGGTTCACACTCCTTTCTCTTCCGCCGGCAGAAGGGAGCCGCTCCGGCGTTGGGCTCTCTGCCAGAAGAAAACGGCGGCAGCAAGGGACACACCGGCTATATCCGTGGTGACTCCGGGGAAAATCAGCAGAACGGCCCCGATAAACATGCCCGCCCTTTGGAGGATGTTCATGGGGACATAGAGGTAGTTCTGCAGAGACGAAGCGAGGGCGATGACTCCGACCAGGCTCGTCAGGGTGGAAATCGCGATGGAGAACCAGTCGTTCCCTATGAGCAGCAGATCGGGATTGAAGATGAAGGTGAAGGGGATGAGGAATCCGGCAAGGGAGATCCGGAAGCCCGTCCAGCCCACCGCGGAGGGACTCTGCCCCGACAGCCCCGCCGCGCCGTAGGAGGCTATGGCCACGGGAGGGGTCAAATTCGACAGACAGGCGAAATAGTAGGCGAACATGTGGGCCGCCAGGGGGTTGACCCCAAGCTTCATGAGGGCAGGGGCGGCGATGGTGGCGGTGACGATGTAGCATGCCGTGGTGGGAAGCCCCATGCCGAGGATGATGCAGACGATCATGGTGAGGAAGCTGGTGAGGATAATGCTTCCCCCCGCAAGGGAGACGATATTGTCACCGAGGACAAGGCCGAGGCCCGTGAGGTTGGTGATGCCGATGATATTGCCCACCACCGCGCAGGCGATTCCCACACCCACGCTCTGACGGGCTCCCGACTCCATCGCCCGGATAAAGGTTGCCCAGGTCAGGCGGGTCTCCTTCGTGAGGAAGCTCACACCTATGGAGGAAATAATTCCGTAGAAGGCTGCGTAGAGAGGGGTCCGGCCGATCAGCAGCAGGTAGACGATGACGATGATGGGGACCATGAGATGCCCCCGCTCTCGCATCACCTTGACGACGGAGAGGATGTTCTCCCGGGGGATGGGCTTCATCCCCATCTTCACCGCTTCAATATGAATAACGGAGTATTCTGCCACATAGTAGAGAATCGCAGGAATGGCCGCCGCCAGCATGATCACAGCGTAGTGCACTCCGAGGAACTCCGCCATGATGAAGGATGCTGCACCCATGACGGGAGGCATGATCATTCCTCCCGTTCCCGCCACAGCGACCACCGCCGAGGCAAAGACCGGTTTAAACCCTGCACTCGTCATGAGGGGGATGGTAAAGGTACCCGTGGCCGCCACGTTCCCCACGGCGCTGCCGTTGATCATCCCCATAAGGCCGCTGGCCACGATGGAGACCTTGGCCTCGCCGCCAATGGTCCTGCCCGCCAGGGACATGGCAAGGTCCTTGATGAAGCGCCCCATCCCCGTCTCGGTGAGAAAGGCTCCGAAGAGGATGAACAGGAAGATATAGGTGGCCGAGACGCCGAGGGAGATGCCGAAGATCCCCTCAGAGGAGAGAAAAAGCTGGTAGATGATCCGTTTGAAGCTGAACCCCGTATGGCCCAGCACTCCCGGGATATACTCCCCCCAGTAGCCGTAGGCGAGGAAGATAAGGGAGAGGACCATCAGCTCTTTTCCCACGGTGCGCCGTGTGGCCTCAAGGACGCAGACCACGAGGATCGTCCCCATGACATAGTCCATGGCGATGGCCGTTCCTCTCATGCTGAAGGCGTCGAAGGTGAAGAAGATGTAGAGGCTTGATGAGAGGGCGAGGGCGAGCCAGAGGTAATCGATTACGGAGGGCCTTTTCCGCGGGGCTCTCCTGGTGCCGGGATAAAGAAGAAAGGTCAAAAGCAGAAGAAAGGCAAGGTGAACGCTTCTCTGTTTCATGGCCATGAGGGTGCCGAAGCCCGAGGTGTAGAGATGGAACAGGGACATGGCCACCGCAATCAGAGTGATCAGCAGCCCCCATTTTCCGGTGAATTTACGGAATCGCGATTCCGCGTCCACCTTTTCAAGGACCTTTTCGGCCGCCTGCAGGGCTGCGGCTTCGGAATCTATATTCTGAACAGGGTTGTTTTCAGATGTCACAGGTCAAACCTCCATAATATGCAATTGGGGGAAGAGAAAAAATCCCCTCCCCCGTCAAATGCAGGACGTTCTTTTGTTCTATTTCACAATAAGGTTATCGGGTACGGTGATGCCCTGCTCCTTCAGATATCTGATCGAGCCGGAATGCAGAGGAATGGTCATGCCCTTGAGAGAGTTCTCGATAACGGTGTAGACCGTCGCCTTGTGAGCTGTGACAAGATCGTCGTGATATTCGTAGGTTGCCTTGGTGAGCATGTAGATGAGCTCTTCGTCAATTTTGGCATCGGTGAAGAGGATGTTGGCGAGGGCGATGGTCTCGATATCCTTCTCCTGGTTGGGGTAGCTCCCCGCTTTGATGGTGAAGGGGAAATACCAGGGGAACTTTGTCACGATCTCCTGGATTTTATCCGCTTCGATGGACATGAGCTCCGCCGTGCCCGAGGAGAGTACGTCGATGATCGCCGCGGTGGGAACTCCGCCGGCGATATGGGTTCCATCGGTCTGATTGTTCTTCAGAAGATCCACCGCTTCGTTGTACCCCACGAAGTCAGCGTTGACGTTGACTTCTCCCTGGTCCTTCATGTAGTTGAGGCCGTAGACTTCCATCATCTCACGGCTGTTGACCTCGGTGGCGCTGGCCACCTGGCCGGGCACGAACTTTTTATCCTTGAAGTCGGCGATGGAGTTGATGCCGGAACCTTTGCGGACGATCCAGTGCATGACGTTGGGATAGAGGACGAACATCCCGCGCATATCCGTATAGGGAGGTTTTCCTTCGTAGGTTCCCTTGCCGTTATAGGCATAGTAGCAGATTCCGTTCTGTCCGATGGCGATCTGCACTTCTCCATCCCGCATGAGTTCGACGTTCTGAGGGGTTCCCGCGGTGGACTGGGCAGAGGCCCGAACGCCCTCGAGATTTTTTCCCCAGATGGAGGCCATGGCGTTTCCGATGGGATAATAGGCACCGCCCGTTGTGGCTGTGGCGAGGTTGATGCGGTAGCTTTTCGCTTCAGCTCCTCCGACCATCGGCCCTGCCGCAAGAACAAGAGCAAGAACAACTAAGGCTGCGATAAAAACTTTCTTCACTGTCATTTCCTCCCTTTCGTATTGAACATAGTAGCGAATCGGCCCGGACTTTCCTGTAAGTTGCCTCTCCGTTCTCCGGAGGGGACTTCCGGTCGTACCTGCCGGATCTCTTTCATCACCTCCCGAATTGCCGGCCACAACAGCGGTGTCTGCCTCTTCTCAATGCCACCGGACCAAAAAGGATTGACACCGTGCCTTGAAGGATGATCTCTTAAAAAACTCCCTTGTACATTTCGGTATTCTTTTTCGGGCGGTAGTCGCCGAAATATGCCGAGAAGTCCATCTTCAGAAATTCGCACATATCGAGCACTTCGAGCATGGTGTTATCGTTGACTGGAATACCGTTCTTCATCATCTCAGTCAATGCCTCAATCTCTTTTTCTCCGTGGGTATAGATTCTTTCCTGTCCCTCCGCCTTGGGGCTGTCCCGGAGCTCCTGCAGGAATTTCGAAAGACCTTCTTTAATGTCCCTGGCGTCTCCGAAAATAGCAGGGTCGATCGCCGCAAAACTGTGGCAGATTCCTGCCTTGTTTCCCTGCATAGTATGGTTGCTCGTCGTGCCCAACGAAAGAATTGACGCGAATATCTCCGACAGCATCCCGAAACCGTACCCCTTGTGGCTCCCAAGGGTTTCTCCGCTGCCTCCAAGGGGCATGATGCCTCCCCCGCTCTTCTCCACGATATTCTTCAGCACATCCGGCGCATCCGTTGTGGGGTGACCATTCTTGTCGAGGGCCCACCCCTCGGGCATCGCCTCTCCGGTTTTGTTATAAATCTCCACCTTGCCCCGGGTGACGACCGTGGTGGAAGCGTCGAAGAAAAACGGATAGGGCTCTGCGGGCATGGCACAGGCTATGGGGTTGCTTCCCAGCATGGCCATACGGCCGAAGGTGGGGACCATGATCGCCGTGCTGTTCGTGAAGCTGACACCTATCAACCCCTGGTCGCATGCCATTTTTGCGTAATATCCCGCAATTCCGTAATGATTCGAATTTCGCGCCGTGACCATTGCCATGCCGCATTTTTTTGCCTTTTCGATGGTGATCTCCATTGCCCTGTGCCCGATGAGCTGCCCCATTCCTCCG
>CAYZZX010000043.1:0-15623 GCA_964483085.1 uncultured Synergistaceae bacterium
TCAGTGTTTCTCTCGTTGCTGTTTGCCTTTTCGTATTTACAGGCGGAGCGGTTGCAGCTCCCAAGTATCAGTGGCGCGCGGCAACTGAAACCATAGCCGGAAGTGTCGCAGACATGTACGCCCAGGAGTTTGCCCGTCTTCTGAAGGAAAAGTCCAATGGAGACATCGAACTCGAGATCTATCACTCAGGAACCCTCGGCACTCCCACAGAGATGTTCGAGCTGAACCTCAACGGCGCTATCGAGTTCTGCTTCACAGGGCCCAGTCAGTCCAGCTCCATCGTCCCTGAGAACCAGATTCTGGGACTGCAGTTCCTCTTCTCAGATGACCCCCGTGCAAACAGGGACTTCCTCGCTGAGAGCACAGCCCTCAATGACATGCTGAATAAGAAGTATGAGGAAAAAGGCATCACCGCGCTGGCCTACTTTGCGGAGGGAGCCATGTTCTGGTCGGCCAACAAGGAGATCCACAAGCCGGAGGATTTTGAGGGTGTAAAAATTCGTGTAATGCCCTCCGAGCTTCTTGTGGAGACCTACAAGGCCTATGGCGCCAATCCCACCCCCCTTTCATTCACCGAGCTCTACAGCGCCCTTCAGCTGAACATTGTTGAAGCTCAGGAAAACGCTCCTGTAACCACCCAGGAGATGAAGTTCATGGACGTGCAGAAGGTTCTCATCGGCTCCAGACACAATGTGTACGTCATGCAGCATCTTGCAAATGTTAATTTCATGAAATCTCTTCCCGAGGATATCCGCCAGATCGTGCTCAAGTCCGTTGAAGAGGTCCGCCCCTACATTCACCAGGTTCAGTTAGACCTCAACCAGGAGCGGCTTGACATGATGGTGAAGGACTTCAAAGACGATCAGAAGTACTATGACCTCACCAGTGAAGAGAGAGACGCCTTCAAGCTGGTCGCCAAAAAGGCTGACGAGACGTTCTATAAGCTCTCTAAAGATCCTGAGTTTGCTAAAGAGCTCCTCAAGACCTTCAGAGAAGAGATGGACGAGATCGAGGCGAGATACAAGAAGAAGTAAAGATACGTAGAAAAAATCATCTTGGGGGGGTAACTCCCCCCTTTTTTCTTCACGGAAGTTTTCAGAACCTGACCTGACAGGAGGAAAAGAAAATGGCAGTTAAAAAGTATGTACATGCTGTACCCAATTTCAGCAACGGATGTGACAAAGAAGTATACGAAGCCGTAGTGGATCAGATCAGAAACAGAAAGGGAGTAGAGCTTATAAGCTACCTTCCCGATGCAGACTTCAACAGGACAGTCATAGAATGCATAGGAGAACCTGAACCCCTTAAAGAAGCTCTTCTTGCTATGGCTGGCAAATCCTACGAACTTATCGATATGGAAAAACAGGAAGGAAAACATCCCCGAATAGGCGCACAGGATACGATCCCGGTTTTCCCCCTTTTGAATATAACTCTCGAGGAGTGCACTGAGCTGGCAGAAGAGATAGGGAAAGCAGTCTGGGAGAAGTATGAAGTTCCCGTCTACTTCAGCGGAGAGAACGCGAGAACTCCCGAAAGAAGTGAGCTCGCCTATATTAGAAAAGGCCAGTACGAGGGGCTCAAGGAAGTTGCCCATCTCCCGGAGAGAGCGCCCGATCTCGGCCCTGCAAAGCTACATCCCTCAGCCGGCGCGACCATTGTCAGCGCTGGTCAGAGGAATCTTGTGGCTATCAATGTTCTTCTCAACACGGATGATCTTTCCATCGCCAAGAAAATAGCCAAAATGCTCAGAGGCCCCAGCGGCGGTTTCAGCACGATTCGTTCCGTTGCCTTCAAGCCTGACGGATACGACAACGTTGCCGTATCAATGAACATGTTCGACATAACCCAGACCCCCATCTACAGAGCCTACCAGGTTATAGAAAATGAGGCGAAAAGATATGGTCTGGTTCCAGTTGGCACGCAGATCTGCGGCACTCTGCCCCAGGAGGCGCTGATCAATTGCGCTGAGTATTTCCTGAAGCTCGTTGATTTTGACTATAAGCAGATTATTGAGAATAATATTCTTGCGATTAAGTAGGAGGGGTTATAGATGTTAGTAAATCTATCAATTAAAGAGTTCAGCCAAATTCTGGGTTCAGATGCGCCAGCTCCCGGTGGAGGAAGCGTGGCTGCCCTTTCCGGCGCTCTCGGAGCGGATCTGGTGTCCATGGTTTGCAATCTCAGTATCGGTAAGAAAGACTATGAATCCTTCCAGGAAGAGCTTAAGAGTGCACTTGAAGAAGCCGGATCCCTTTCAAAAAAACTTCTCGAAAGAGTTGATCTTGATACGGAAGCTTTCACGGGAGTCATGAAGGCCTTCAGGATGCCGAAAGAGAGTGAAGAGGAAAAGAATTCACGAAGAGAGGCCATTCAGGCCGGTTTCAAGGATGCTGTCCAGTCACCTCTCGCAATAGCGTCTGAGTGTCTCAAGGTTCTGAGAATGACAGAAAAGCTCCTCGGAAAATCCAATACAAATGCTCTCAGCGATCTGGGAGTGGCAGGTCAGCAGGCCTATGCCGGCCTTGAGGGTGCAGTTATGAACGTCAGGATCAATTTGCCCTCAATTAAAGACGAGAGCTTTGTCTCCGATACCAGCTCAAAAGTCTCCGAACTTCTTGTAGAGGGTTCTAAGATCAAGGATACTATCTATAAATATGTTCAGGATAATTTGAACTGATATATTGTTCAATTTTCGCACGGCCTTGAAAACCGTAAGCCCTTGTCACTACGGCGAAAAAAACCCGCTGAAATAATGAGTTCCCTTCGCTGAGAGCCCGGGGCTTCTCCCAAAATGCTCTAAGCAGCTCTTCCAGAACGCTTCCAGTCAAAGACATTCCCCTTTCCAGTTTTCCTTCAGCAGCTGCGTCGGAAAGGGGAATGTTTTGGTATTCTGGTATAATTTGAATGGTTTTGCACGATAGTCCCCTGGTTCGATCCTGTCTTGATGGAGAGGTCGTAAGGGGACTCTTCTTTTTTTAGCATGTGTATATACATTAGCCCGACAAAATGCCGGGCCGGGTGCGCACATCCTCCATTGGATACTCTATTACAATACTGAGAGGTGACTGAAGATGAGCAACGCTAAGTTTGCCGAGGCCAGAGGGAAGTATCCTGTACTTCAGAAATACGCCTATCTTGACACGGCAACCACTGGTTTGATCTCGGAGGAAAGCTTTCACAGCATGTCGGGCTTTCTCGAAAGCAGGTACCGGGAGGGGATGGATATCCCCGATTACCAGGCCAACTGGAAGTTTGCGGATGACGCCAGAGTTCTTGTTGCCGAGGCGATAAACGCCGAAGAAGACGAGGTTTTCTATGCGGATAACTGCTCTGCCATTTTGAACGTCTTTTCGACCGGCGTGAAGCCCTCTGAGGGGTCGAATGTCATCACGACGGATCTGTCCTTTCCATCAACACCTTACACGTGGATGAATCAGGCTGACAAGGGAATAGAGACGAGAATAGCGAAGTCGACAGGCGGACAGATTCACTACGAAACCCTGATGGATCTGGTTGATGAAAAAACCTTTGCCCTCTCTCTGTGCGCTGTTGAGAATACAAGCGGCTTTCGTCATGACCTGAAGCGAATCGGCACATTCTGCCGAGAAAATGATATATACCTCGCCGTGGACGCTACTCAGTGCATCGGGGCCCTTGAAATAGACGTACAGGCCATGAACATAGACTTTCTGGCAGTCTCCAGCTACAAATGGCTCAACAACGTCTTCGGCATCGGTTTCGGATATGTCAGCCGGGAGTTAATGAAAAAGATAGATCAGCAGTACGCTGGCTGGGTGGGCAACAAAGACCGGTTCGACCATTCAAGAATACACTTTGACCTTTCTGACTCGGCCAAAAGATATGAGATGGGCGGTTTAAACTGGATAGGAATTCATGGAATGAAGGAAGCCCTTAAAAACTACCTGGCTCTCGGTAAAAAAGAGACGGAGAATTATATTTTAGACCTGACCAGGTATCTTTATGAAAAAGTGGAGAATTCGAGGCACATCGGAGTGGTCGGTCCTTTTCAGGAGGCGAACAGGTCCGGAATCAGTTACATAAAATATCCGGCTGAATGGAAGCTGAACGACGGGATTTTGAGAGAAAACGGGATCAGAGCCCATGTAGCTTCGGGAAATGAAATAAGGGTATCAGTCCATTTTTACAATAACACCAGCGACATCGACAGGCTTTTCGAGTTTTTAGATAGCTACGAGGGCTGAAGAACACATTGCAGGAGCACTCTTAGAGTGAAGGAGAGTGTCGGGCGGCTGATAATTTTTCTCGACACCCTCTAACGGTGTATTTTGCAAGAGGTAAATCCCCCCTTGGGCCGTTTCTATTCTGCAACAAAATAAACGGGCTTATTCAGCGGATCACTTGAAAGCCTGCAGGCACTCCCTCTGATTTTGAGTTGTGCGGCTTCCGGCAGAGGGTATATTGCTGTATAGTTGCAGGCGGCCTTTGGCCCCGATGGGCTTCAGGGGCAAGAGGTTCAGTAGATGAATTCAGCCCTGCGGAGGTTGACTATGGCTATGAATATGCAGAGAGAGCGGCCCCTTGAACTTTTGAGCCGCAGCATTGAGGTGCTGCAGAACGCTTATAGTGTGGCCCGACATGCACTCTTTGGTACAGCCCTGGGCAGCATGGCAGCGGATAAATTAAGGGTGTCGACATGACACTCGACTATTCTACATTAGAAGTGCTCCGCCAGAATCACCCTGCCTGGCGTCTGTTGTGCGCCAGTCACGCCCCCTTGATAGGCAGCTTTCTGCACCGGGTGTTTATCCTGCCGAATGCGAGGAATCTTCCCCAGGCCGATCTGGCTGAGAACTTGGAGGACGAGCTTTTCGTTCTGCGAGAACAGCTGGGGGCAGAGGCTTTTCCCGGTACTGCCCAGAGCTATTTGAACGACTGGGCCGACAACGACAAGGGATGGCTGCGGAAATTCTATCCGCCGGGGACGGATGAACCTCATTTTGACCTGGCTCCAGCGGCGGAAAAAGCCCTGGCCTGGCTGGAGGGGTTGACCGAACGCGCCTTTGTCGGCACCGAGTCCCGTCTTCTTACCCTCTTCGAGCTGCTGCGGCAGATGAGCGAGGGGAGCCAGACGGACCCAGAGGTACGGATCGCCGAACTGCAAAAACGCCGTGACGATATCGACGAGGAAATCGCCCGTATTGAGGCGGGGGATATCCAGTTTTTAGATGCCACGGCCCTGAAAGACCGTTTTCAGCAGTTCCTTCAGATGGCCCGGGAGCTACTGGCCGATTTTCGGGAGGTGGAACACAACTTCCGAAAGCTCGACCGGCGGGTGCGCGAACGGATCGCCCTCTGGGAGGGGGCCAAGGGGGCGCTGCTCGAGGAGATCATGGGTGAGCGGGACGCAATCGCCGACTCGGACCAGGGGAAAAGTTTCCGGGCCTTCTGGGATTTTCTGATGTCCCAATCCCGGCAGGAAGAGTTGAGCCGGTTGCTGGAGGAAGTGCTGTCCCTGCCACCGATTCTGTCCCTGGGGCCCGAAGCCCGTCTGAAACGGGTGCACTACGACTGGCTGGAGGCGGGGGAATACACCCAGCGAACTGTGGCCAAGCTCTCCGAGCAGCTGCGCCGCTTTCTCGACGATCAGGCCTGGCTGGAAAATCGCCGCATCATGGATATTCTGCACAGCGTTGAAAGTCACGCTCTGGCTTTGCGGGAGGGTTGCCCCCGAGGGGATTTCATGCCCCTTTCCGCGACCGCCGCGACTGTCGAGCTCCCTCTGGAAAGACCTCTTTATCGGCCGCCCCTTCTACCGTTCATCACCGGAAAGGTGCTGGATGAAGGGGACGCAGACGTGGATACGGCACCTCTTTTCGGCCATGTAGTGATAGACCGGGCCGAATTGGCAGCAAATATCCGTCAGGAGCTCCAAAACCGTAATCAGGTCAGCCTTGGCGAGGTGATTGCCCGCCACCCCCTGCGCTACGGGTTGGCTGAGCTGGTAGCCTATCTGCAGCTCGCCGCAGAATGGCCCGAAACGGCTGTTGATGATGATGTTCAGGACCAGGTGAGCTGGCAGTCCGAAGAGGACGTCGTGCGCCAGGCGACCCTGCCCCGCATACTCTTTATGAGGAATTGTTGATGAATTCTACTAATACTGATCCATCTTATTCAGTCAATCAACCCCGGGACCTTTCGTCCGTAGTGATCCCTCTGCTCAAGGGTGTGCTCTATCAGGAGGAAAATCAGGGGGCGTGGAGCTCGCTGCTGCATCTGCAGGGGCCCGTCCGCGACTACGTCGCCGTGCTCGGCCTTGAGTTGGTCCTCGACGAAGGAGAGGGGTACGCCTTCTTGCGTTCCCGCCAGGACGCCGAAGAAGACGGTTCAGCGGCTATCCCCCGTCTGGTAGCCCGGCGGCAGCTCTCCTACCCTGTCAGCCTGCTGCTCGCCCTCCTGCGAAAAAAACTGGCCGAATTTGACGCCGCCGGTGCTGAGACGCGTCTGATTCTCTCCCGTGACGAGGTGGTGGAGCTTATCCGTATTTTTCTTCCGGCGGGCAGCAACGAGGTGAAGCAGATCGATCAGGTGGACGCCACCCTGAACAAGATTGCCGAGCTTGGTTTTATCCGCCGTCTGCGGGGACAAAATCAGATGATCGAAGTGCGCCGGATCATCAAGGCTTTTATCGACGCACAGTGGCTGGCCGACTTTGACGGGCGGCTTGCAGATTATAGAGAGCAGCTTGTCCAGCTGCCGGAGGATCTTAATGGCTGAGACCCTTGAACTGGAATTTTTGGCCGATGACCGGCTTGCCGGATTCCGTCTGCAGCGTCTTGAGGTCTTCAACTGGGGGACCTTTGACGATCGTGTGTGGACGCTGAGGCTTGACGGAAAAAACTGTCTCCTCACCGGTGATATCGGCTCCGGCAAATCGACCCTGGTCGATGCCCTCACCACCCTTCTGGTGCCGAGTCAGCGGGTTGCCTACAACAAGGCGGCGGGTGCCGACAGCCGCGAACGGTCCCTGCGCACCTATGTGCTCGGCTACTATAAGTCGGAGCGGCAGGAAACTCTCGGCAGCGCAAAGCCGGTAGGACTTCGGGATTTCAACAGTTATTCGGTGATCCTCGGTGTTTTTCATAATGCCGGATACGATCAAACTGTCACTCTGGCCCAGGTCTTCTGGATGAAGGAAGCAAATACGCAGCCAACCCGGCTGTACGCGGCGACCGATCGAGATCTATCCATCGCTGGCGATTTCTCAGGGTTCGGTAGCGAGATGGCTGCCCTCCGCAAGCAGCTGCGTTCCCGGAGTGTCGACTTGTTTGAGAGCTTCCCTCCCTACGGATCATGGTTCCGCCGCCGCTTTGGAATAGACAACGAGCAGGCGCTGGATCTCTTCCACCAGACCGTATCTCTGAAATCCGTTGGAAATCTGACCGATTTTGTCCGCAGCCACATGCTTGAGCCCTTCGATGTCGCACCGCGCATAACCGCCCTGATCGGGCACTTCGAGGACCTCAATCGGGCACACGAGGCGGTTCTCAAGGCCAAGCACCAGGTTAAAATGCTCGAGCCTCTGGTGGCCGACTGTGAACGGCACGGAGAGCTTGAGCAGGGGGCGAATACTCTGCGAGCCTGTCGGGATGCTCTACGCCCGTGGTTCGCCAGTCTGAAGCTGGAGCTGCTCGAGAAACGCCTCGCCTCGCTGAATGAGGAGTTGATCCGGCACGGCGCCACCATCGAGCGGCTGGAGGAGCAGCGAAGTAGTCAACTGGGGCAGGAACGGGAGTTGCGCCGTTCCATTGCGGAAAGCGGCGGCGATCGGATCGAAAGCATTGCCGGGGAAATACGTCTGAAGCAGATCGAACTCGACCGGCGCAGACAGAAAGCATCCCGTTATGAGAAGCTCGTAGGGGACCTGGGAGAATATCCCGCCGCGACTGAAGAGGCCTTTCTCTCTCAGCGATCTGAGGCTTCGATGTGGCGGAAGCAGGCAGATGAGGCGGAAGTCCGCGCACAGAACGATCTCAACGAGGCGAGCGTCCTTTCCGCTCAGGGACGGGCTGAATATACGCAGTTGAAAAAAGAAATTACGGGCCTGAAAGCCCGCCTCAGCAATATCGACGAAAAACAGATCGCCCTTCGCCGTCAGCTCTGCCAGGGGCTGGAGCTGGCCGAAAAAGAGATGCCCTTTGCCGGAGAGCTGCTTCAGGTTCGCCCGGAGGAGCGTGACTGGGAGGGGGCCATCGAACGGCTGCTCCGCGGCTTCGGGCTCTCCCTTCTTGTTCCGGATCGCCTGTACGCCGGGGTGGCTGAATGGGTTGACCGCACCCACTTGAAGGGGAAGCTGGTCTACTTTCGGGTACGTGAGCGAACAAGCAGCGACCTGCGATCCCTCCATCCTGATTCCCTTGTGCGCAAAGTGCAGATTAAAACCGACTCGCCCTTTTACAACTGGATCGAAGGGGAGGTGGCGCACCGTTTTGATCTGGCCTGCTGCCTTTCCCAGGAGCAGTTCCGACGGGAGGTTCGGGCGGTCACCCTGACAGGGCAGATAAAGGGAGCAGGGGAGCGCCATGAAAAGGATGACCGGTATCGTCTTGATGATCGCCGCCGCTATGTTCTAGGGTGGAGCAACGAGGAGAAAATCGCTGCACTGGAGAGGGAAGCCGAAGGGCAGGAAATCTCCCTCGGCGAACTTGACGGCCGCATCAGTAGGCTTCGGAAGGAACAGTCAGCCCTCAGAGAGCGTCTTTCGATCCTCTCGAAACTTGGGGAGTACACTGAGTTTCGTGACCTCGACTGGAAACCCGTGGCGCTCGAAATCTCCAAATTGGAAAAAGAGAAGGAAGAGCTTGAAGCCGCTTCAGATCTGCTCAAAATCCTCACGGCACAGCTGGCTGTCCTCGAAATTGAGCTGACGGAAACGGAGCGCCAGCTCAAGGACCGCAACGACAAGCGCTCTAAAACCGAACAGAAAATCAGCGATGCGAAAGAGCTGCAGCTGCTGGCACACACCTTGTTGTCTGAAACAGCGGAGGATATCAAGGAGCGTTTTCCCCTGTTGGAAGAGATGCGCGAGGAAGCTCTCGGTGGTCAGTTGCTCACGGTGGAATCCTGTGACAATCGAGAGCGGGATATGCGCGACTGGCTGCAGACGAAGATTGACGGCGAAGATCATAAGGTAAAGCGTCTGGCTGAGAAGATTATCCGGGGGATGGCCGAATACAAAAAGGAATGGCCCCTTGAAACCCGGGATGTGGATGTCAATATCGCTGCCGGACCTGAATTTAAATCTATGCTTGATCAACTCAGGGCTGACGATCTGCCTCGTTTTGAAGGGCGTTTCAAGGAGCTCCTGAATGAGAATACCATCCGGGAGGTAGCAAATTTTCAATCCCAGCTCGCCCGGGAACGGGAAACCATTAAAGAGCGCATTGCCCGGATCAACGAATCCCTCACCCGGATTGATTACAATCCGAGGCGCTACATCAGCCTCGAGGCGCAGATGAATCTTGACGCCGAGATCCGCGATTTCCAGGCTGAGCTGCGCGCCTGTACGGAAGGGGCGCTCACAGGGTCGGGAGATGCCCAGTATTCGGAGGCGAAGTTTCTGCAGGTAAGGCGAATCATCGAACGGTTCCTCGGCCGGGAAGAACTCTCCGAACTGGATCGCCGCTGGACATCGAAAGTGACCGATGTGCGCAACTGGTTCGTCTTCGCAGCCAGTGAACGGTGGCGGGAAGATGACAGCGAACATGAACATTACGCTGATTCCGGCGGAAAATCGGGCGGCCAGAAGGAAAAACTTGCCTACACTGTCCTTGCCGCCAGTCTGGCCTATCAATTCGGTCTGGAATGGGGAGCGGTGCGTTCCCGATCATTCCGCTTCGTGGTCATCGACGAAGCCTTCGGGCGAGGCTCCGATGATTCGGCCCGGTACGGTCTGAAACTTTTCGCACAGCTCAATCTCCAGCTGCTGATCGTCACGCCCCTCCAGAAGATCCATATCATCGAGCCCTTTGTCTCAAGTGTCGGTTTTGTTCACAATGAAGACGGCCGCAGCTCCGTCCTGCGCAACCTGAGCATTGAGGAGTATCGGGCTGAGAAGCAAAGGATGCAGGGATGAAGTGGTCGACCCCGGCCGACCTCAGAGCCCAGGTTCAAAAACTCTGGGACCGCGGCCTGCTTCTCGCGCCCTTATCCGGCGGCGAGCCGATTTTCCCCAGGCGACTGATCCTTAAAACCCCTGCTTCACGGGATCTGAGCGAACGCTTTTCTGAGGTGCGCGACTGGATCGCTCAATTGTCTGCAGCGGCGGGGCCTTATCGGATTGTATGGCGCAGCGTCAACCACCAGGTCCTTGGAGCCAATGAAATCCCTTCGGAAATCTGGATTGACATCCTCGAGGATGCCCTGGAGATGATCGGCAGACGGAGAGCAGCGGGGCAGTTTTCGGCGCTGGTTGAACTGACCAGGGAAAGACGGCCCGAATTGATCCCCTGGCTGGCGAAGCGTCCCCTGCGGGCATTGGAATTGGCCGAAGATTGGCCGAGGCTGCTGGCGGTTGCCGACTGGCTGCTCAACCACCCCCGACCTGCAATTTATCTGCGCCAGATCGATCTCCCCGGAGTCCATACCAAGCTTATTGAAGGACATCGTGGGGTTCTGGCGGAGCTGCTCGACCTGGTCTTGCCCGAGAAAGCCGTCGACTCGGCGCACACAGGCGTCTCGGGTTTTTGCCGCCGCTATGGGTTTTTGGACAAACCTCTGCGGGTGCGCTTTCGGATTTTGGACCCGAATATTAGTCTGCTGCCTGCAAAAACCGACCAGGACATCACTCTGACCCAGGCCGCCTTCTCCGCCCTTACATTACCCCTATCAAAGGTGTTCATCACCGAAAACGAAATCAACTTTCTCGCCTTCCCGAATATGCCGGACGGAATGGTGATCTTCGGCGCTGGGTACGGCTTTGACAATCTCGCTGCCGCCTCCTGGCTGCAGCATAAAGAGGTCTACTATTGGGGGGATATAGATACCCACGGCTTTTGCATTCTCAACCAGCTGCGGGGCTTTTTCCCCCGCGCAACTTCATTCCTCATGGACCGGCAGACCCTTCTCGACCATCGCCCCCTCTGGGGAGTTGAAGCCCAGCCAGAAAGAGGAGCCCTTGGGCGGTTGAACCCGGCTGAATCTTCCCTTTACGATGAGCTTCGTCAAAACCGACTTGGTGACCGCGTTCGCCTCGAGCAGGAGAGGATTGGCTTCGATTTTCTGCGCGAGGTTCTTCAGCGGCTTCAACCCGACACTACTGGTTGGACAAAACGCTAGCAGAAGGGTATGGTTACTTCAGTTTGAGTCTTCTCAGATAATCACTGGGAAATTGATATGAACGGGCATTTCCAAGACTGATCTTACGTGCCTTAGATTAATTGTAAGCCTCTCAAGGGAATTTTAATGTCACTTCTCCGTTGAAGGTCAGGCGTCTGCAGTAAGGAAAACTCCGGGGGGGGGTAAAAGATGAAAAGAAAGCAGGCTATAGAATTGCTGGCAAAAAGTAAACCGGAACTGCAATCACGGTTTGGGGTGATGCGTTTGGCACTGTTTGGTTCGACAGCCAGAGATTCCGCTTCCAGCGGCAGCGACGTTGATATTCTGGTAGCCTTTGAGGGACCGGCCTCTTCTTCACGGTATTTCGGCGTGCAGTTCTACCTTGAAGATCTCTTCGGCTGTTCTGTAGACTTGGTTACTGAAAAGGCATTGCGGCCGGAGCTCCGTCCATTCATCGAAGAGGATTTAGCCTATGTCTAACTCTAACCAGAGAGAATGGTATTTTTACCTTGACGACATGGTTGAATTCAGTGAAAAAGTGCTTGCATACACCAATGGTCTTGACCAGGCAGGCTTTTTAGCAAACGGTCTCATTTATGACGCCACATTACGCAATCTCGAGCTTATCGGCGAAGCCGCGTCCCACATACCAAACGAAGTAAGGATTACTCGTCCCGAGATTCCCTGGAGGATGATCATCGCCACTCGAAACCGGTTGATTCACGGTTATCTGGGAATCGATGACGACACTCTCTGGAGTATAGTCAATGATGATATCCCCGAACTATTGCCTCTTCTCCAGACTTTCAGAGACGAGAATGAGTCCTGACGCCGAGTAACGTCATAATCGTTGGCCGTGTCGCGGCTGCTTAAACCCACAATTTAACAACTATAAGGACGTGGTAGGTTCGTGGATTTTTCACTCTCTTTATTGATAGCAATTTTTTTTGTTGGAATCATTGCAGGGTTCTTCAACACCATCGGCGGAGGAGGATCTCTGCTCGTTCTTCCCTTCCTTTCATTTCTGGGGATGGATGTTGCCCTGGTAAACGGGACGAATCGGATCGCTGTGGTTCTTCAGTGCTTTGCCGGTGCGGAGACCTACCGGAGACAAAACGTCCTTTCTCTGCGGACGGCCCTTCCCCTTGCGGGCATAACGACCCTCGGCTCAATCGTGGGCACCTTCCTGGCCATCAATATCGACAGGCAGCACCTGAATATATCCATAGCGATTCTTATATTCCTCATGGCGGTGCTCCTCGTTTTCAAGCCTAAAATGTGGGAGGAACAGAGTGAGCCCACCTTGTCCAAAGGGGCTGTGATTGCCATTTTCTTCGCCATCGGCATTTACGGCGGGTTCATTCAAGCCGGCGTCGGGTTTTTCCTCACCTGGGGCCTTGCCCTTGCTGTGGGAACCGATCTGGTCAGAGGAAACGCGATAAAAATGGTGATAGTGGGTCTGTACAACATTATCAGCCTCGCCATTTTCTACAAAAACGGCCTTGTGGACATCCCCGTAGGGCTGGTTCTTGCAGCGGGAAGCATTATCGGCGCAGTCATCGGAGCAAAGTTCGCCGTTGAGAAAGGCAACAGAGTCATCCGCTGGATGTTGGCGACCATAGTCATATTGAGCGCAGCGAAAATGATCTTTGATGTCTGGAGCTGAAGGAGGGAGCACAAGGTGTCGCTGGCCAGAGATTATAATCTTTTGTGCTGTAATTGAAATTATGAAAATTCATGCCCCTTCCCTACCATTATCCCCTCGCTTATGCTATAAATAGTGTGTCTTCTGATAATCAAGTTTTTTAAGAAAAAAATGAGCCAGAAGTTGGAAAAGTTCCCCCCGGTAGCTTTCTGAGAAGATACTTCCTCTTGTCCACTAGCTTTTTTCAGCAAGCTCCGGACTCTGAAAAGAAAGAGGGAGAGAATGCTCTTGAAGAATACTCCCGGGCGGCTTACCTTTACAAAAGTCTTCATATTCTTCCTTCTTCTGGGAGCGATCTATTTCCTGGGGCCCTTTCGTATGGACACTCAGGAGATGCGCATGGCATCCTTCACAGCCGAAGGGTACGTCCGGAATTCGGAAGGCAAGCCCCTCAAGGGGGCCGAACTCGTTCTCTCCCTTGACGGCGGAGCCTCCTCTCATCTTGATGACCTGTTCCGTATTTTTGAAATAAAACGGTCAAACGACGGCAGCACCGAGGGACTCTCCGGCCCGGACGGAGAGTTTTTTGTTGAGGTAAAAAGAAAATATGAAGTCCGGCGGAGTATTTTTTCTCTCGTTTCACCGGAAGATCCCTTTAAAACCATGGTCCTCTTTGCGAGAAAAGAGGGGTACAGGCAGTCATCAGTTGAAGTGGATATTTCAGCGCCCACTCGCGATAGCCGCAACAACGAGGATTGGAGATATACAGTGAACATAATTATGACAAGGGAGGGGAATATATAAGATGAACGTGAAGAAAATGCTCTGCGGAGGATTGCTTTTTCTTTTTACCCTCGTTCTTCCCGCTTATGCCGTCATGCCCCCTGATCACTACGCCCGCATGGCGGAGAACTCGAAGATCAAGGCCACCGCTACCGTTGAGTCTGTGGAAGTGCTCGAAAAAGGAAAACATTCTTCGTTGAAAAAAGTCATATTCCAGCTTCGCCACCCCTTTTCGGATCATGTTCCCCAGGTCTTTTCGGGAACGTGTAATTCTGTAGACCATGACTGGCAGCAGCCCCTTGCCGGAGGTACTCTTTATTTTTATCCGGAGAAGGGAGACCTTGTCTTCGTAACAGTAGGCGGAGATGGAGGAACCATCACGAGCTGGACCTATCTCAACGATATAATGGAGGATTTGTTCATCGATAATAAAGATAAAATCCGTTACGGTATGGGGAACGCCTGGCTGGACCAGTGATAACCTGGCCCAGAGCAGGAAATAAACGCTCCTGTCCAGATGAGTTTTAAGCCTTGCTGAATCATGCTCCCAAAGGATTGTAACAAGAGTCTGGTGAACTGTTCCTAGAGCGATTATCAAAATAAGAATCTGTTTCTCAATTTGTGTCAATGGCTCTGTAGAGCCCTGTGAATATAAGTTGAAACTCTTTGCCGCGACCTGTTTTGGCAAGAGTGTATCTCCAAAATAAAACTACAGGAGGCACTTTATGCGGAAACGAACCACACTCAGGCTGGCCTATGCAATCTTCTTTCTTTTTATAGGCCTTTTCGCCGACCCATTGCTCCTTTTTGCCGAAGATACGATCGTGAACCAAGAGTCATCTCTGAAAGAATGCCTTGAAAAGGCGCTGCAAAACAACCGCCGTCGCCCGGCGTCCCGTTATGCTGTCGAGATAGCCGAGGCCCGGCATCGGCAGGTTTTGGCTTCCTATTGGCCGCAGATAAACCTCAAGGTTGGTTATCAACGCCTGGAGAACGACCCGAACTTTATATTCCCGGCCTATAGTTTCGGAGTACCCATGGGTGGAACGATAGATGTTGACATTCCCGGATTTGGACCTATGCCAGTTGATAAAATAACCATTCCTGAAGTGGAGGTCAAGCTGTCGGACAGGGACTCCTACAGGGCCTCTCTGGAGGGAAGCTGGCTGATCTATGACGGTGGCATGCGCAAGGGATACCGCGAGCAGAGTGCCGGAGCACTGGAGATGATGAAGCAGGAGGCCAGACGGACCGACCTGGAGATTATCGACAGTGTTCAGCGTCTCTATTTCGGCGCGGTGATGGCCATTCAACTCCATCAGACGGGCAGGGACACTCTGGCACGCATGGAGGCCACTCTCAACCTTACGGAAGCCATGTACAAAGAAGGCAGCGGCAGAGTCAAGAAAACAGACTGGCTCGACAATCTGGTGATGGTGGAGTCTATGCGGTCAATGGTCGCTCAACTGGAAAAAAACGAACTGATGTCCCAGGCTGCCCTGGCCAACACCATGGGTCTGTCATGGAATATCAGCGTAAAACCAGCGGACACGGAAATACCCTTTCCGCAATTTTCCGACAAGTTGATCACCCTTGTCGGCACCACTTACAGATTTAACCCCGACTGGGCCAAGATTGAGGCTGGTCTTCGCGCTGCGGAAGGGGCGTTACTGACGGCCAAAAGCGGATCTTCACCGAAGGTGGCCATTACAGGGGAACTGTTCAAATGGTGGAATGACCACGATGCCGGGATGGCTACCGATCGAAACAAGGAGGGGTGGAGTATCGGTATTGGCGTCGAAATTCCGATATTCGACGGCTCTTTGAACAGAAACAAAGTAGCCGAAGCCCGCGCCCGGGTGGGCAAAATTAAAGAAGA
>CAYZZX010000044.1:0-14434 GCA_964483085.1 uncultured Synergistaceae bacterium
ACGATATGATTTCCTGCATGGGGATATTTTATCATCTTTTTCTAGATTTTCAATACATTTCAAAAGAATGAATCAATATTTTCAGCATATTCCATGAAATCTTCCTCCTCGTTCAGGGGGAAGAAGGGCGAACTCCAGTGAAAACTTACCCTTCGGCAGGGAGATTCGGCGGGGCGAGAAATTCCTCGAGGGCAGCGCGGGCTCTTTCAGAGACCATTTCGCAGCGAAGCGCCTTCTTTCGGACCTTCTGCTCCAGAGGAGGGAAGATACCGAGGTTCACGTTCATGGGGTGAAAGCCTTTTTCATGGGCGTCGGAAAGATAGTGCAGCAGAGAACCCAGGGCGGTGAGGCGGGGCCATTCGGGAGAGGGAGCTCCCTCAAGAAGGGCGGCCATGTTGAGGGCAGCAACGAGGCCCATGGCCGTGCTTTCCATATACCCCTCCACCCCGGTGATCTGTCCGGCGAGGAAAAGATCCTCTCTGCCCGACCGGAACCGCAGGCGGGAATCAAGCACTGCCGGAGCGTTCACGTAAATATTCCGGTGCATGACGCCGAACCGGGCGAACTCCGCCTCTTCGAGTCCGGGGATCATCCGGAAGACCCTCTCCTGCTCTCCCCACCGGAGGCTCGTCTGAAATCCCACGAGGTTATAGAGGGTCCCCTCCCGATTGTCCTGGCGAAGCTGGACCACCGCCCAGGCGTCTTTTCCCGTTTCGGGAAGAGGGAGCCCCACGGGGCGCATCGGGCCGAACCGGAGGGTGTCGATTCCTCTCGAGGCCATGACCTCCACGGGAAGACACCCCTCGAACCAGGAGGGGGAATCTTCGAAGTCGTGGGGCACAGCCCGTTCTGCTGTCGTGAGGGCGTGCCAGAAGGCTTCGTATTCCTCCCGGGTGAAGGGGCAGTTGTAGTAGTCTGCCTCCTGCCCCCACCGGCCGCTTCGGAAGGCCTTTTTCTTGTCGATGGATTCGAGGGTGACCACCGGAGCCACGGCGTCAAAGAAGGAGAGATACCCTTCTCCCGCGACTTCGGCGAGCTTCTCCGCAAGGGAGGGAGACGTGAGGGGGCCCGTGGCTATAATCACGGGGCCGGAAGGGATTGTCGTGCACTCCTCCCTCCGGATTGTGACCAGAGGATGGCTTTCCAGCCGCTCCGTCACGAGGCGGGAGAAGATATCCCTGTCTACTGCGAGGGCTTTTCCGGCGGGGAGACTGGATTCGTCGGCGCAGCGGAGGATGAGACTGTCCATTCTCCGGAGCTCCCTCTTCAGAATGCCCGCGGGGCTCGTCTGGGAGTCCGCACCGAAGGAGTTGCTGCACACCACCTCCGCCAGCCGGTCCGTACTGTGCGCCGGAGTCGTGGAAAGGGGGCGCATCTCGTAGAGCGTGACGGAGATCCCCCGCTCGGCGAGCTGCCAGGCAGCTTCACTTCCCGCAAGACCTCCGCCGACAATAGAGACTCTTTTATCCGTCATTTTCTTCCGGAGTGGAGACGACGGCGTGGCCGCATTTCGGGCACTCCTCGCCTCCCTTTTTTCCCGTGGTCATCATGGCGGCGCCGCATTCGGGGCAGGCCTTCCCCGAGGGGGGGTTCCAGGAGACGAAATCGCACTCAGGATAGCGGGAGCAGCCGTAAAAGACCTTTCCCTTCCGGCTCTTCCGCTTCACCACGTCCCCTGTGCCGCACTTCGGGCAGATCGCCCCTGTCTTCACCAGCAGCGGCTGGGTGTGCTTGCATTCCGGATAGCCGCTGCACCCGACGAATTCGCCGAAGCGCCCCATCTTGCGGACAAGGGGGCTTCCGCACAGGGGGCAATCTTCGCCTGTGGGTTCTGGAGGAACAGGAGGTTCGGCGGGGGCCTTCTCCGCTTCTCCCATACTCCCGGTGAAGGCATCCCAGAACTCCTTCAAAACGGCAAGGCGGGTGGCCTTTCCCTCCTCCACGTCATCGAGATTTTCCTCCATGCGAGCGGTGAAGTCAGTATCAACTATGGAGGAAAGGCTCTCTCCACGAAAATACTTTTTCAAAAACCGGTCCACCGTACGTCCCAGGGGAGTGGGCTGAATTCTGCGATCCTCTGTCCGGAGAACGTACCTCCGGTCGTAGAGGGTCTCGACGATGGAGGCATAGGTAGAGGGACGGCCGACGCCCTTCTCCTCGAGCACCTTGATGAGGGTCGCCTCGGAGAACCGGGCGGGCGGGCGGGTGAATTTCTGCTCGCGGTTCACGTCCTCGACGGAGAGGACCTCTCCTTTTTCTGCCGGCTGCAGAGGGTCGCCCTTGAGATCAAGGGGCCAGAGGGCACTCCATCCCGGAAAGATCAGGGTCTCGCCGAGCTGGCGGAATCCGGCCTTTCCCGCAAGGGCCTTGAGGGTGGAGTTCGATACCCGTGCAGGGCTCATCTGGGACGCGGTGAAGCGGCGCCAGATGAGAGAGTAAATCTTCATCTGGTCGGGGGAGAGGATCCCCTCGAGGCTCTCGGGGGTAATATCAACATCAGTGGGGCGGATCGCCTCATGAGCTTCCTGAGACCTCCCCTTCGCGGCATAGACATTTTCTTTCTCCGGAAGATATTCAGGAGAAAAGTGCCCGGCAATATAGGCCCTGCACTTCTCTAACGCATCGGGGGCTATCCGGAGGCTGTCAGTACGCATATAGGTGATGAGCCCCACCGGACCCTTGCCCGGCACGGTGACTCCTTCGAAAAGCTCCTGGGCCGTCCTCATGGTCCGGCGGGGGGACATGCCGGTCCGCCGGGCGGCCTCCTGCTGCAGGGTGCTGGTCCGGAAGGGAGCCGGAGCGGCCCGGTGACTTTCCCTCGTCTTGAAATCAGCTACGGTGAGGGGGGAGTTTTTCAGCTCGGCGAGGATGGTCTCAACGAATTCCTCCGAATCGAGCAGGAGGGATTTCCCCTCCTTCCAGAGGGATTTTCCGTCGAAGCTGTCCGCCCGGAGGATATATTTTCTGCCGTCTTCGGCCACCGCAGTCACGGTGACGATCCAGTAGCCCCGGGGAACAAAACTCTCGATTTCTTCCTCCCGGTCGCACACGAGGGCGAGGGCGACGGACTGCACTCTTCCGGCGGAGAGTCCCCGGCCGATCTTCTTCCACAGAAGAGGGCTCAGGGTGTACCCCACAAGCCGGTCGAGAATACGGCGGGCCTGTTGGGCTTCCACCTTGTTCATGTCCACGCTCTCGGGAGATATCAGCGCCTCCTTCACGGCATCGGCGGTGATCTCGTAGAAGCGCACTCTGCAGGGGGATTCGGGGTTTATGCCGAGCAGCTCGGCAAGATGCCAGGCGATGGCCTCCCCCTCTCTGTCGGGGTCGGAGGCGAGAAATACGCTGGATGCTTTTCCGGCAAGGGCGACAAGCTCGTTCTTCACCTTCGCCTTCCCCTTCACGAGGATATATTCAGGTTCGAAGTTCTGCTCCACGTCGATGGCGAGACGGCTCTTCGGAAGGTCTCGAATGTGCCCCACGCTCGACTTGACCACGTAGCCGGCCCCCAGGATTTTCGTGAGGGTTTTGGCCTTGGTGGGGGACTCAACGATGACGAGAGACTTGCCTTCGGCGCCTGAGAGCGCTTTTGAGGCGGCTTTTTTCGTCTTCCCCTTCGACGCAGGAGGTTTTTTTGCGGCGGCCGGCTTTCCGGCCTTCGCTTTTTCTGTCTTCTTCGGGGCCGCCGTTTTTTTCGCAGCGGATTTTTTCGGAGCAGCGGTTTTTTCCAGTTTTTCCATGGGGTTTTCAGTCAGGGAGAGGGAGCTTTCCTCCAGGGCTATTTTTTCTTTTTTCGCCATGATAAACCCTCAGGAGATCCAGTTGCTCGAGGGGTAGATGTTCTCCGAAGAATTTCCGGGAATCTCAAAAGAACGATCGTCGAGAAGGGCATCCACGAGAGCATCGAGGAGGGGGGCATCCACTGCCGAGTTTTTGAGCTGTCCAAGGGACACGGCTTCATGAATAGCCCGCTCCATAATCTCCCGGGGAACCTCTTCGGTCATCAAATAGCGGTAAATTCTCCCCTGCGCATCCGGGGAGAGATATCGGCGTTCCACATCGTGCAGAACCCGTCGAAAAAGTGTATTGTTCGTCCTTTTGGGCACCAGGAATCGTCCTTTCCGGTACGTTTTATTATTACGGAGCGGCACTCCATCTGCCCGGACCTGAGGAGAAGATCAGTCCACCGGCGCTCAATGTCGCCAGGCAGGAAAAAACGTCAGCGGGTGACATTTTACCCTCAACGGCGAGGTTGTCAACCGTTTTTTCTCCGTATTTTTTCAAAACGGCGAGAATTCTACTCTCTTTTTCATTCAAAACAGGACTCTTCCTCTCCGCCCCTTGCTCAAACAGAGGAAAGAGAGAAAGCTGGCTTTCAAAGGCAAGGGCGACGAAATCCGGTATGGAGACGAGAGCCTGCGCTCCGTCGTAGAGCAGACGATTCGACCCTTCGCACCCGGTCTCGTTGATCCGCCCCGGAACGGCCCAGACCTCCCGCCCCATCTCGAGGGCGAGGCGGGCGGTGATCATTGCCCCGCTCTTCAGCGGCGCTTCCACGACGACGATCCGTTCCGCCAGAGCGGCGACGATCCGGTTTCGTTCAGGAAATCTCCATGGCCGGGGGGGTGTATCGAGGGGATACTCGCTCACGAGGGCTCCTCCGGAGGCGACGATCCCTTCGAACAGGGGCTCGTGATTCCGGGGGTAGGCCACGTTCACTCCGGTGCCGAGGACTGCAAGGGTTGTTCCCTCCGCAGACAGGCACCCCTCGTGCGCGGCTCCGTCGATGCCCGATGCTCCTCCGCTCACCACGGTGCCTCCCGCCTCCGCCGCAGCTCTGCCGATCTCCCGGGCGACCCGGTCGCCGTAGGCCGTGCATCTTCGGGTTCCCACCACAGCGATGGCGCATTCCGAGAGATCTCCCTCTCCCCGGATATAGAGAAGACGGGGGGCGGAGGGGATATCCCGCAGCCTCTCCGGAAAATTGCGGTCTTTGAAGGTCAGGAGTCGGACGCCCAATGTCTCCGCCCGCTCCGCCTCCCACTCGGGGGCTTCGCTTTCGTCATGAGAGCGGAGGGTATTGATGACCTGGGGAGAGCAGCCGAGGCGCTCCCACAGCTTCTCCCCCTCGAGATAGAAGGCTTCCGGAGGGAGGTCGAGCTCTTCGAAACGGCTCCAGATCAACGGAGGAAAGGCGCCCGAGGCGGCCAGAAGCAGAAGGGAACGCAGAAGGGGGTTCATCGCGCCGCTCCTCCGTCCCTGTAGGCCAGGGCTTCCGCCACGTGAGAAACCTCCACCTTTTCATTTCCTGCGAGGTCGGCGATGGTGCGGGCCACCTTGAGTACCCTGCTGATCCCCCTCCCCGAGAGGCGGAGCCTCCCCGCCATGGAGGCAAGGAAGGGACGGACTTTCAGATCGAGAAGAAGGGATCTCTTCACCATCCGCTCGGGCAGTTCAGCGTTGCACGTGCAGCCGCTCTCCGCCCAGCGTGTGCGCTGAATCTCCCGGGCGGACTTCACCCTGGAGGCGATGGGCTCGCTCCCCTCTCCTCCGTCCCCCTCCACGGCGACGAGCTCCTCCGGCAGGAGGCGAGGAACCGGTACATGGAGGTCGATCCGGTCGAGGATGGGGCCGGAGATCTTCCGGCGGTACCGCTCAAGATCTGAGGGTGAGCAGATGCACCGCTCCACCGGGTCGCCTATCCACCCGCAGGGGCAGGGGTTGCAGGCAACCGCCAGAAGGACCCGGCTGGGATAGATGGCCGAACCGGAGGCGCGGCTCACGGTGATATGGCCGTCCTCGAGGGGCTGGCGCAGGCTTTCGAGGATGTCCCGGCGAAACTCGGGGAACTCGTCGAGGAAGAGCACCCCCCGGTGAGCGAGGCTCACCTCCCCTGGCCGGAGGGTGGAGCCGCCGCCGCAGATGGCCACGATGCTCGCCGTATGATGGACGGATCGGAAGGGCGGCTGCATGTCCCTCTCGAGGGGTATCCCTAAGGTACTCCGCACGAGGGCCGCCTCAAGGAATTCTTCGGGGGAGAGGGGGGGAAGGATGCTTCGCAGGGCCCGGGCAAGCAGAGTCTTACCGCTTCCGGGAGATCCGGTGAGCAGGATATTATGATGCCCTGCCGCGGCGATCTCAAGGGCCCGCTTCGCCCCAGCCTGCCCGCGGATGTCGGAGAAATCGGGAGTGCATGGACGGAACGCACCCTCTTCGGGGACGTACTCATCGATTCGGGAAAGCTCCTTTTCGCCCCGGAGAGAGGCGAGAAGCTCCTCGAGTGTATCCGCTCCGAAGGCGGTGCACCCCCGTACAAGGGAAACTTCCGGAGCGTTCTCCTTCGGCACGTAGAGGGGGCACCCTCTCTCCCGGGCGAGAAGAGCGGCCCCCACGGCCCCCCGGACTCCCCGCAGCCTTCCGTCGAGGGCGAGCTCCCCCATGTACAGAGCATCGGGAAGATCTGGCAGGCTCCCCATGGCCCGGGCGACGGCAAGGGCAATGGGGAGATCGAGGATGGCTCCTTCCTTCGGCAGATCGGCCGGAGCGAGGTTCACAGAGACCCTCCCACGAACGGGAAGGCCGAGGGAGCGGAGGGCTGCCCGGACTCTTTCCTTCGATTCACGCACAGAGGCGTCGGGGAGCCCCACGATGGAGATGGCGAACAATCCACCGGTGATCTCAACTTCCACCTCCACGGGAACTGCCTCAATCCCACGGAGGGTGATCCCCCAGAGGGGGTTCATGAGAAATATGCCCCCGCCGTGACATCCTCGAAGCGCTCAACGGCGACGGCCCCCTCCGGACCGACGGTGACGGCGAGAATGTCGATCCTCCATGGCCCCTCCCATCCTTGTCTGTCCACGTACTGGCGCCCTGCCCGGACAAGCCTGCCGAGCTTTCGGGGGCCGACGGACTCCTCTCCCCGCTGCATCCACCCCTCGCTGCGGGTGCGGACCTCGGCGACTACCAGTTCTTCCCCGTCAAGGGCGACGATGTCCAGCTCTCCTCCTCGAAAGGAGACGTTCCGGTCGAGAATGGTCCAGCCAAGTTCTTTCAGCCGGGAGGCGGCGATCTCTTCCCCCCGTTTTCCGAGTAAGAGGTGTTCTGCGATCATGGAAGTTCTCCTTTATCGATGGTGTAGAGCAGCGCAAGAATCTTCGCGACCGCTTCATAGAGGTCGAGGGGGATCTCCTCCCCCAGTTCGAGGACGAGAAGGGCACTGACGAGGGCAGCATCCTCCACCACGGGGATGTTCGACTCCCGGGCAAGGCTGACGATACGCTCTGCCGTCACACCTCTTCCCGAGGCCGTCACAGCGGGAGCGTCATCCTTTTTTTCATCGTAGCGCAGGGCTGCCGCAGCGAAAGGCTTTTTCTTTTTTTCGGTCATACCGTGATGTCCAGTCCCCCGGTCCGGGGGGGCCTGACCCTCTCGCCCTTCGTAATCGCAAGGGACTGAAGGATCAGGGAAAGGCTTCCGAGTTCGTGGCGGAATTCGGCGTGCTTCGATCGGAGGGCTTCAAAGGTCTCTCCCCGTTCAGCCTTCAGCGACACGGCAAGGGAACGGCCGTCGCTCTCCACCTCACCCCATACGGGTCCGAGCTCTTCTCCATCCATTCCAAAGGCAAGAGACCAGAAGGTTCGCTCCCCTTTCGAATAGATCCGGGCGGATATGCGGGCCAGAAGAGGGTCTTCTCCGCCGCCGGCAGGTAAAAAGGCCGCAGCCAGAAGGGAGGGGTCCACCCCTTCTCGACTGGGACGGGACAGAAGGGTCTGCCCCCGAAGGAACATCCCTTTTTCGTCCTTTCCCGCGAGAAGCTCCCGCAGAACGTCCAGCGGGTTTTCTCCCTTCCGTGCACGGGTGCGGATCTCCTCTCTGACCTGCTTCCACAGTGCGGAGATCTCCTTTTTATCCCTGTCGAGATACCACGAGAGTACCTGCGCGTTTTCGGCGGTCAGGGGCAGTCCTCTGGCCCAGAGTTCGGCCAGAACACCCGGAGATATATCTTTTCCGCCTGCTGCTGTCAGAGCGTTTTTCAGAGCGGCCAGAGCCCCCTTGTCGAGGGGGAGCCCCCGGGAGAGAAGGGCCGAGGCCATCTCCCGATCCGACGACGGAAGAGAGCTGAGAAGGGCCGTCTCCCCTTCGAGGAGCCGGAGGACGGGGACTTCTCCCGAGGCGTCCCAGATCCCCTGAAAGTGCTGCCCTGCGACAAGGGGCAGATTCGCCCGGGCAAGAAGGTTCTGCCCGGCTATCCGCACCTGATAGGAGCCGTCCTCCTGCAGAGAGGTTACGAGGCCGTTGACCCGGGCACCGTCAGTTATCCCCGGAACACTGCCTCTTTGAGGAAGAGGGGCACCGTCAACTTTAGGCTGCCCCGAGCTCTCGGGGGTTCCCGGGCGGATTGACGGCCCGGAAATTCTTCCAATTCCGTCAGGGGTCATGAGGAGCACTCCATTTGAAGGAGGTTCGGTGCAATGAGCAGGGGCCATGCTCGGAGAGGGCCCTGCGGTGATCAGCCGTGGGGTACCCCTTGTGACGGGAGAAGTCGTAGAGGGGGAACATCTCTCCGTACCGGTTCATGATCCGGTCCCGGAGGATCTTCGCGGCCACGGAGGCCGCCGAAACTGAAGGGACGAGGGAGTCAGCCCGGGGAAGAGCCCGCTGACTGCAGGTCATTCCGGGGACGGGAAAGGTTCCGTCAACGATGAGCAGATCGAAGGGAAGGGGGAGCTTCGCGACGCACCGGGCCATGGCCCAGAGGGTGGCCCGGAGGATATTCATTTTGTCGATCCGAGCGGCAGAGGCCGCCTGGGCCCGCCAGCAGACTCCAAGGACATTCATCCGGCAGAAGATCCGCTCCCGCTGCCGGGCAGTGAGTTTTTTTGAATCGCCGAGGCCGAGGTTTTTAAGATCTTCTTCCTGCAGCGGCGTAAGGATAGCTGCGGCAGCTACGACGGGCCCTGCGAGAGGGCCTCTGCCCGCTTCATCCACTCCGGCGATCCGTCCCGCCTTTGTCAGATCCACGGCTTCTCCCCCGGCAGCTCAAGGGTGACGGGCCCGAGCCGTCCCGAGACGAAGGCCTCGACGAAACGCCGGGCCGCTCCTGTGAGGTCAACCTCTCCGCCGGCGATCAGGCATCCGAGGCGGCGACCAAGCTTCTCGAGAACGTCCTCTCCCGAAGCTTCGTCAGGAGCGGTCACACCCCATTTCTCCTCCACCATCTTCCACAGCCCGCGGCTTCTGAGCATGTCAATGAGATCGAGGGCGATCACCTCGTACCCCCCGATGACCTCCGACTTGCTGCCGCCGAGCCAGGCGAGGCGGCGCTGTACTCCGTCGCCAGCGTGAGGATCGAGAATTCCGGGGGTATCCACAGCGAGGAATCCCTTTCCCTTATACCAGGAGACCCCTCTGGTGATGCCGGGGATGCCCCCCACAGGAGCGTTGGCTTTTCCCACGAGGGCATTGAGGAACATTGATTTTCCCACATTGGGAACGCCTACGATGGCGAGGCGTACCTCCCGATGGGGTGGGCCGTAGGGAAGCAGGTCCCGCCGGATGGGCTCCATCCTGGGCTTCAGCAGGTTGACGGCCCAAGCTTTTTTCCCTTCAGAGAGGAAGGCGGAAATCCAACGGGCCGTGCCCTTCTCGTCGGCAAGGTCTTTTTTAGAAAGAACCACGGCAATAGGGCAGATCCGGGAGAGCTCCTCTGTCAGAGGGGACGAAGTCAGGAGCGGAGCCCGGGCGTCCCGGACCTCGAGGATCACGTCAAGCTTCCCGGCGAGCTCGGAAAGCTTGCGCTTCCCCTTGGCCATATGGCCGGGAAACCAGACGGTCCGTCCCATTTACTTCACCAGCCCGATCCTGCTCAAAGGCCAGTAGCGGAAAAAGACCGGTCCCCGGACGTTCTGCTCGGGAACGAACCCCCAGAACCGGCTGTCCTGTGAGTTGGGACGATTGTCCCCCATGGCGAAATACATATTCGACGGAATCTTCACCGGAGACTCGGGGAAGATCGGCCCCGCAGACAGGGAGAAGGTGTCGTGGTTCTTGACGTACTCCTCCCGGAGGGCCTGGCCGTCGATGAAGACCGTGCCGTTTCGTATTTCAAGGGTTTCTCCGGGAAGACCGACGATCCGCTTCACGAAGTCACGCTTCGGATCGACCGGGTACTTGAAGACGAAGAGCTGCCCCCGCTTCGGTTCGGAAAAGGAGTACCAGAATTTCGCCACGAGTACCCGGTCTCCCACTTCGAGGGTCGGGATCATGGAACCGCTGGGAATCCAAAAAGCCTGTACTACAAAGGTCCGGAGTATCAGGGCCAGGACCAGGGCCCACAGAACTGTTTCGATGGTCTCTCTCCACCATGGTTTCGGCACAGCCGCCATAAAATAACCTCCATTTCGGGTCGTGGAGTTCTGAAAAAATCGAGGGAACCGCACACCGCTCTTTTTATACCTCGAATAGCCCTGACTTTCAATCCCGGGGCGGATCGTCTCTAAAGGAAACCCGGCCGTAAAGTGAGACGACAATGTAGTGAAGCGGCCGCCGCCGCTCGGAAGACGGGCCTACCTCCACAGTGAAGGCCGGGGAGATGGTGTTCCACAGGGGCGAATAGGTGCAGTAAGGCGTCTTGGAGCTATGATTTATGAACCATGCCTGCCCTTTGCCGTCATAAACCTCAACCTCTGTGGGATTGCTCCAGTGAATCTTGAGGTTTTTTTGAGGTTTAGCGGAGGAAAGTTGGAAAGAGAAGGACCTTCCCGACAGGAGGGCTTTATGAAATACTCTCTGCAGCCACTGGGCAGCCAATTTCCCCTCTCTTCTCACTTCCTGAGGAGAGGGCTGAGCTCCGGCAAGAAAAGAAAAGGAGAGGGTTATTCCGCCGAAGAGCACCGATGTAATAAGAAGCACCATGAGAACCTCCGCAAGGCAGAGGCCTCTCGTTCTGCGGAGCGGAAGCCTCCCGGGGCTTCCGCTCTTTCCTGCATCGTTCATTTTTCTCTTCTAGTGCGCCTCATATCCGAGCTGAAGGACCTTTCGATTGGCGTCCTCAAACTTCGTCGGAGAGAGGTCCTTCACCGCTGCGGCCACTTCATCGAAGGCAAGGTCGGTGACGCCGGACGCGCACATTGCTCCAGCGAGAAGGACGTTCAGAAAGAGAAAATTGCCTCCCATATGCTCCCGAAGAAGGTCATACCCCTTCACTGAATGCACTTTAATATCCCTCTTTTTAAGATATTCCCGGAGATTCGGGTTCTCAAAGGCCTTTTCGTCGTGGATGTTTACCACGAGGGACCCTCCGTCCTTCAGAAAATGGAGGTTCCGAATGCCCTCCCCCTGGTCGAAGGCGAGCAGAACATCCGCCTCCCCCGCCTGAACGAGGGGGCTCTGATAGGCCCCGATCTTGAAATGGCTGACCACGGAGCCGCCCCGCTGGGCCATGCCGTGGACCTCGCTGCCGATGACCTCAACTCCGCGGTCGAGAGCGATCTTTCCCAGCACCTTACTTGTGAAAAGAATTCCCTGGCCGCCTATTCCCACGATGACGTACTGCATGGCTATCTCCCCTCCTCCTGAACTGCCTCGATGGCCCCATGGGGGCATACGGAGATGCAGACCCCGCAGGAGACGCAGAACCGCTCGTCAATGAACGCCTTTTTGGTCTCTTCATTGAAGACGAGCCCGGGGCAGTTGAAGAAGTTGATGCAGAATTTGCACCCGATGCACTTCTCGGGATCGACTCGTACCGGAATGGAGGGCTGTTCGGGCCGAAGGAGCATACAGGGGTGACGGAAGATCACCACTGCGGGCTCCTGTCGCTCCCGAGCGTATTCCCATGCCTCGGTGACGAGGTCCTTTCCCTTCTGCACGTCGTAGGCCTCGAGGGTCTTCACGAAGGTGACGCCGCACCCCCGGCAGGCTCCCTCGATGTCCACCTTCCTGCCTTCATCCCCCTTCCGCAGCTTCGTTCCGACGGAGGGGTTCGCCTGGCCTCCCGTCATGGCCGTGGTGCTGTTGTCGAGGATGGCCAGGACGAAGGAATGGCGGTTGTAGACGGCGCTTGCGAGGCCCGGAAGGCCCATGTGGAAGAAGGTGGAGTCGCCGATAGTGCTTACTATAGGGCGCTCTGTCCCCGACGCCTTGTGGGCAAGGTAGAACCCCGACCCCATGGTGACGGACGCCCCCATGTCCACCACGGCATCCACCGCCTTCTGGTTCACTCCGAGGGTGTAGCAGCCGATATCCGAGGGGTTCACCGCATTCGGCAAGGCCTGGCGGATAGCAAAAAAGCTTGCCCGATGAGGGCAGCCAGAGCAGAGCATGGGCCTTCTGGGGGTCACCTTCAGATCCTCGAGGACCTGTTTCAGAAGAGCGTCCTCGGCCCCCGATCCTGCCTCTCTTCCGAGAAGAGGAGAGAGAATAGAGGCGATCACCTCGGGAAGCAGCTCCCCCGCTCCAGGAACGACACCGTTCCATCGTCCGAGAATGCCTGTGCGGTCGGGCAGCTGAAGTTCCATGACAGGGTAGGTCTCCTCGAGGAAGAGCACCTTCGGCTGTCTCGCCATAAACTCTGTAACCATTTTCAGGGGAAGGGGGTGGGGGGTGCCGATCTTCAGGACGGACACGTCCTCTCTGCCCCACCCCTTCAGAATATCCATCACAACTGAAAAGGAGACGCCGGAGGCGACGATTCCAAGGACGCTCTCCTTCTTCGCAGGCACCTCGTAGTTGTACTTCGAAAACTCCGTCTCGAAGGCGGTGCGGATATCCTCCACCTTCCGGTTCAGCCTCGGGTGGTTGATCTTCACGCTTGCGGGAAGGCAGACCCACCGGGAGGGCTCCTTCACGAATTTCGCCTTCTCGTCGCGGGTGCGGATTTCCCCCAGCTCCACGGACTGCCGGCAGTGGTCCACCCGGACGCTCGGCCGCAGCATGGTGATGATGCCGAACCGTTCGGACAGGTCGAAGGCATCGAAGACCATCTCCTTCGCCTCGGCCCCGGTGGCGGGGTCAAAACAGGGGACCTTCGCAAACATGGCGAAATAGCGGCTGTCCTGTTCCGTCTGGGAGCTGTGAGGGCCGGGATCGTCCGCCGTCACGAGCAGCATTCCCCCCTTGAGGTTGAAATGGGCAGCGCTCATGAAGGGGTCAGCGGCCACATTCAACCCCACCTGCTTCATTACAGCGCAGGACCGAACTCCAGTGAAGGAGGCCGACAGGGCCATTTCGAAGGCGACCTTCTCGTTCACGCCCCACTCCACCGCCATGGGAGAGCCCAGTTCATCGGCGAATTTCGCCACCGCGGGCAATATCTCCGACGAGGGCGTACCGGGGTAGGCCGTCGCCACAAGACACCCCGACTCGACTATTCCTCTGGCAATAGCCTCGTTTCCAAGCAGTATGGCTTTTGTGCTCATCGCATGAAACACCTCCATCATTCCCCGAACGACGCAATCCAACGACGCAGGGGGTTATCTCCACGCACAATCTTTCCCGTCCTGTCCACGAAGGCATGGCGGGTCCATCCAGCGGCAAGGTGTCTGCCGTCGGCCTTTCTCTCTATGCGGCACTCGAAGGTCATCGAGCCAGCCTTCAGCTCTCCGACTTTCGTATAGATGGCGATCTCGTCTTCATAGCGGGCGGGGTGTTTGTAGCGGCAGTGGGCTTCTACCACGGGAAGGAAGATCCCCTCGGCCTCCCACTGGGAATAGCTCTTTCCGTGGAACCGGCAGAACTCCGTCCGGCCCACTTCGAACCAGTAGAGATAATTGGCATAGTAGACGACGCCCATCTGGTCGGTGTCGCCATAGCGGACTCTCATATAAAAGGGAATTTCGGAGGACACCCGAACACCTCCAGGAGATGCGGATAGAAACTTCCGGCGGATCAGCGGTACCGACCTGAATTTGTGGACTTACTGTAGAAAGTACTTCTTATTTCGATAATTATATAACAAATATGATTTTCAACGCAATCCTTTTCAGCAAAACACTCAATCGCACTTATCCATGCGAGCGGCCATCATGCAGTCAGACTCAACCACAGTGTATCCGTCCGCCTTCAGCTGAGCGGCGAGCTCGTCGTTTTCAGCCCCCGGCTGAAACCAGACAATCGGTTTGAAGGGGAGTTTTTTTATCTCTTCTGCGATATCTCCCTGCATCTTTGCCGAAAGGAAAAGAGCCACCACATCCACCTCACCGGGGAGCCCCGAAAGGGAGGGGAGGCAGGGAAGGTCCAAAATCTTCTCTCCGGCATAGGCCGGGTTGACGGGAAACAGAGTAAAACCCGCGCCTGTAAGATAGCTCATCACCCGGGAAACTGGCCGCTCGACTTTGGGAGAAGCCCCTACGACGGCTACCTTCGAGGGAGTGCACACAAATTGCCTGAGAATATCTTTCTTGTTCATATCTATCACCTCATTGCGAAAATG
>CAYZZX010000045.1:0-14268 GCA_964483085.1 uncultured Synergistaceae bacterium
CGGGTGGCTGTTAACCACTAGGTTCGAGGTTCGAGTCCTCGCCGAGGAGCCAGAGCATATTCCGCCCCTTCACTGGGGCGGTTTTTTTAATTTCCAGAACCCGTGAGTGCACGATGCCGGGATCATGATGATTTGCTCCTCTCAGATGAATTCTCTCCATTGTATTCTTTGCTTTCTCTTTTTTCTCTCCGTAAAAGGCTATAATAGACAATCATAGAGATTAAAACATTTATCTCCGGTATACTATTTCCTGTCAGGCAGATCTAACTTCCATTCGGTTTTTTACTGGCCGAATGGTCGAGGAGACTATTGAATCTAAGGAAGTGAGTTTTTTAAATGAGTATGAAAAAAACCAACCCTCCAAGAAAGCAAGGTTCCATACCGTCAAAAATACCCCCCCGCACTACCTGGGTCGTGTTTCTGGTGATTCTTCTCCTGAACTTCTGGCTCGTAAGGCTCCTGCTGCCCGGTGCCGAGGAGCCCATCACTGTGCCCTACACTCTCTTCAAGCAGGAGGTTGGAAGAGGCAACGTGAGGGTCATCTTCAGCCGGGGGGAGACCATTATGGGGCGTTTCAAGTCACCTGTGAGTTTTCCTGCGGATGGAGAGAGCTACGCCCGTACTGGAGGGACGGCAGGCTCATCCTCCTCCGAAGGTTTGGTTATCGTAGATGCCTTTACGACCACCCTTCCCTTCTTTCTCGATCCGGGCCTTGAGGAGTTTCTCATAGGGCACGGTGTTGTCATCAGTGCCAAGCCGATTCAGGAAGAACGGGGCCCTATCGCCACAATTCTCTACAGCTTCGGCCCGGGCATTCTCCTCATTGCCTTTTACATCTGGTTCTTCCGCCGGGCGGCGGGTGGGGGAGGAGGCATGGGAGGCGGGCTCATGGGCATCGGCAAGAGCAAGGCCCGCCGATATGATCAGGAAACAGGGCCGAAAGTCAGCTTTGAAGACGTGGCCGGAATCGATGAAGCGGAGAACGAACTTGTGGAGATCGTGGATTTCCTGAAGGATCCGAAAAAATATACTCGCCTGGGAGGGACGGCCCCCAAGGGTGTCCTTCTTATAGGCGCTCCGGGAACGGGAAAGACCCTGCTGGCAAAGGCAGTAGCCGGCGAGGCGGGAGTTCCCTTCTTCTCTATGAGCGCCGCAGAGTTCGTTGAAATGATTGTCGGAGTGGGAGCGGCAAGGGTTCGAGATCTGTTCAAACAAGCCCGGGAGCATGCTCCGGCCATAATCTTCATCGACGAGCTTGACGCCATCGGGCGGGCAAGAGGACATGCGGCGATCGGCGGTTCGAGCGAGCAGGAGCAGACTCTGAATCAGATTCTGACGGAGATGGACGGCTTCTCCAGCCGGGAAGGGATCATCGTGTTGTCGGCGACGAACCAGCCGGAAGTGCTCGATAAGGCGCTGCTTCGCCCCGGCCGGTTCGACCGCCGGGTAGTGGTGAACCTTCCCGACAGAAAGGGGAGGCAGGCTATTCTCGGAGTTCATACTCGGACAGTTCCCCTGGCCGATGACGTGAGTCTGGATGAACTTGCCGCATCAACTCCCGGGTTCTCCGGAGCTGACCTGAGAAATCTTGTCAATGAAGCTGCGCTGCTTGCCGCACGAAGAGAGCAGGACGCAGTTCACCAGAGGGATTTTCTCGACTCCCTGGAGAAGATCGTCCTCGGACCGGAGCGCCCTCTGCTTCTGAGCGATGCGGACAAGGAGAGAATAGCCTATCACGAAGGAGGACACGCAATTCTGGGACTCGTGATGCCCGGTGCGGACCCGGTCCACCGCGTGACCATCGTCCCCCGGGGGCAAGCTCTGGGGGTCACCTATCAGCGGCCGGACAGCGACCGATATCACTATCCTGAGGCCTATCTCCGGGCACGGATCGTCGGAATGCTCGGCGGCAGGGCTGCGGAGGAGATCGTCTACGGCACGAAGACCACGGGAGCTGAAAGCGACATCGAACAGGCTACCGACCTGGCCCGCCGGATGGTAACCCGCTGGGGAATGAGCCCGAAGCTCGGGATGGTACAGCTTGCGCCCCGGGACAATCCCTACCTGGGCAGCACCTGGGGAGGATCCGGGCGAGAGAGACCCTTCAGTGAGGTGACCGCAGAGACGATCGATTCCGAAGTGCTTCAGATCATCCGTGAAAGCCACGAGAAGGCTACGAAACTGCTCACCCTTCATAGAAAAGAGCTTGACATGCTTGCCGAGGCCTTAATCGCCAGGGAGACCCTGGACGAAGAGGATATTCTTGAGGCCACGGGGCTGCCGTCGGCACCCCCTCTCGACACGGGAAAGCTTCCTCTTCTTGGAGGAGACTCTGAGCACAACGGAACTTCAGCATAAGGGAGGAAAAAATGAAGGTATGGCCGGGAAAACCCTATCCACTGGGTGCAGTCTATGATGGGAGCGGAACGAATTTCTCGATCTTTTCCGAGGTCGCAGAGCGTGTGGAGCTGTGCCTTTTCGACGAAGAGGGAAGGGAAGAGCGGATAGAGCTTCCCGAAGTCACCGGATACTGCAGCCACGGCTTTCTGCCGGAAGTGGTCCCTGGTCAGAGATACGGATACCGCGTGTACGGCCCTTGGGATCCTGCCCAGGGGAGCCGATGCAATCCTTCCAAGCTCCTTCTTGACCCCTACGCTAAGTCCATCCACGGTCAGGTTCAATGGCACGATGCCCTTTTCCCCTACTCCCTCTCAGATGGAGAGGAGGTTCGGAACGAAGAGGACAGTGCCCCCTTTCTGCCGAAATCGGTGGTTCACCAGCCCCATTTTGACTGGGACGGCGACCGGCGCCTTCAGCTCCTCTGGCATGAAACGGTCATCTACGAGACCCACGTAAAGGGTTTTTCAGCGAGTAATTCTGAAATCCCCGAAGAGATTCGGGGGACCTACGCCGGAATGGCTCACCCCGCTTCTATTGAATATCTGAAAAGCCTTGGCGTGACGGCCGTTGAGCTGATGCCCATTCATTACTTCATCCATGACCGCCGTCTCGAAGAACGGGGGCTGAAAAACTACTGGGGGTACAACTCCATCGGCTTCTTTGCCCCCCAGGGCGACTACGCCGCTGACAAGCGGCCGGGAGGCGCGGTCTCAGAGTTCAAACATCTCGTCAAGACGCTGCATCAGTCCGGCATGGAGGTAATCCTCGACGTAGTCTACAACCACACCGCGGAGGGAAACCATCTTGGCCCGATGTTCAGCTTCAAGGGGATCGATAACGCCTATTATTACCGCCTCATGGAGGACAGACGCTTCTACATGGACTACACCGGCACGGGCAACAGTTTGAACATGCGCAACCCTCATGTACTGCAGCTCATCATGGACTCGCTGCGCTACTGGATTCTCGAGATGCACGTTGACGGATTCCGCTTCGACCTTGCGTCGACCCTTGCCCGGGAGCTTCATGACGTGGACCGGCTCTCCGCCTTCTTCGACATCATTCAGCAAGACCCTGTAATCAGCCAGGTCAAGCTCATCGCCGAACCGTGGGATGTGGGAGAGGGAGGATATCAGGTAGGGAACTTTCCGCCGGTCTGGACGGAGTGGAACGGGAAGTACCGCGACTCCGTGCGAGACTTCTGGCGGGGGGAGGAGTCCGCTCTCGGCGAATTCGCCTCCCGGTTCGCAGGAAGCTCCGACCTGTACGAAAACACGTCCCGCCTGCCCTATGCGAGCATAAACTTCATCACCGCCCATGACGGTTTTACCCTCTCCGATCTTGTCTCCTATAACGAGAAGCGCAACGAGGCGAACGGCGAGGAAAACCGGGACGGCGAAAGCTTCAACCGCTCGTGGAACTGCGGGGTTGAGGGGCCTACGGAAGATGAAGAGGTCGTCAGGCTGCGAAATCGGCAGAAGCGAAATTTTCTTGCGACACTGCTGCTCTCCCAGGGGATCCCCATGCTTTCCGGCGGAGATGAAATCGGCCGCACCCAGGGAGGGAACAACAATGCCTATTGCCAGGACAGCCCCTTGTCATGGCATGACTGGGAAAACAGAGACGAACCTCTTCTCAGCTTTACCCAAAAGCTGATCGACTACCGCAGAAGACACCCCGTTTTTCGCCGGCGAGGGTGGTTTCAGGGAAAAAATATCAACGACAGCGATCTCAAGGATATCGCCTGGTTCTCCCCGTCTGGAAGAGAGATGACGACGGAGGACTGGGATGAAGGGTCGGGCCGAGCCTTTGCCGTCTACATCAACGGGCAGACCATCCCGAACCCGAACGTCAAGGGGGAGCCGGTGACGGACGACAATTTTTACATTCTCTTCAATGGACGCCCCGAAGCTGCGGAATTCACTCTTCCGGGCGAAACATGGGGAAAAACTTGGATCGTAGAACTGAACACCGATTCCGGGTGGGCGGAGGAGGAGGTCAAAGTTCAGTCAGAAGGAGCCCTTCGCCTTGAAGGGCGGTCGCTGGCTGTTCTTCGCCATGAACCCTGAGCGGAAGCCGCATACAGCCCGGAGCTCCAATAAATCTTTTTTTGAGAAGAACCCCTTGCGGAATACGAGAAGAGTGGTATAATATCTTATTGAGGTAAGAAAGACCCGCCCGAAAGAGTCTTGAGGGCAAAAGATTGTCAGTTTCCAGGCCGTTCTGGATTCACAGTCAGAGCGGCCTGTTTTTATTGCGGTGCCCATACTTCCCTGCAAAGTGGCTGAAACCGATACATCCCCTTTGAAGCATCGCTACGATCGGAATACAACAAGAAAGAAGGTACCAGATATGTTCAAAAAACTCGTCTATATGGGCGGAAATCCCTACTGGCTCCTTCCTGAAGGAACATTTCAGGAAGTGGAGCGGCAGAATGGCAGGATCGTTGATCCCGTCCTTTTCCGAACAAATAAAGAGCAGTGGAACACCACCCTGTCCAGGTAGCGAAGCGGACAGCGTCGGCCGATAGGCCGACCGGGGTAATAAGAAAAAAGAGGGGCTTTTTCTCGTTGCAACGAGGAAAAGCCCCTCTTTTATTATTCGGCCTCAGGCTTCATCATCAGGATCAACGAGCAGGATATCCCACCGTTCCTCCACGATGTCCTTCCCCCAGGCCGTGCGGCTTACTTCTTCGGTGGGAGAGAAGCCGTACAGCTCATAGAGATGACGGGCAGTGCGAAGGGATGAAAAGGTCCACAGAAAGACCCGGTGGTAGAGATTGGTCCGGCTGAATTCCATGGCTTTGTCCATGAGCATTTTACCGATGCCGAGTTTTCGAAACTCATTATTGACCAGAAGCCAGCGAAGCTGAGCTGTTTCTTCATCGAAGCGGTCAATGGCAACTGACCCGACAATTCTTCCGTTGTGCTCAGCAACCCACATCTGTCCCCGTCCCGCATCTCTGTTCTTTAGAAATTTCGCGATCCCCTCGAAGAGGTAGTGCTCGAAGGTCTCATCAAATCCGTATTCTTTCCCGTATAGTTCCATATGCTGGGCGACGACCTCTCCCGCCTCACCGGGTTTTGCGGTGCGAACGACTATGTCTTTTGATGAGCCGGTGAGAACTGTCTCGATAGTGGACATGCAGTTGAGCAGAAGGGCCATGTCGATACCGGGAAGGGCCGCAACGAGTTCGGATGTTCTCTGATCAGAAGCCTTTTCCAGGGCAGAAAGGACATGCTCTCCCCTCGGGGTGAGGGTCAGCAGATAGGCTCTCCCGTCAAGGGCAGACCGCTCTTTCGTCAGAAGCTCGTCATGTTCGAATCTCCGGATGATTCTGCTCAGATATCCGGGATCAAGCTCCAGTTCTACGTTGATCTCACTTGCCGTCGGGTTTTCGGTATGTTTTATTTCGTAGAGAACCCTGGCCTCGGCCAGGGAAAAGGGGCTGTTCAGTACCGACTGATTCACCGCGCCGATGATTCTTGTGTAAAACCTGTTAAAGCTCCTTATTTTTTTTGTAATTGTTTCAAATGTTTCATCCATCATTTTTTGCCTCCTTATGTACTCTTCCAGTCTATACTATTCCGATATAATGCTGGTGTCAAGTATAAGAAGGATGTTTTTTTAAAATTATACTTCTAAAATTTCCTTTCCCATCGCAGTCTGGAAATGGAAAGCAGGATTCATAATCAAAAGGAATTATTTTCCCTTTATTTGAAAGTTGCCTCTCTTCGTTCTATTTTTCAAAAGCTGCAGCTCCTCAGGAGAGAGATTTCCTGATATATAGGAGGAGTAGACGGTTTTATTCGCAAGAAGAGGTTCTTTCCGGAGTTCAGGAACTCTGCCGGCAGCTTCTTCAAAAGCAGGAGTTCCGGGGACGGGTGAAAATTCAGCGAGTTTTGGCACTCCTCCGGCGGAGTGAACGAAATCTATCGTCTCCGCGACGGAAGAAGCCAACTGCCCCGGAAGACCTGCGAGAATGTAGGTTTCGATTTGGCTGCTGTCGTATCCTGCCCTTTTCAGGCACTCGAGGGCCCGGAGATATTCATTGGTTGTGGCCTTGAAGGAGCTTCTGCCGAGAAGGGAAGGGTCGATGCTTTCAAGGCTGAGGCGGAGCGTCTGAAATCCGGTGCGCATGAGGACATCTGCGCATTCCTGATCGATTTCCCGAACTGAAAGTCCGTTCGGGGTATGCCATGCGACCTCGGGGAACTCCTTTTTCAGCATCTTGCAGAGAGGGTAGAATCGTTCTTTTTTCCGGTAGAGCAGTGCGTCATCGTAAAATACCCCGTTTTGTATTCTGCCGCATTTCATCTGAAGGCGCAGGTCTTGCAGCACCTCATTCAGAGGCCTTTGCCGAAAGACGGGAAAAAGATTTTTCGAGGCGCAGTAGTCGCAGTGAAGCGGACAGCCTGTAGAAGAAAGGAGAAGGGCGTACCCCGGGTCGGAGTAGAGGTCCAGAGCGGGCGCAGTAAAGTCAAAGTCGAGAGGTTCAGTCTGTATAAAGTCCGCTCCCGAAAGAAGGGCATGGTCCGGGCAGAGGCGGGCATAGGTACCTCCCAGAATAATCGTGACGGATGGAAAAACCTGGCGAACACGTCGTACGGCCCAGAAGACCCCTTCGTACCAGTAGGTCATCCCCGAGGTGACCAGGATACAGTCCGGCGTCTCAAGGCCATGCAACCTCTCAAGAAAACCTCTTTCGTCGAGACCGAAGTGATGGTATCTCCGCGGAATATTTTGAAGAGGTGCAGGTTTTTGAATTTCATTTTTACGTGTTTTCTTTCTGCCCCAGGAAAGCGGACCGGAGGCTCCCTCGTCGAGGCAGTCGATGAGGGAGACGGTATTCCCTCGTCTGCGAAGGAAGTCGAGAAGAAACAGCAGGCCGAGGGGTTTCGCCCAGAGGTCAAAAAAAGTAAAATCAAAAACCGGTGGGTTGATCGCAAGGAGAGAGGCCCCTTGAAGAGTTTTTAGAAAAATAGATTTATCAGCCATGCCGTTTCTTCCTCCAACTGTGTTTTGTGTGCAAAGAATGACTTTTCAGGTATAATGCAAAGAGAGTTACAGGCAAAAAGAGAGGCGTAGAGAGAAAGCTCCGCCTGGAAAAGGAGGTGAGATAATGAAGACAAAACACCACGCCCTGATTCTGCTAACCGCCGCAATTGCGCTGTTTTTTCTGTCTCAGCAAAACTTTCTTCTCTTTCACGCAGTTGTCGAATTCGGCTCCATGGGTATTTTTCTCTTCGCTGTTTTTCTCGGTTTTTTCGCCACTCGCCTTGTCCGCAGCCCTTTTCTCTACGGTCTGAGCGTCACGTATTTTTGCGTAACTATTATCAACTTTTTCCACACCTTAGGATACTACGGAATGGGCGTATTTCCCCAGTGGACCGTCAATGAGCCGACGCAGCTTTGGATCCTTGGTCGATATATTCACAGTGTTGGCATTCTCCTGGCAATTCTCCTGGCAGAAAAAAAGTATTTTTCTCAGCTCATCACGATGTTTTTGGCCCTTTTTTCATTCAGCGGCATTGCTCTTATCTTTTTCGGTCTTTTTCCAGCCTGTCTCGATGCAGCCACAGGGCTTACACCTTTCAAAATAGCCAGTGAATATATCACCGTGGTCTTATTCGGACTCTCCATCTACCTCTTCATGAACAGACCTCAAACCCGAAATATGCGGGCATACGACGCCTTTGCCCGATCCCTTCTTTTCTTTCTCGCCGCAGGGCTTGCCTTTACTCTCTACGCTGATGTCTACGGTATTTTAAACGTCATAGGTCATATGTTCTACTTTCTCGGAGCCTATATACTCCTGACCGGATTTATCATACCGTACACTCAGGAAATTCTTGACGCTCATTTCTTCGCCCTCAACGATAAGATCCGGAGGCTTAATCGTAATCTTGAAAAGCGAGTGAGAAAGAGGACAAAAGAGCTCGAAGAGATGATGACGCAGCTCGAAGAAGACGCGGCGAAGCGACAGATCGTCGAAGAGGGGATGCTGAGGGCCAAAATCGAGACGGAGATGGCCCTGAAGGCACGAAACGAATTTATCGCCACCATGAGCCATGAGGTGCGCACCCCTTTGAGCGGTATTATCGGCGTGGTCGAATACCTCACGGAGATGCAGTTGCCGCTGGGTGAAATGAAAAAATATATCTCACTGATCAAGTCATCGGGAGAGTCATTGCTTGAAATCCTTAATAACATTCTCGACCTTAGTAAGGTTGAAGCGGGCAGACAGAAGCTCGAGATCGTACCCTTTTCCCCTCTGCGGCTCGCCGAATCTGTGACGGCTCTTTTTTCTGTCCGCGCCGACAGAAAGGATATCAGTCTGACCTATTCGGTTGACCCCGACCTTCCCGCGGTTCTATTGGGGGATGCCCTCCTCCTCCGGCAGGTGCTCTATAATCTTATAAACAATGGCGTCAAATTTACAGACAAGGGAGAAGTAAACCTTGAATTAAAGCAGACAGGAAGAGATGACGAAAAGGTACACCTCACCGTCTTAGTGAGGGATACGGGAATCGGTATATCCGGCGACTCAAAAGAGAAACTCTTTCAACCCTTCAGCCAGTCGAACGGCACCATTACCCGCAGGTTCGGCGGAACGGGGCTTGGGCTCGTCATCTCCCGAAGGTTCGTGGAGCTCATGGGAGGAACTCTCGATTATGATTCCCGCCCCGGAGAGGGCTCGACGTTTTTCTTCACCCTGGTCTTTGCCGAGGGCACGGAGGAGGAAAAAATCGTCGAGTGGCAAGAGGAGAAAATAAAACTCCCGGAAGAGCTTTCGATTCTCCTTGCGGAGGATAACTCTATCAACAGGATGGTCATAGAAAATTATCTTAAGCAGGATGGCTGGACGGTCATGCAGGCGGAAAACGGAGCGGAGGCCATTGAAAAGGCGAAAAACGAAGATTTTGATCTCTATCTTCTCGATATTCAAATGCCTGAGGTGGACGGATATCAGGCTGCCCGGGAAATCCGCGCCCTTGAGGTGGAACGGGGTAAAAACTCGCCCATCATCGCCATCACGGCTCATTCAGGCGTAGAGTTCAGGACCAGGGCAGAGGAAGCCGGTATGAATATCTACCTCACGAAACCCGTAAGAAAGACCGATCTATTAAAGGCCATCGCCCGTGCGATGAGTTTGCAGAAGAAAAAGGCTTTGAAGCAAGACGATTCTTCAGCAGGAAAAGAGGACTCTCAGTGATTTCAGAAAAAAACAACTCTCTTCGTCTTCTTGAATTTCAAAAAGTTGAGATGTCTGGAGGGGAGGGGTAAGGATGCAGACCTTTCTCCCCTTTCCCGACTTTTTCGACTCAGCCTCAGTTCTCGACAGGCAGCGACTTGGTAAACAGCGGGTTGAGACCCTGCAGCTGCTGAGGCTCGTTACCACGCCGAAAGAGCTGCTGCGGGGGTGGAAGAATCACCCTGCCCGGAGGATGTGGTGCGGATTTCCTGAAGCTCTCGGCTTCTATGGAGTCGTCATGGTTCGACGGTGGCTGTCCTTTGGCTATCGGGATACCTGCCGGGAGAAAATCCTGTTGATGCTTGATGAGCAGGGGTATTCGGGGTCTGAAGCGACACTCGAAGAACGGTATGAGGCCGCTCTGGCGGGGACGAACAGATCTTTTCTTCCTCCCTGGATCGGTGATGAGGCCTTTCATCAATCTCACCGGTCAAACCTTCTCAAAAAGGATCCTGAATGGTACGGACAGTTCGGCTGGACTGAACCTTCCGATCTTCCCTATGAATGGCCCGACGGCGGATGTGCCGGAGAGCCGGAATAGCCTTTACACATTCTCCTGAGGGAGTATAATAAGCTCATTCGCATCGGGGGAGTCCTTAACGGACTGAGAGGGGGCAATCGCGCCCCGACCCCTGGAACCTGATCCGGGTCATGCCGGCGAAGGGAAGGTGCCGTATCTTCAGGACTTTCTTCCGATGCATATCTGTTTTCAAGGAGGAAATGTCCCATGAAACCTACCCGCAACCGCATCCTCGTAGAAGCTTCCCTCGCAGTCGCTCTGTCAGTGGTTTTCTCTGCTCTCCGACTCTGGACCATGCCTCAGGGCGGGTCCGTCACCCTTGAAATGGTGCCTCTTTTTCTGTTCGCCCTCCGCAGGGGCGGAAAGGCCGGATGCGCCGCAGGGGCGGTCTCTGGAGTGCTGCAGCTTCTCACCGGAGGGTATATCGTCCATCCCCTTCAGGGGCTGTTGGACTATCCCCTGGCCTTCGCTGTCCTGGGTCTTGCAGGCTTCTTTCCAAGACCTCTGTGGCTTGGCATTGCCATCGGTGGTTTTCTGCGCTTTCTCTGCCATGTTCTCGCCGGAGCCGTCTTCTTCGGCAGCTTCGCACCGGAGGGGACAAATGTGTGGCTCTATTCCTCCATCTACAACGGATCTTTTCTTGTGCCGACCCTCGTCGTCTCAGGCATACTGACCTGGCTCATCCAGCCTCGGCTGGGGAGGATCACCGGACAGAGATAATCCCAGCCGCGAAGAGAAGCTCCCGGGCCTTTCTGCTCGGCCCGGGAAGGGGGAGGGTCTCGAGCTCCTCCTCCTTCACCCAGCGACCCGGAGGTGTGACGAAATTCAGCGGATTCTCACCATCGAATAAAAGTACCTCGAGGGTGAGACGCCACCGGGTAAAGGAAGAGCGGACCCGGCCGAGGCTGCTGAAAGACCCGTTGGACGGGCAGGATTCTGGTGCGGCAAATCTCTCAAGGGGCGGAGCGCTCCACGGAAATTCCTCGAAATCCGCCCACAGTCCCTGAGAAGGGCGCCGTCTCAAAAAAAACATCCCCTCTTTTTTCAGCATCCAGAGCTGCCCTTCGATGGACATTGACTTTTCCTTCCGGGAGAAGACCGGTCGCTCGGGGATTGTTTTTCTTTCCGCTGAAAGGCAGACCTCCCCGAGAGGACAGAGAGGACAGGTCGGTGTGCGGGGAAGACAGACCGTCGCCCCGAGGTCCATGACGGCCTGGTTGAAATCCCCGGGCCTCTCGGCAGGCATCATCTCGCGAAAGATTTTTCGGAGAATTTTCTCCCCCTCTGAACGGTCAACGGGAATTTCAAGATCGATCAGGCGGGCGAATACCCGCTTCGCGTTAGCATCGAGGGCGGGGACGGCCAGACCGAAGGCAATACTGGCCACGGCCGCTGCGGTATAGGGCCCCACTCCGGGAAGAGAGAGAAGTGCCTCCAGGGTCGATGGAAGCGTTCTCCAGCCCTCGTCAACGAGTGTGCGGGCGGCCCTCAGCAGGTTCTTCGCCCTGCTGTAGTATCCGAGCCCTTCCCATGCCTTCAGCACCCTTTCCTCTTCAGCCTCGGCAAGGTCTTGGAGAGTGGGGAAAAGCTCCATCCATCTCAGATAATAGTCCGCTGCCCGGGAGGTCTGGGTCTGCTGCAGCATGACCTCAGAGATCCATATCCTGTAAGGGTCCGTCGTCTCCCTCCAGGGAAAGGGGCGTTTTCGGGTTGCGTACCAGTCAAGAAGTCCTTCCGCAGCGGAGGAGAATTTTTTTGAATCTTCAGCAGTCATGAAGCGGTCCTTTCTTTTTCGTGTAGTAAGAAGCGGAAGGTCTGATTATACAGTACAATAGAGTACAGCAAGTGTACGCTCCGGAAGGAGGAAGGACGATGGGCACGAAAGAAGCGGAGTATGATTTTTCCCTTTTCGGCGAAATGGATTCCTACCTTTTCAAGGAGGGGAATCACTTTCGTCTTTATGACAAGCTCGGCGCCCACATTCTGACAAAGGACGGCCGGGAGGGTGTTTTTTTTGGGGTCTGGGCCCCAAATGCCACGGAAGTGAGCGTCGTGGGGGACTTCAACGGCTGGAACCGCACTCTTCACTACCTCTCCCCCCACAAAGACGAATCCGGCATCTGGGAGGGGTTCATCCCCGGCATAGCGAGCGGGAGCCTCTATAAATATTCTCTCCGGACGTCGACGGGTGAAATTCTTGAAAAGGGGGACCCCCTGGCCTTCTTCTGGGAGGTCTCGCCGAACACCGCCTCCGTCGTCTGGAAAAGTGAATACGAGTGGAATGACGGCGAATGGATGAAGGAAAGAGGGAAAAAAAACTCTCTCTCGGCCCCCATGTCCATCTACGAAGTTCATATCGGCTCATGGCGCAGGAACCCTCTCGAGGATTTTCGCTTTCTCACCTACCGGGAGCTGGGGCATGAACTTGGAGACTACGCCGTCTCCATGGGTTTCACCCACGTGGAACTTCTTCCCGTCATGGAACACCCTTTTTACGGCTCCTGGGGGTATCAGACCCTGGGGTACTTCGCACCGTCCAGCCGCTACGGCACTCCTGAGGACTTCATGTATATGGTGGACACCCTTCATCAGAAGGGGATCGGTGTCATCCTCGACTGGGTTCCGTCCCACTTCCCTGCGGACGCCTACGGGCTGGCGAACTTCGACGGAACGGCTCTCTACGAGCACGCAGACCCTCGAAAGGGGTATTCCCCCGACTGGGGGAGCTCCATCTTCAACTTCGGGCGCAACGAAGTCCGGGCTTTTCTCATCAGCAGCGCCTTTTTCTGGCTCGAGCACTTTCACGCTGACGGTATCCGGGTGGACGCAGTGGCCTCCATGCTCTATCTCGACTATTCGAGAAAACCGGGAGAATGGATCCCCAACCAGTTCGGCGGCAGAGAAAATCTCGAGGCCATCGCCTTTCTGAAGAAGATGAACGAGGCAATCTACGGAGAATTTCCCGATGTTCAGACCATTGCCGAGGAGTCCACCTCCTGGCCAATGGTGACTCGTCCCGTCTTTCTCGGCGGGCTTGGCTTCGGGCTCAAATGGAACATGGGGTGGATGCATGACGTCCTCGAGTATATGGAAAAAAACCCCGTCTATCGCAAGCACGAGCACAATAAGCTCACCTTTTCCATCATGTACGCCTTCTCTGAGAACTTCCTTCTTCCCTTCTCCCATGACGAGGTAGTTCACGAGAAGAAATCCCTGCTCTCTAAAATGCCCGGAGACGAGTGGCAGAAATTCGCCTCTCTCCGGCTTCTTCTGGGGTATATGTATGTCCATCCGGGAAAAAAGCTGCTTTTCATGGGAGGAGAGTTCGGTCAGTGGAAGGAGTGGAACCACGACGACAGCCTCACCTGGGATCTGCTTGAACGGCCTCTTCACGCCGGTATGTCCCGCTGGGTCGCCTTCCTCAACCACATTTACAAGGAGGAGCCCCCCCTTCACGAGCTCGACTTTTCATTTGAAGGGTTCGAGTGGTGCGACCTCTCCGACTGGGAGAAGAGCGTCATTTCCTTCGTGCGCCGGGACAGCCGGGGCGGAGCAATTCTCGCGGTCCTCAACTTTACCCCTGTACCCCGAACGGGGTACCGCATCCCCGTTCCCCGGGCGGGGTACTGGAAGGAAATAGCGAACAGCGATGCCCTCGAGTTCGGAGGTGGGGGATTCGGCAATTTCGGAGGCCTTTCCTCCCAGCCGATACGGGGCAGGCAGCATGAGCACTCTCTTTCTCTCACCATGCCCCCCCTCGGAATGGTGCTCTTCCGATACGAAGGGTAAAAAAATCGGCCTCTCTGCGCAGAGAGGCCGTTTTTTTAGCCGATCTATTATTTTTCCGCTTCTGCGAGGGTGAGAAGCACTCCTAGAATCACGTCGACGCCCTTTTTTATCTGGGCGTAGTCGGTCCACTCCTCCGGGCAGTGGCTTCGCCCGCCCTTGCTCGGCACAAAAACCAGACCAGTCTCAGCAACTGAGGCCATAAACATGGCATCGTGGCCAGCCCCGCTCTGCATCCTTTTGCTCGAGTACCCCCGTTTTTCAGCCTCGGCGAAGAAAAGGCCGCACATCTCCTCTGACATCTGCA
>CAYZZX010000046.1:0-3590 GCA_964483085.1 uncultured Synergistaceae bacterium
GGCCTTGCAATGACCTACGACGGTTATCTTGTGGTGACCCTCCGCAACGGAGTGGCGGTCATCGACAGGGAACTTAACCTTACCACCAATAAGGTGTTAACATTCGGAAATCTTATTGACGACGCTGTCAGCAACTCCATAGCGGTCGACAATAAGGGCGGAATCTACGTCGTGAGCAACACAACGATGCGCAAACTCGTATGGAACGGCACTGAAATCCTCGGTCAAGGGGGCCACGCCGACGCCTGGGAGATAGTGTATAACGATAACAAGAACACCCCCCCGATCGTCAAGTTCGATTATGGCTCGGGTTCCACACCCACGCTCATGGGCTTCGGCGACGACCAGGACAAGCTTGTGATTATCACAAGCGGAGGGAACCAAATGAAGCTGGTGGCCTTCTGGCGGGACGATATCCCAGCGGGCTTTGTATCCCGTATCGCTGGGGAGATTCCGGTGACGTGCGGCCTGGATCCTCTTCCAGAATGGATCCAGTCGGAGCAGTCCGTTGTAGTCTCCGGATACGGGGCCTTCGTGGTAAACAACATGCCCCCAGAGGTTGCTCCAGAGCTGGTTGCGGTGAATAAAAACAAAGTGCTTCAGGTGTCCCTCATGGGACCAGCCTACCCCGGGCCCCTTGGCGTTGAGCGTTTTGAGTGGGATCCTGTTACCCACGAATGGAACCGCAAATGGGACCGTTCCGACATTGCGTCGAACAGCATGATCCCGGCGCACAGCCAGTCTGCCTCAATGGTCCTGGTGAACGGCTTCTACGAAGAAAGCGGTTGGGAGGTCACCGGACTCGACTGGGATACGGGTAAAACGGTTCACCGGACGATCTTCGGACATAAAAATCTGGGGAACGGCGCGTACGCCATCATTCAGCATCTGGCGGATAAGAGCCTCATCTTCAACTCGATTGTCGGACCCTTTCGCGTTGATTACAACAACTTGAATCCCGGGTCCGGAGGGGGCTGCTCCACTACCGGTACGGCAGCTTCTGCGCTTCTGCTGATCGTGCCGCTGGCTCTTGCCCTCCGCAGGAGAAAGCGGTAAGACTTTAGACTGTAGCGTTCTTTACATGACACGATGCTCGGCGCTTCATTCGAGCAGAAAACGTCCGTTTCATCCCGTCAATGGCGGAATGAAACGGACGTTTTTCTGTACGCTCAGTGAGGAATAACTTTCCCTGTCTCTCAATAGCTCCCCGACCACCTACTCTTTCGTCATGTTGCAGAAGCGAAGACAGCCAGTCCGGTGAAGTCTGGAGATGCTGAGACCCTCCATAACACCCCGTTCGGTTTTTTCTGCGTCTTCGACGACACTGCCGGCAAGGACATCGGCACCATAGTCGTCAAGCAGGACGGGGGAGAGAGGGACCGTCGCCCCAAGGACGACCTGGTAGGCCTGGGGCGATGCCTTCAAATAACGGGCCATGGAACGGGTCAGCAGGGCCGTCCCCGTAATGGCGGCAACGTCGCAGGAGGCTAGAGCCTCGTCCCATTTTTCAAGGGCCAGACGGGCGGGAACATCCTTCAGCTCAAGCAGAGAGAGTCGGCCGGCCTCCGCACGGATCCGATCTGTGAAGGGGAAATCACCCACAACAACCACGCTCCGTCCCCGGCCTTTATCGAGGATCAAATCGAGGGCATTGGGGCTCTTCAGATCTCCCTTCGGTTCAAGGGCTGCGTTCAGTGCGGCCGCGCCCAGGCTCCGGTTCAAAAGCAGATCGTCATAGAGAAGACCGGCTACCTCCCTGAGTGTTTTCCCTCTCACCGATTCCACCTGGGAGCTCTCCTTCTGAGATGAACTTCCAAGGCTCGTGGCCAGACCAGCTCGATTTCCCGCACGAAGAAAGATCTGCTTCGGCCCGAGAAACACCTGGTCGACCCTCTCCTCAGGGGCCGCCATCGATTCGAGAAGGCGGTCGATAAGAAGGCGCTCATCGTCGCTCAGAGGGATCTCCATTCCTTTGGCGAAGGGAATGGCACAGTTGCACCCATCGTGTTCCATTTACAATACCTCCAGTCAGCTTGTGAAAACTTTCCCTCCATCGAAATCCCGATAGGCATGGATCAGTCTGTATGCGTTTTCGATGCAGAAGGGGGGCCTGACCGTAATAGTGACTGATGCCCGTTATGGTGATGAAGCAGTTTTTTTCCATTCTGGGCCACCGCTCTTTCTCACTTTTTACAGTCTGCTCTCTCTCGAAACTTGCAGTTGTAATGAAAATAGCCTTCTTACTATGACTGAAACTGCCCTTGGGAAAGATAAAGGATTTCGTAAATTATTAACATCTTTATGATACCACTCGAGGAAACAGCGTTCTTTAATATTCTTCGAGTAAAGGGAAAAAATTAAATTTTTCCGGAGCAAAAAACCACCCCTTTCGCACAAAGATGCTGATATCTCTTGCTCTCCTGCATTGATGGATTTACAATATTTTTAACCAGAGGTGCGACTCAATAATGCTTATCTTCTCAAAGGGGTGAGGTTTTGAAAAGTTCGAGTCTCTTCAAACCCGTCGATCTTTCTCTCGACGTCCTTATTCTCCTTCTTGCGGGGGTCATGATGACTGTGACGGGAGTGTTGCTCTTCCCCGTCTCCATTGGGATCCTTCCCTATTACGAAAACGGACTGTATGGTTTGCTTCTCTTCATTTTCGCCCTTCAGATGATCACCTTGGGTAAGACTCCCTTCGGAGATGTGAGGCGGTCGCGCCTCGTGCTCTTTTCCGGCCTGACTACTGCTGGCATCGGATTTTTCACCTGTTTCGTTCCCGGGTTCTTTGGCCCTCTTCCCCGTGTGCTCATCGCCCTCTCTTTCGGTCTGGGAGGTCTGGCCCTTCTTCTTCAGATGCTTTTCGCCCCGGACAAGATGCGGGCATGGATCAAATACGGCGGAATTTTTCATACCCTTATCATCCTCTGCGGAGCGGTCTATAGTCTTTCCATTCTTGTCGGCCTGCTGGTCTTGAATCAGTCCCTGCTGCCCCTCAGGGTGACGGCCTTCTTTGTGCTTGCCTTCGGAGCGACCATTGTCTTCCTCTCCGTTCTTCTCGAAAGAATCTACTCCCGCTATCCCGAAGGAGCACGGCAATGGCTTGAAGATGGGCAGATCGCCCCTGACAAGGCCCTCATTCTGGTGACGGGGGTTTTCATGGTGATTCTTGGACTGGTTTTAATTCCGGTCAACCTGGGGATCCTTCCCTTCTCGGGAAGCGCTCAGATCGGTCTGTTGATGGTGTTGATTGCCTTTCAGATGATCGCCACGGGGAATACGCCTATAGCAGCTTTTCCCCGCTCCCCTCTTTTGGTCCTCACGGGGTTCTGCTTCGCGGTTCTAGGGATTGTATCCTGCCTCATCCCCTATGTCCTTGTTCCGTTGCTGACCGTGCTGATCGGAAGTTTTAACATCCTCGGAGGCTCGGTCAATCTTCTGAAAATCCTTTTGCCGGTTTTGGGGAAGAATTCCGCCCCCTCGGGATCTGTTCCCATAATCCTCGTGAAGCTGAGCATCACCCAGGTGACGATGAATATCGTCTCCATCGTCTTCGGTACGTCCATGTTCTTCTCTCATCTCATTCCGGG
>CAYZZX010000046.1:3690-13969 GCA_964483085.1 uncultured Synergistaceae bacterium
TGTCGAAATCCTCTCGCTTCTCTCGAAAGGTCCTTTCGAATTCACGCATGGACTCAGGAAATATGACATTCAAAGCTTTCTTTTCCATCTCGCTGAAGATGTAGTCCACCGCTTCGTCGACGGAGACTGAATCGGCCGGAGCCGTCATGTCGCCGAAGATGGCAGTTCTCACGTTTCCGGGGCAGAAGACGGTGAACTGAAGCCCCTCGTTCTCCAACTCGTACTGAAGACTCTCAGTCATCCTGATGACGGCCCCCTTTGTGGCGGCGTAGACTGCCTGGTAGGGAATGGGAACGGCTCCGGCAGCGGAACCAGCGTTGACGATATGGCCAAACCCCTGTTCACGCATGATCGGAATAGCCGAGTACGTTCCGTAGACTACACCCATGATGTTCAGATCGACAAGAAATTTCCATATTTCAAAGGTAATCTGCTCCGTTGGGAGGGTCATTCCCACCCCGGCGATATTGAACATAAAATCGAGATGTCCGTCAAAAGCTTTTGCCGACTGAACGAACCCCTGCACCTGGTCGAGTTTTGTCACGTCTATGACCAGGGGAAAGACTTTGCCCGGATAGAGATTCCGGAGGCGGTCCGCCTCCTTCGCAAGGTTCTCTTCTTTGAGATCTCCCATGAAGACGGCTAAAGCTCCCCGAGAGAGAAGATGCTCAGTCATGCCGAGGGCGATTCCCGAAGCTGCTCCTGTTACCGCGGCGACCTTGTTTTCAAAATATCCGTTCATAATGCATCAGCCTCCTTCAGGATAGAACTCTCGAGTCGCCTACATTCAACCGGGCGGCTCCCTTCATCATTATTGCGGACAGGTACTTTTTTATGGGAAGCCCCGCGAGGGAGGAGATGATATTGCTCTGAGCGGGGTGCTGTTCAGAGGTGAGGTGAGTCCATCCCACTGTTCCCTCCCCTGCCCAGGCCTCCTTGACATGCATCTCCTGGGGGTAGAGGGTTATCTGGCTCAGCGCGGCTCCTCCTCTGCCCAGGTTCGGCAAATACCGAAAGCCGAAAAGATTCACTCCGGGGTGTTCATTCATACCGGCGATGATGCTTTCAGGAAGTTTATCCTTTCTATGGAAATCAAGGGTAAAAAAGGTGTTGCACTCATAGCTCGCGGAGGTGAACCAGTGATCCTTCACGTGCCGTTCACAGGCGATATCGGCAAAAATCTTCGGCACACCGTCTTCCTCACGGCCTCCTATGATGGGACAGGTCTTGTTCTCCCAGACTACCAGACCGTATTCGCCCGTCAGCCCTTCAGAATTTCCCATGAAGCGCACGGGAGCTGTGACCTGAACTATGCGGTATTCTCCACCGGACATCCACTCGATTTCCCGGCAGTTCGTGAACTGGAGGTTCACCGCGGGTTCGATAAGCTCAAACTCTTCGGGGATGAACTGAAGCAGAGCATCCTCATCGGTTTGGTATTTCACCATCAAAACAGTCATATCAGGATAGGCTACCCGGGCGGGATAAAAGGGGTTGCCTCCGAAATGCACCGGCATCTTGTAGACGTAGTCCTCTTGGAGCTTGAACTTTCCGCGCATAGTTCCACCTCCCTTGCAGAATGTGGCACAAAACCATTATAGAATCTTTCCACTTGATGCACAAGATGAAGAGTGTTATCGAAAATACGATCCATTAAAAGGGCCCGTTCTCCTGAGAACGGGCCCTTAGTTCTTTACTGTTTTATTTTTTCGATTATGACTTTGATAAAAGTGCGAATTTTACCTTTTCCCAAGGCAGAATTTCAAGGGAGATCGCCGCCCGGACGGTTTTCTTAGGGTCAACGATCTGACTGATTCTGAGGTCCATTGAAAGGGAGCAAAGAGCAAGGGCGTCCTCGAAAGAAAGCCCCAGGCTTTTCTTCACCAAATCCGTCATCGATTCGGCAGCTGAAACGGCCGCCTGGTCTATCGTATCTTCTGAAGCTATAACCATTATCTCCTTCTCGGTCACGACTATGGGCCATGGGGCGGAGGCTCCTTTTATCAAATCAAGCACAACAGTGACTTTTGCGGCAGTCTCTGCACCTGAACAGCCTATTTCTCCATCTCCCATTATCGCATGGCAGTCACCAAGGGCTAGCATGCCTCCCTTCTGATTCACTGAGAGCCACACTGTAGCACCCTTCCTGATATCCACAGTATCCATGTTTCCTCCGTGGCTCGCCGGTGTTCCAGTAGGAATGGCGTTTTTCTCAGGCGCAACTCCAATAACGCCTATCATGGGCTTGAGCGGCAGGGTTATGCCGGCAAAGGTACAGGTTCCTTTTTCTGCATTAATTGTGACCATTCGGGTGACAGGCCTTTGAATCCTATCGGGAAAAGTGCCTGAACCGGGGACGACAACTGAAACAGCCAGCTTTTCCACTTCGATGTTTTCGATTGTCACTCCTAGGAGGTCTCCCCTCTCGGCTCCCAACACGGCCACGGGTCCTGTGGCCGGATTGATGCAGTCAAAATCGATCTCTGTGCAGAGGTCTTTTTCTGACTCTATCTGTCCGGAGAAACAGTCTTTTGCCTCGAAAAGAATCCGCTCCCCTGGAGAAACCTCTAACACGGGCTGCATGTCCGGCGTAAAAGCATAAATGTACTTTTCAGAACTTACAATTCTCATAGATGTGCCTCCAATTCACTACGTAATAATACCTAGGCGTACAGGTAATCATCAAAATTTTACACTTTTTTCAAAAAAGAGGCAATGCATGGCGACTAACTCCAAAGCTTACTCTGCTACCAGGCCGCTATACTACCATCAGTCCTTGGTTCTGTGGCACCAACGTAGGAGACGTTTTGCGTTTTCCAGATAAGCCCTCCCCTTCCCAAGTCGTTCGATGTCACTTACGGAACAATTTCGCGCCCCATGACAGCCAACTGAGGTGGTTCGGAGGCAGGAAATCCGGGTTCAATGCAAAATTCCATACCGCCGCACCATTGCCATTTAGGGGATCTAAGGCCTCCTGAGCATTCATTCCAAAATCAACAATATTTGAAACGACTACTCCGGAACTGAAACCCATATAGTTGCTTTGAATGAAGGGGACCATCGTTCCTTCCTCGTCTATGGCTGCAAAATAGACAGTTCTCGTGTTAATAATTTTATAGACTGATTAACTTTTCCCGTGATTCTTTTACTCAAAACGTAAAAGTTTTTGTTTAAGGCCTGATTGATGTAGATTTTATTCATCTTTACCGTCATAATCAATGTTCTCTGTTAAATCTGCTCTCTGTTAAAATCTTTCAAGATACTACCTTCAGCCGCTCTCTCAACAGTTCGGAGAGACTGCTCGTTGTCTCCATTGAACAGATTCAAAGAGAGCAAAAAACTTTCCCCTTCTTTAACCAGGAGAAGAAACCGATAACAGCGTCATGCGTTATTCCATCCGCAAAAATACGGCAAGGACATTGCTTTGCAGGGAGAGATTCTACGAAGTGAATAAAATTGAAAGAGAAGTTTCCGGAACGAGTATCTGGTCCGGTCGCGAGTTTATGGAAGGACTGCGAAGCAGCGGTCCGATTCTGCTGGGGGTCATCCCTTTTGGAATTACCTGCGGCGTTATGGGGTCGACGGCGGGACTGACTGCCTTTGAGACTGTGGTAATGTCTCTTATCGTCTTCGCCGGATCTGCCCAGTTCATCGCCATCACTATGATAACGTCCGGTGCCGGCTGCGGGCTGATCGTCCTGACCACTTTGATCGTCAACCTCCGCCATCTGCTTATGGGGGCCTCTCTTGCTCCCTCTATGGCGCCACTGTCTTTCCCGAGGAAGATGCTCCTCTCCTTCCTCATGACTGACGAAGCGTACGCCGTGACGATCAGCCGGATCGACAGCAAAGGGTACAGCCCCGCATTCCAGTTCGGAGTAGAGATTAGCCTCTATGTCATATGGATATTCACGACTATGGCGGGAGCTCTCGCGGGCAGCCGGATTCCCGACCCGCTTGCCTGGGGGCTTGATTTCGCCCTTCCCGCAACTTTTCTCGTGCTTCTTCTTCCTAGGATCAAAGATCGGATCAGCCTGACCGTATGCGTGGTCGCCGGAGTCATTTCTGTTGTAGGATCAGTCTATCTGCCGGGAAAATGGTACATGATCGCCGCCGCTCTGGCAGCGGTTGTCACCGGCGGTATTTTGGAAGGAGTGAAAGCCCGTGCGGAGTGAGATGTTTTTCATCATCGCGGGCATGGCTATAGTTACCTTCGCGACCCGATTTGCGAGCGTAGCACTTCTTGGTCATAAAAAAATGCCCGCGGGGCTCGAGCGATGGCTCAGGCATATCCCCACGGGTATTCTCACAGCACTGATCGTCCCTACCCTTCTGCTGCCCGAAGGGTATGTCGACCTGTCCCTGCACAACCATTACCTCTTAGCGGGCCTTGTCGCTTCTGTAGTTGCCTGGAAAAGTCACAGCATGGTCGGCACGCTAATGCTGGGCATGGGAACCATGTTTCTTCTCCGGCTATTTTCCTGAATGAGCCGGAGAAAAATATCTTTTTAACCCCTGCGGTTTTCAAAAAACTATAACTGCAAGTCCTCTTGATGAAAAATCCCTGATAAATTTTTTAATCTGCCTGTTTTCCCTCAAGGGCAAACAGACATTTCCAATGATCCTGTTGATCCATCCCCTGATAACTTTATTTCAGATAGGTTCTTTTGAACTTTATTGCCGGCTTGTACTCAGGGTTGATGGTGAGTGTCCTGTCAATCCAGTACGCCATCTCTTTTTTATCCCCTATTTTCTGACCTGCCTTTGCGGCCCAGAAATTGCTGAGATAGTTTTCTTCGTAGGCTGCCGCACCTCTTGCAAAGGCTGCCAGGGCTTCCTTATACTTTCCTGCATTGTAATTGCTGAGTCCGTTTCTGTGCAGAATTTCCAGGGTGTTTTGTTGTCCTCTTTCCAGCGGATAGGTGGAAATAACAGCGATGTCTTCCGACGCATTGGGGTCAAGGTTCCGCGTTCTTTCATTCGGGACGAACGCGGTGGCACCTGAACTTTTTTCCGTCTGGACGTACGCCGTCACTCCATAAGTGTTTGAGCTTTGTTGTTCATTGGGCCGTGCTGCTCTGGCGGTATCTTCCTTTTCCCACCGTTCGGCCTGTTCCCGCAGCCGCCTCATTCTTCGCTCCGTCGGTGGATGAGAGTTGAAGCCGCTGGGCTCCGTGACCTGTCCGGCATCGGCCATACGCATAATTGAATCGTGGAGTGATAAGGCAGAATACCCTGCTTTCCAGGAATACTCCACTCCGAAATCATCCGCTTCTACTTCATGTTCTCTGCTATACCCCTGAATCATCAGGTCGGCACCCAGATTTATGGCGAGATCGCCGAGTTCCCCTACGTCAAATACGTGGCTTAATATCGTGGCTGCCAGTACAACCCCTGTGTCGTGACCCATGGCCTTGGCCAGGTGTCCGTTCACTCCGTGCCCGATCTCATGGGCAAGGACACCTGCAATCTCGTCCTCCGTGCGGAGAATGTTAAGGAGGCCCCGAAAAACTACGACGATAAAATCTCCCTCATCGTCCTGGGTGATATAGGCATTTATATCATCTTCATCTTCGTACAAGACATAGGCATTAAAACCTGTCACAGCCGAAAGGCGCTTCCAGGCACTTTCCACTGTTTCCAGAGAAACTCCCCGAGAGGAAGGCATACGGGCACCTTCAGTGTAAAGAACTTCATTGATGGGCAGTTCCTCATCGTCATTGTCATCGTCAGAAAACGTGGCTGATTTTTCGTTCGCAAAGGCTTGATCTGCACCGATGGGAAGAATGCGAACAAACTGATCTACCGAAGGGCTAAAGGCCAGAAAAAGCACAAAGAGAAACAGCAGAATGACTTTGTTTTTTTCTCTGAGCAAAGTGTGGTGAATAATTGCACGTTTTGAGAAATTCAGCATGAAGTTGCTCCTTTTTCAGCCACGCTAGTTATCATAGACTTCAAACAGAATATTCCTGATAACTGTTTCAAAGTATTCTTCCGGTACAGCCTGTCTATTGATCTCTACCCCCTCAATAAATACACGGTTATTATAATCGAATAGTGCTTGCTGTCGGTCACCTGCTCCCACCAGTGCAGGGGCAAAAGATTTTTTCAATTTCTCAGGGCCAGAGGATGTATCAAATGGTATTTGATACGGAATATCCGGTTTTATCAGCGAGTTACCCGGTTAGCTTTATTTCAGGTATTTTTCTTTGAATTTCAATGCCGGCTTATACGCTGGGTTGATGGAAAGAGCCCTGTTGAGCCAGTGAGCCATCTCTTTTTTCTTTCCCATTTTTTGCCCTGCCTTAGCGGCCCAGAAAGCGCTGAGATAATTCCCCTCGTAGCTCTCTGCAGCTCTCGTAAAGGCTGCAAAGGCCTCCTTGTACTTTCCGGCGCTGTATTTGCTGATCCCGTTTCTTTGCAGAATCGCCAGGCTGTTTTGCTGTCCTCCGTCAATCGGGTATGTGGATATGACCTTTTCATCTTCCGACGAGTTGGGGTCGAACCCCGGTATATTTTTCTTTAGGGGTGCTGCAGTGTTGCCTGTATCTTTCTCAGTCTGCTTGTTTGAAGCCCCTTGATCCGGAATGGATTTTTTTGATTCGTCGGATGGTGCCGTCTTGGCGGGCTCCTCATTTTCCCAGCGTTCAGCCTGGGCCCGAAGCCGGCTCATTCTTCGCTCCGTCGGCGGATGAGAGTTGAATCCGCTGGGTGTCGTGACCTGTCCGGCATCGGCCATACGCAGAATGGAATCATAGAGCGACCAGGGAGAATAGCCTGCTCTCCAGGCATACTCCACCCCGAAATCGTCCGCTTCGACTTCCTGCTCTCTACTGTACCCCTGAACCGCGAGATTTGCACCCACGCCAATCGCAAGATCGCCGAGTTTTCCTGCACCGAGCACGTGGCTTAAGACATTTGCTGCAACGATGACCCCGGTGTTGTGATCCCTGGTTTTACTCAGATGACCGTTAATTCCGTGGCCGATCTCGTGGGCAAGGACACCTGCAATCTCGTCCTCCGTACGGAGAATGTCAAGGAGGCCTCGATAGACCACGACTACAAAATCCCCTTCCTTGTCTTTGGTTATATAGGCATTAGTATCATCCTCATCAGCATACCAGACAAAGGCATCAAAACCTGTCACTTCGGAGAGGCGCTTCCATGCGTTTTCAAAGGTCTCCAGAGACACACCTCCAGAGGAGGGCATGCGGGCATTGTAGGGATAGAGCACTTCATTGATTGGAACGACCTGACCGTCGGAAAGCGTTTTCGTCTTCCCGTTTGCAAAGGCTTGCTCTGCGCCGATGGGGAAAAACCCGACACATTGATTCATCGAAGGAGCGAACAACATATAAAGCACGAAGAGTAACAGGGGGAAGATCTTGTTTTTTCCTCGGAAACAAGAAGAATAGAAAATTACACGTTCAGATAAATTTGAGATCGGGGCTGCTCTTTTATCGGTCATATTTTTCATTTTTCCTTAATTCCTCCTTCCCGTCATGAGGCGAAGATTTATCTGCTTATGTGCCGAATGGCCATCTCGAGCTGATTCGTCCATTTGTTTCCCGGAAAGCGCTTTTGCATGAGAGTGAAGACCTTCATGGCATCGCCAGCGTTACGGACATATGTGAAGCTTTGTCCTAATCGGTAATAGAGGAAGGGATCGTTCGGTTCAAGTTCCACCGCTTTCGCGAAGGCCGCGATTGCACCTGCAAAGTCCCTGGCCCCGTCCTTGGATTCGCCTATAAGCTGGTAGGCGGCGGCGTTGTTTCGGTCGAGACGGAGAACGTCATTTGCGTAACTTTCAGCCTGCTCAAAGGCATGGCGTTCATATGCCTTTCGTCCTCTGTCAAGAAGAGAGGCTACTCTTTCAAAATCAACGGGCTTTTCTTCCCGGATAACCTTTTTACTGTCGTCTGCTACCTTACCGCTTTCTATCTGAAAGGTAGCAGTCCCTACCCGCTGCAGCCTTCTTGGTATAGGATGCCCTTTGTCCGCTACCAGATAGAATTCTCCTTCTTTCCGTGCAGGGGGATTGAGAAAGGCATAGCGCTGATTTGTTTCCGCTGCCCCGCCTGTATTTGAGAAGTTGACTGTAACTTTATAGTTTCCCGGCGTTGTGCAGTTCTCGACAAGGGCGCTGTAAATTCCGTCACCTGCTATGGCGTCCGCGCCGTACCCCATGTCATGAAAGTCGACGGATCTCGTTGCTCCGGATGGTTCGCGAACGGTGGCCTTGACCGAGAGCCCCGTATGGGGCGTGGCATTGCCGGTGAGGGAGGCGTACACAATCGCAGAATTGGGCTGTTCTCCCCTGACGGGGAGGACGTTTCCAAGATAAAGAACGCGCTCTTTGTTCCTTGCAAAGACAGCAACCCGCACCTGCCGTTCCCTTGAGGATGTATTCTTGACGGTGACAGTCCATTTGCCGGCTATCGGGTTTTTCTGTATAAGCTCTATCTTCCCGGTCTCTTTATCGTGATTCAGTTGTCCGGCCTTTCCCTTTGGAGGGGTCACCGTAAGAGAGATGTCCTTGGGGGAAATTTCACCGTCTGCAATCAGGGTGATACGCAAAGCCTCGCTGCCGTCCTCTACGTCGAAACTTTCACGTTTTGAAGCGGCTTTCGGAAGGCTCATGTCTGCCGTATGCAGTTGGCTTTCATAGGATGTGTTGAGATAGCTGTAGAGCATTTCCTGGGTGTCAAGGGGGGTGGCGGTCATCATGTAATACCCCTTTGTGGCGGCGGCTATCCGCCGGAGCGTTTTTTCCTGTACTCCCTCCTCAAGTCCCATGACAAGTACGGAAACATTCTCTCTCCTGAGGTCTGAAATGAGGTTATCGACACCTATTCCTGAACTGTTGTCTTCTCCGTCAGTGAAGAGCACTACGTACCTGCCTTCGTAGAAAGATTTTTTGTCCACAGTCATTCCTCGGGCGGCAAGAGCACAGGCATCGTAAATTGCCGTACTCCCTCCCAGTGTAATTCCGTCAATAGTCTTAAGAAGCGTTTTTTTCTCCCCTCCTCCTCCTGAGATTGTCAGGATCGGGGACTCTTCATAAACCTTATTGTCAAAACTAATAACTCCGACGCGGGTGCCGGGCTGAAGAGATCGGACGAACTCCTTGGCTGCGTTTTTTGCCTTAACGATCCGGTCGTTTTCCATGCTGCCCGACTTGTCGATGACGATCTGAAAGATCGGTGAGGCTACCCAGATTATCCGAAGATGGCGCTGCCCGTCGCGGGCATGTTTTCCCGGCTGGACAAGGAAACGGTATTGCCCCTCCTCTGGATTCTGCCCTTTTTTCCCTTTGGGTGCTTCGGGAAGAACATTCGGCGGAAAGGCATGCTTCTTCGAGAGATATTCCCATGAACTCAAGCCCCATTTTGCTTTCTGGCCGGTGACTGTCTGGTTCTTGTACATGGCTGATGTGGAGTGATTGAGAGCCCGAAGATCCTTTGCGTAAGCGGCGAGGGAGACATCGTTCATTACGCTGGGATAACCGAGGGCGGAATATTTTTTTCCATTTCTCTCGACAGCGTATTCTTCCCGAAGGTCGTAGATATAACTGCCGCAGAGTGCTGCAAGGGCGTAGCCTCCGTAGGCATGATTTTCCGGTGCGAGAAAGTTTTTTACTATCGCGCCGGTCGAGTATTCTTTGAAGGTGTCGTACATAGCCATGCGTAGACCCAGGGGCTTTTGGGCATCATAGGAAGAGTACGCTCCGTAGGCTGCCCGGGGGTGCCCCCCCTCTTCCCAGACGATATCGGAAAGGCGATAGCTGGAGAGAAAGCTCGTGGGGCCTTGAAAAATACGGACCGTACCCAGGAGCTCCTGACCGTTGGTGGATTCGTAAAGGGCATCCGCCCAGTAGCGGATGATCTCCTCAATATTGGAAGCATCGGGGTTTTTGACGATGTCTGTATTGAGATATCGGTAGTAGCTGATGTCGAAATCGCGGACAGTCACAGCTGATGCTTCCAAAGGAACAAGCAGTGCGAAGAAAAAAAGACAAAGGAGCGAAAAGAGCATTCTTTTTCCCATATTGAGGATCCTCCTTAAAATTGAGATACAATAAGGTACATCAATTAAAAAGATACCTGAATGCACTGAAGAATGTTCCTGATTTTGTTCTTTTAGGAAAGACGCTCGTATTGTACGGGAAAAGCAACACAACTGTATTCTTTTATCCAAAGCCTCATAAGCTCATTTGTCCTTCATGAAAAATAATATTATAATTTATATGAATAATTCAGTTGACAAATATCTTTCACCT
>CAYZZX010000047.1:0-13909 GCA_964483085.1 uncultured Synergistaceae bacterium
AGGCTTCTCTCCCTCGCTTTTTGCTTTTTGAAACGAAAAAACTACTTTCCCCGGATTCCACCCACGATAGAGCGGCAGGCCTCGCCGAAGATGAAGGTGTCCGTGCTGAAGGAGATATAGGTGAACCCCTGGTCGATCCGGGCCTTCGCCTCCTCTATGGAGCCCACGAAGATCCCCGCGGGTTTTCCGGCTGCCTTGGCAGCGGCGAGGGCCTTTGCGACACCCTCGACCATCACGGGCGCATAGATCTGCCCCGGAACGCCGAAGGACTGAGAGAGGTCGTAGGGGCCGACGAAGATCACGTCCACACCCTTCACTGAGGCGATGTCGCCGAGGCATTCAAGCCCGGTCTTGTTCTCACAGTGCAGGATGACGAGGGTCTCCTCGTTGGCCTCGTTGAAATACTCGGCCACGCCCGGAACGAAGCCGTAGCGGGCGGAGCGGGTCAGGCAGGCCCCCCGGTCGCCGAGGGGGAAATACTTCGCCGAGCGGACCACGTCTTCCGCGACGTGGCGGGAGTTGACCTGGGGCACCTGAATTCCCGCCGCCCCCACGTCGAGGGTGCGCAGAATTGTGGTGGGGCCGGGATCGGTGACCCGGACGATGGGGGCCATTCCCCGAAGCTCCGCCGCCCGGAGCATGTGCTGGATTGATTCGGGATTTCCCGGGCCGTGCTCCGTATCGATAATGCAGAAGTCGAACCCTGCGAGCCCGGCAATCTCCACGAGATCGGGGCAGTTGAGCGTAAAGAAGGGTCCGAGGACCACTTCTCCGGCAGCGAGTTTTCGTTTTAATTCGTTAGCCATGGGATATGCCTCCATTCAGAAAGTGAGGGTTCTCCGACCATTATAGCCGAAAAACCCCCTTCGCTCCCTGCTCCGAAGAGAGGGGTATATCGAAAAAATACCTGAGGGTGCAGGATGAGGGGCTACTTCTTTCCGCAGCCGTATTTTTCCTGCAGCACCGAGGGGGGAAGATACTTTTCTTCCTTTTCTCTGATCTCAGCGAAGCGGACGAGGTCGCCGAATTCCCCGAAAGTGAAGAGCTTTTCTTTATACTTGTCCGAGACCCCCTCCTTCCGGATGTGGCTGAGGACATCGTACATCCCCCGGGCGGCTGAATAGAGAGCCGACAGGGCGGGGACAATGAGCTTGAATCCCATGGCCTCCGCTTCTTCCACGGGGATCAGAGGGGTTTTGCCCCCCTCGATGAGGTTCAGCATGAGGGGAACGGGAATCTCCCGGACAACCCGCTCCATCTGCTCCCTCGTCTCGAGGGCCTCGATGAAGACCATGTCCACCCCGATCTCCACGGCGGCCTTCGCCCGGGCGAGGGCGTCCTCGAAGCCGGTGACGTGGATTGCGTCCGTGCGGTACATGACGACGAAATCCGGATCAATTTCATTTCTTGTGTCGAGGGCGGCCCGAAGCTTGCCCATCATCTCCTCAGTGGAGATGACCTGTTTTCCCTCCATGTGACCGCACCGTTTTGGGGAGATCTGGTCCTCCATGAAGAGCCCCGCGGCGCCCGCCGCGATGTATTCCTCCACGGTGCGGCAGGCGTTGACGGCGTTGCCGAAGCCGTTGTCCGAGTCGCCGAAGACGGGAATTCTCACTGACCGGGAGATTGCCTTCACCTGGGCCGCCATCTCCGTCAGGGTCAGCAGACCGATATCCGGCAGTCCGAGAACTGCCGCCGCCGTGCCGTAGCCGGAATGAAAAACGGCTTCAAATCCGGCCATTTCGCAGATCCGTGCGCTGAGGGCATCGTAGACCCCCGGAACCACCAGGGCACCGGGACGCTTCAGAAGTTCCCGAAGCTGAGTTGTCGTCTTTACCATTTTCTTCGATCTCCTTTGCTCATTCTCTGCCGGTTCCGTATTTCCGCTCCATCTCCCGGATTGCCCCGAGGTCCATCAGTTCGTTGAACTCCTCGAAGGGGAGCATATCCTCAAGGCTTCCCCGGGTGGTGCCGGTCATTTTAAGTTCTTTCATAACCTTCATCACAGCCTTTGCGGCTGCATAGAGAGCACCTACGGGAAAGATGGCCGCGTCGTAGCCGATCTCCTGAAGTTCAGAGGCGGCGAGGAAGGGGGTCCGCCCGTGCTCCACCATGTTGGCGAGGACGGGCCGGGAGAAGCTGGAGGTGATTCGTCCCATCTCCTCCGTTGACTCGGGAGACTCGATGAACAGGATGTCCGCCCCCGCCTCCTCGTAGAGATGCCCCCGTTCGAGGGCCTCTTCGATACCGTGGGCCGTGCGGGCGTCCGTCCGGGCCATGATGAGAAAGCTGTCGTTCCGTCGCGCGTCGCAGGCGGCCCGTATCTTTCCGGCCATCTCAGAGGCCGGAATGACCTCCCTGCCGAGCATGTGTCCGCATTTCTTCGGAGCCACCTGGTCTTCGAGCTGAATGCAGGCTGCTCCGGCTTTTTCGTACTCCCGGACCGTCCGGGCCACGTTCACTGCGTTGCCGTACCCCGTATCGCCGTCGGCGATAATCGGAATGGTAACCGTCTCGGCGATGGCCGCCACCCGGGAGACCATCTCAGTGAAGGTCATGAGCCCCGTGTCGGGCTTTCCCAGTACGCTTGCAGACAGGCCGTACCCGGTGATATAGACGGCCTCGAACTCCGCCTTCTCGATGATCCGGGCCGAGAGGCCGTCATAGGCCCCCGGCGCCACGAGGATCTCCTTTCGCCCGAGCAGCTCTCTCAGCCGGGCTCCGGAGGTTTTCAGATCCCTCTCCATCTTATTGCATAATCGACGGCAGCCACAGGCTCATGCCCGGCCACGCGATGACCAGCACGAGGAAGAGGGCCATGATCACTATGAAGGGGAAGACCCCTCTGATGATCTCGCTCATATTAATATCCGAACGGAGTCCGTTGATGACGTAGAGGTTCATCCCGACGGGCGGCGTGATGAGGGCCATGGTCATGTTCACCGTGACGACGATGGCGTACCAGATGGGGTCGATCTCCAGGACGTGAAGGATGGGCGTCACGAGGGGCATGGTGAGGAGGATGATGGAGACCGTCTCGAGAACGCAGCCAAGGATGATCATCAGGAAGTTCATGGCGATGATGAACATGAGCACGGAGAAGTTGTTGCTGATGATGAGCTCCGTGAGCTTCTGGGGGATCATGAGCAGGGTCATGACCCGGCCGAAGAGGACCGCCCCGGCGATGATGATGGCCACCATGCAGGATGTGGTGATAGACCTGAGACAGATCTCAGGAATATCCCGCAGGCGGAGGGATTTATAGACGAAGAGGGTGATGACGAGGCTGTAGACGAGACCCACCGCAGCGGCCTCTGTGGGAGTGAAGGCGCCGCTGTAGATTCCGCCGATGATGATGAAGGGAAGAAGAATTCCCCAGAAGTTCTTTTTCGTCACCCGGATGCGTTCTGCCCAGGACGTCTTCTCCATGGGAGTGAACCCTCCGCGCTTGCTCTTGTAGACGGCGTAGATGATGAAAAAGCTCGTCAGCACGAGACCGGGAACAATACCCGCGATGAAGAGTTTCCCCACGGATTCCTCAGTGATGGCTCCGTAGAGGATCAGAGGAATGCTGGGAGGGATGAGAATGCCGAGGGTTCCCCCCGCCGCCAGAAGCCCCAGTGTGAATTTCTTGTCATACCCCCGCTCCGTCATGGCCGGATAGGCAACCATGCCGATAGTCGCGGCAGTTGCCGCACCTGAACCGGTAATGGCGGCGAAGAAGGCGCAGGCAAGAATGGTGGCGATGGCCAGTCCGCCGGGAAGATGGCGGACCCAGGCGTTCATTACGTCGAAGAGGTCGTCGCCGATCCGTCCGTCGAGGAGCACCTGGCTCATGAGGACGAAGAGGGGGATGGAAAGGATAACGAAGCTGTCAAGGGAGGTGAAGATAGTCGCCCCCACGATCTTCATGGGAAGATCGAAGAGGAGGATGAGCAGCAGAGAAGTGGAACCGAGGGAGAAGGCCACCGGCAGCCCCATGAAGAGTACTCCGATGAGCAGCAGCACGACGAGGGTAAAGCTCAGCATGGGGACTTCTCCTCCTTATTTTTGCCGAAAACCTGTGCGTACCGGTCGGCGATGATGAGAGCGAACTGAAAGGTAAGCAGAACAAAGCCCAGCAGAAGGGCCATCTGAGGAATCCACATGGGCACCCGCAGAAGCGTGGCCGACACCTTGTTATAGCCCACGGAGGCGGCGATCATCTCATAGGCCTGCCACGACACGATAGCGCAAAAGGCCATTCCGACAAAGCTGGTGATCATCTCGAGAATACGCTGCGTCCGGAGGGAGAGGTGCTCAATCAGAAGGTCGATCCGCACGTGCTTTCCCTTCTGGAGGGTATAGGCGCTTCCCGCCAGCATGGTCCAGATGAAGAGATAAATGGATGTTTCCTGTGCCCACAGGGTCGGAGCCCGGAAGAAATACCGGCAGACCACCTCATAACAGAGGATAAGCCCCATGAGGAGGATGCCGAGGCCGCTGATGTATCCGAGGAGGAGGTTTCCCTTCTCCACCGTGTTTCGAAGAGATTTCATCATAAAGTCAAATACCCCTTTGCTCTTTTTTTCGTATAGCGAAGGCGGGAAGGTTCCCCTTCCCGCCGGGAAAAATCGACAGTGAGAGCTTTACTCTATTCTATTGCCATAGCCATTTCGATGAGCTTTTTGCCGAGGTCGCCGGTCTTTTCCGCAAAGGCGGTCCGTACAGGCTCGGTGGCCTTCACAAAGGCGGCACGCTCCTCTTTGTTGGGTTCATGGATTTCCACTCCGGCTTCACGGATCACCTTTTCGGCATCAGCCTCGGACTGGGCGATGGCGCCCCGGATCCACTCTTCAGCGTCGGAACCGGCCTTCAGAATGGCTTCCTTGTCGGCATCGGGAACGGAATTCCACCAGTCGAGGTTGCCCTGCACCACGAACTGGGCAGTGGTGTAGTTCGCCTTGGTCATATACTTCTGTACTTCGTGCACCTTCCGGGAGACGGCCGCGGGCATTCCTGTGGTGGCGCCGTCAACTGTGCCTCTCTGAAGAGCCATGTACATCTCTGAAGAGCTCATGACGGTGGGTGCGGCTCCGAGGGCCTTCTGGGTCTCGGCGTCGCCGCTGCCAAAGGTCCGCATGGTGAGCCCCTGAAAATCCTCCGGGGTCTTCAGAGGGCGTTTGTTGTTGAAGAACTGGATGTAGCCGTAGTCGACCCAGAAAAGATCCTTGACGCCCTTCGTCTGGAACGCTTCATCCAGCATTTTGTCCGCTCCGGCGGCCAGGAACTTCTTGGGGGACTCAAAATCCTTGAAGATAAAGGGCATCTCGAAGATGTCCGCTGCGGGGATCATCCCCGACCACTTATTGACCGAGACGAGACCCGTCTCCACGAGGCCGTCCTGAAGGGCTTCCACGATCTCCGTATCCTTGAAAAGCTGGGCGGAGTCGAAAATCTTCACGGTCACTTCGCCTTTGGAGTATTCAGCAGCCTTCTCGGCGAAGACCTGAAGCCCCTTGGAAATATGGTGGGACGGGGGAAGCTGATTCGAGAGCTTGAGCTCAGTCTTTGCAAAGGCCGAACCGCTCAGAAGTCCCAGAGTCAACACGAGGGCCGCTGCCGCTGTACAGGTTTTTTTGAACATTATAAAATTCCTCCCTTTTATGGATGCTGCTTCGGAATCTGTTCCTTCTTCTCCATGGACGGCAGAGAAATCCGCCCCTCCTTCCCTCCTTTTTTCTGGTGTTCAGTCTCTGTTTTATTGGTTATCCCCGATCGGGGCCAATTTTCTTTCTTCCGCACTCTCCGGGAAAAATAGCTGTAGTGGCGGTTCTCCCGAATGGATTCGAGATCCCCCTTTTTCAGAGCCTCGATGATCTTCAGATGAGCCTTTGCCGATGAGACCAGCTCGTCCTCGTCCTCGAGATGCCGGAGCATTGCCTGATGGAGCTGGAAATAGACCCCCCGGAGAATTCTGATGGTCCAGGGCTTTCCGGACCGCTCGGCGATAAAGAGGTGGAATTCCAAGTCTATCCTGCTGAAGGCGAGGACCTTATCATCCTTTCCTCCATCGCCCGACGCCACTGAAAGAAGCTCGGAGTACAGGGAATAGAGATGGTCGTAGTCGTCTTCCGTCAGAAGGTTTCTTTCGACGAGAGTCTCGAAGATCCGTGTCTCAAGGGCGAAACGGATATCATACAGCTCCTCCGCGTCATCAGGAGAGAAGCCGAGCACCACAGCCCCTTTCCGGGGAATCGACCGTATGAGCCCCTGCCCCTCCAGCTCCTTCAGAGCTTCCCTCACAGGGGCACGGCTGATGCTGAGCTCCCGGGCCAGCTCTTCCTCCCGTATGAAGCTGCCCGCAGGATAGGTGCGGGAGAGGAGAATGTCTTTCCGGAGAAAGTCCGCTACCTCCCGGGCAAGAGATTTATGGTCTGCGAATGTGTGTATGAGGCAACCCCCTCGAAAAATATCGTCTACAGTCGACAGGAGATTGTTACCATAACTTCAGAACTCCTGTCAAGTCTTCTTGAAAAAAATTCACAGTATGCAAAGGACGTTTTCTCCATCACACGGCGAACATATCTGCCGGATACTTCTTTTGTAAAATGAATTCATCTCTACGAGGAATAACCGGTCTTCTATTTAACGTCAATAGTCGCGCCAATGGCTTTTGACAAACGGCGTCAATCAGCTACAATAAACTTATGATGACAAAATTTGACTGGTTTCCCGGCGGCGAATGGAACTCCGACGACGAGTCCGCCCCAAAGCGTCCATTTCCTTCCTTTCCTTTTCGGATCAACCGCGGCATAGTCCTTGCGGGGGTCGTTGCCCTTGTGCTTCTCGTTTTTCTCCCTGCCCTCGCCGAGCTCTATACAGACTATCTCTGGTACGATTCTGAGGGGTATGCTTCAGTCTTTCTGATCCGCCTCTTCGCAAGGGTTCCTCTCTTTCTTGCGGGATTTCTCTTCTTCGCCTCTCTTCTATGGATCAACCTTTTCATGGTGCGGCGCAATCTTCGGGTCCTCTACCCCGAGCACAGCGAACTCCTCTCTTCCCGGGTCGTCGGCCTGGGCATTCTGGGGGGAGCGGTCTTTCTCGGCGTGACAAACGGAGCGGCCATCTCATCGGAATGGCCCATGGTCCTGAGATTTCTCAACGGTTCAGCCTTCGGAACGGCCGACCCAATCTTTGCCTATGACACGGGGTTCTACGTCTTCAGCCTCCCCTTCTGGAAATTTCTCCACGCCCGGGTGCTGAACGTCCTCTTTCTCTCACTGCTCACCGCCGTTGCAGCCTACGGAGCCTTCATCCTCCCCCGAAGCCGCGGAACGGCCTTTCCTCAGGTGCCCCTGAGAGCACAGACCCATATCACCCTGCTGGCAGCAGTCGGTGCCCTTCTCTGGGGTGCGGGGTACTTCCTCGACCGATTCGCAATTCTCTTCTCCCCCCGGGGGGTCACCTTCGGCGCGGGATATACGGACGTCCACGCAGAACTCTTCGCCCTGAACGTCCTCACAGGGCTCTCCGTGCTGATCTCCCTCTTCCTCGTGGCAAGCCTCTTCCGAAAGACCTGGAAGGTCTCCCTCGGCCTCGTCGGACTGCTCATCGTCTCCTCCGTCGTCCTCCGCGGCTTCTACCCCGCAATCGTTCAGAAGTATTTCGTCGAACCGAATGAATTTGAGCGGGAGAAGGAGTTCATCGGCTACAATATCGCCGCAACCCTCAAGGCCTACGATCTGGACGGTCTCGAACTGCAGACCGTCGTGCCCAACGATTCAATCGTCTGGGAGGACGTGCAGAACAATCAGGAGACAATCAAGAACATCCGGCTGTGGGACTACAGCCCACTCCTCAGCAGCTACAAGCAGCTTCAGGAAATCCGTACCTACTACGACTTCTCGAACGTGGACATCGACCGGTACACCTTTGACGGAGACTACCGGCAGGTCATGCTCTCCGCCAGGGAACTTGACCTCAAGGGAATGCAGAACCCCACCTGGATCAACACCCGTCTCGAGTTCACTCACGGCTACGGTATCGTCATGAATCCGGTGAACGAAATCTCCGGCTCCGGCCTTCCCCGCCTCTGGGTCCGGGATCTTCCGCCCAAGAGCGAGGTCGACCTTCCCATCACCCATCCGCAGATTTATTTCGGAGAGAAGCCCAGCTCCTATATTTTCACGGGGACCACGGTGAAGGAGTTCGACTATCCCATGGGCGATTCAAACATGCGGACAACCTACGAGGGAACCGGCGGAGTACCCATGGGGTCTCTCTTCCGCAGGATTCTCTACGCCATCAAGTTCGCCGACTTTAAGATCCTCTTCTCCGACGTCTTCACTGAGAAGAGCAGGATCAACTACCACCAGAACATCCAGGAACGGCTGCTTCGGGTTGCTCCCTTCCTCTATTTCGATTCCGACCCCTACCTCATCGTCTCTGAAGGACGGCTCGTCTGGATGCAGGACGCCTATACCGCCACGGACAGCTACCCCTACTCACAGCCGGTCTCCCTCGGACGGAACCTGTCAATCAACTACATCCGCAACAGCGTCAAAGCCACAGTGGACGCCTATGACGGCACGATGAACTTCTACATCGTGGCGGAAGAGAAGGATCCCGTGGTGGCAACCTGGAGCCGGATATTCCCGGGTATATTCCGCCCTCTTTCCGAAATACCAGAGGGACTTCGGGCCCATCTCCGCTACCCCCAGGATCTCTTCAATATCCAAAGCGAGATCTATCGGACCTACCACATGACCGATCCGAACACCTTCTATAACAAGGAAGACGTCTGGGACCGAAAACCCACCGGGGACAGCAAGGAAGCCCTTACTGCCTACTATGTGAACATGCGCCTCACGGACTCAGAGAAATCCGAGTTCGTCCTCATCAGCCCCTTCCAGCCTGTGACTCGAGACAACATGATCGCCTGGATGGCGGGCCGCTCGGACGGCGAACATTACGGAGAGCTTCTTGTCTATCAGTTTCCGAAGCAGAAGCTCATCTACGGCCCTTCTCAGATTGAGGCTCTGACAAACCAGAATCCCGAGATTTCGGCCCAGCTTTCCCTCTGGAGCCAGAGAGGATCGTCAGTCATCCGGGGAAACATGACCGTCGTGCCCGTGGGCAAGGGAATTCTCTATGTGCAGCCCCTCTATCTCAGGGCGGAGAACAGCGAGCTGCCCGAGCTGAAAAGGGTGATCACCTCCACCGGAGGGCGGGTCGTCTGGGGAGAGACCCTCGAAGAATCCCTTATGCGCCTTCTCGGACCAGACGGAGAAAAACCTCTTCCCTCCCAGCCAGTCTCCCCCGGAGAACTCAGGGTTCCCGCTGCTGACGGAGAGTACCGGACGCTGCAATCCCTCGCTGCCGAGGCAGGCAAATACTGGGAGGAAGCCCGGGATGCCCTGAAGGCCTCCGACTGGGAAGGATACGGCCGGTCCATGAACAAACTCGAAGAGGTCCTTGCCGAGATGGGCGAGTTCACTGAAAAATAAAAAACTCGTTGTCGCTGATAAAGGAGTGACATAGATGAAGCTGATCCTCCGCTGTTGTATCTTCACAGCATTCTTTTTTTCAGTGGCAGGATTTCTATTTCTCGCCACTGAAGAAGCCCATGAAACCGCCTCTTTTCGCGGGCCATTCGGCCAAGGCTTCAATGCCGCCGCTCTGCCGGTTGACCCCGCTGTTTTCACTCTGGAACAGGAGTGCGTGAAAGTAGCCCTCTCTCCGATTCGCAACTTCGCTGCAATATGCGAGGCGTCCTCAATCACTGTAGAGAGTCTTCTCATAAACGCTGCGGAGAGCGTTCAGACCCTTTCATCCTTCATAAGAGGGCAGAACAGGGCGATTTCCCGGCAGGAGGCCCTTCTGCAGGCCTCCGCTTTTTTGAAGTACTCTCTTAAATACGGAGTACCTCTGGATCTGCTTATGGCCGTGGCATATACCGAGAGCCATTTCAATTCATCCGCTCGGAGCACCGCAGGTGCGGCGGGGGTCATGCAGGTGATGTGGAAGGTTCATTCGGGGCTCCTTCAGGCCAACGGTATTATGGAAGAAGACGACCTGTACACCCCCGACAAAGGGATCGCCGCGGGGGCTCTTCTCATCTCCCGCTACCTGAGAGCCTACGGTGATACGCAGACTGCCCTGGGACGCTATTATGGAGGATCGCCCACTGTCTATTGGGGAAGGGTCTCCCGGAATCTCATAAAGGTGAAGAACGCAAATCTCATGGCAAGCATCAATTGAACTTTTTCTGACCGGACCAAAAAAGGCAGGCCCCGCCAAAGATCAGCGGGGCCTGTTTTTTTTCAGGAGCGTTCTGAGTGCCGTTCACCCCCCATCACCTCTGTAGATGCGGAAAAGGCCAGGGGATCGAAAAATACATATCAGCCCTTCACCGAGATGATCCAGATCCCCGCGAGAATGGCCCCCATTCCGGCAATCCTCCAGATATTGACCTCCTCCGCAAAAAAGAAGACCGAGACCGCAAGTATCAGCAGAAAGACCATCCCCGCCATAAGTGGATACGCCACGGAAAGATCCGACCTGGTGAGGGCCGCGCTCAGGAAGACGAAGGAGATCCCGAAGCATCCCACCCCCGCTGCCGCCCATGGGTTTAGAATTATTTTGAGCACCGCCTGCACTGCTCCTCCGTCGAGGAGGTCATGCTGTGCTCCGAAGGCATATTTCATGAAGGTGTTTGCCGATGCGTTGAAGACCGCCGAACCGGCGAGAAGCAGAAGAGTCAGCCTGTCCATTTTCGGATGTCCCCTTTCTTTTTCGTCAGGGGGATTATACTGTATATCCGAAAGTTGCGGAAGGGAAAGCGCCCGAGATCAAAGCCCGTTACAGGCTATGGATTCTGGTCGGTATCTCCAGCGTTCGCGGAGTGTTTGCAGAGATAGGGCAGACCGCTGAAATCTCTTCCCACAAAAGAGGAGTTTCATGTAAAATTGAGGGACGAATTTTTTTGGAAGAAAGGTACGATGCGTGTGGCCCGTTCACAGACTCCATGGAAAATAATCCTGCTCCTCGTTACACTCCTCTCCCTCACCCTGTATTTCCAGGGTCTCGGAGATCACGGCCTTCTCGAACCGGACGAGGGGCGCTATTCCGAAATCCCCCGGGAGATGATGGAGTCCGGGGATTTCGTCACCCCGAGGCTCAACTACGTCAAGTACTTCGAAAAGCCTGTGCTGTCCTACTGGCTCACCGCCGGGGCCTTCGCCCTCTTCGGTGAAAATGAGTTCGCCGGCCGCTTCTGGCCCGCCCTCCTCGCCCTCGGAGGCGCCCTCTTCACCTGGATGCTGGCCCGTTTCGTCTACGGAAGGGAGACGGCCCTCCTCTCCTCGGTCATCCTGGTCACAACCCTGGTCTATTTCGCCATCGGGCAGATCAATATCACGGATATGCCTCTCTCCTTCTTTCTCACCATGGCCATGACGGGCTTTTACCTCGGCCTGGAAAAGGACCGGCGATACTACCTGCTCTTCTACGCCGGAATGGCTCTGGCCATCCTCACCAAGGGGCTCATCGGGATCGTCCTTCCCGGTGGGATCATCTTCTGGTACATGATCCTCACCCGCAAATGGCGCATCCCCCGCTCGGCCCTCTATCTGCCTGGGATCATCCTCTTCTTCGCCCTCGTCCTCCCCTGGTTCGTGGAGGTCTGCCGCCGGAACGACGACTTCTTCTACTTCTTCTTCGTGCAGGAGCACTTTCTCCGCTACGCCACGAAGATGCACGGCCGGTACGAACCCTTCTGGTTCTTCATCCCCATTCTTCTCGCCGGGCTCTTTCCCTGGACGGGACTGCTCCCCGGAGCGCTCCGGTCGGCAAAACCAGCCTCGTGGGGTGCTCTTAAAGAGCGACCTCAGCCCGAACTCTTTCTCTTTCTCTGGTTCGCCGTGATCTTCCTCTTCTTCTCCCTGTCGAGTTCGAAGCTCGTTCCCTACATCGTTCCGGTCTTTCCTCCTCTGGCCATCCTCATGGGACGCCTTCTCGCAAAACTGGTGGTTGAAAAAGACGCTGCCGGCACCAGGCGTTTTCTGCTCTGGAGTTCAGCCGCCCTTCTCCCCTTCATAGCGGCTCTTCTGATCTACCCCTTCTACAACGACCGTCTCCCCTCCGCCCAGCTGCTCCCCTATGGCATTCCGTTGGCCCTGGGGCTCTCCGCTTTTCTGGGTACAGGGTGGTATTTTCACCGAAAGCGGCAGTTCAGAGCTCTCGCCCTCGTCCTCTGCCTTCTGGCCTTCGCAAACATGTTCGCCTTCAAAAGGCTTTTCACCCTCTATGATAGTCTGCTGACAGCCCGCCAGATCTCAACGGAGATAACAGCCCTTCAGCGGGAGGGGGATATCATCGCTCAGTACGCAAACTACGACCAGGGGCTCCCCTTCTATCTGAAACGCCGGATCGTCCTGATCAACTACCTGGGGGAGCTTGCCTTCGGCGCCGCCCGGGAGACGGACCCATCCTGGTTTCTCAAGGAATCAGAAATGAAAGACCTCTGGACGGGGGACAGGCGGCTGATCCTGGTCATCGACCGGGACAGGAGAGAGCAGGTGGCGGAGCTCCTCGGGCTTTCCTCCCTGGACCCTGCCGCCGAGACAGCGAAACGGCTCGTCCTCGTGAACAGGCCCTGAGCCTTTGAAATGCTCAATTTTAAGGAGATGTTCAAATGACGGAAGCGCGCCTCGTCTCGGTGATCGTACCGGTATATAACGAAGAGGATTCCCTGCCCCATCTTTTTCCCCGCCTGCTCACGACCCTCGAGGGGCTGAACCGCCCCTTCGAGATGATCTTCATCAACGACGGCAGTCGGGACGACTCCCTCAAGATGCTCTACTCCTTCTTCCTGGCGAATCCGGAAACGGTGCGGATCATCGACTTCAACGGCAACTTCGGCCAGCATATGGCCATTATGGCCGGGTTCGACAAGGCCCGGGGAGAGATCATCATCACCCTCGACGCCGATCTTCAGAACCCCCCGGAGGAGATTCCGAAGATTGTGCAGAAAATTGACGAAGGGCACGACGTAGTGGGGACAGTCCGGCAGAACCGCCAGGACCCGCGCTTCCGGAAGATGGCCTCGAAGATGGTCAACTCGATCACGAACAAAATCACGGGACTGAAGCTCAGCGACTACGGCTGCATGCTCCGGGGGTACCACCGGGATATTATCAAGATCATCAACACAAGCTGCGAGACCACCACCTTCATCCCGGCCCTGGCCCAGAAGTTCGCGGTGAACCCCGTGGAGATCCCCGTAGGCCACAGCGAACGGGAGCACGGCACGTCGAAATACAGCTTCTTCCGGCTCATCCGCCTGAACTTCGACCTCATGACGGGCTTCTCCCTCTTTCCTCTCCAGGTGGTCACTATGATGGGGATCGTCGTCTCGGTCCTCAGTTTTCTCTTCGGCATCTTCCTCCTCCTCCGCCGGATCATCGTCGGACCGGAGGCCGAGGGAGTTTTCACTCTTTTGAACATCAACTTCTTCCTCATGGGGATCACCATGTTCTGCGTGGGCATCACCGGGGAATACATCGGCCGGATTTACGTCGAGGTCCGAAAGCGCCCCCGGTACGTCATCCGGAGAGAATGGAAGAATGACTGACCTCACGGCGGTGGTCTTCGCCTACAGCGAGGTGGGGTATCTCTGCCTTGAGGAGCTGCTGAACGCGGGGGTCTCCGTACTGGCTCTCTTCACCTGCGAGGACGATCCGAAGGAGGAGCAGTGGTTCTCCTCCGCGGCGAAGCTCGCCGAAAAAGAGGGCATTCCCGTCTACAGGCCCTCCAGCCTCGGGGACGAAGAGTACGCCCTGATCGAATCTCTGGCTCCGGACGCACTCTTCTCCTTTTATTACCGGAGCATGATTCCCGAAAGGTTTCTTACCCTCCCTCCGAAAGG
>CAYZZX010000048.1:0-13528 GCA_964483085.1 uncultured Synergistaceae bacterium
AAACCCCAAAATGGGCTGGTTCATAGGCAAGGGGCTCAGAGAGACGATTCAGCTCGATGCCGTCGAAGGCGCTCAGATACTCAATGATTTTCTGAGATTCACCATCGGGGATGTGATCATACCCACCGGGCTTCTTCTTACCTTTGGCTTCTTTGCGGTCCTCGTCTGGCTTTTCTTCCGGTCGAAGATGGGCATAGCGATCTCCGCCGGAGGGATCAACCCGAAGTTCGCGCGGGCCTCCGGGCTCAACATAGACAAGAACAGAGTCTTCGCAAACGTAATTTCCACCGTCCTGGCCGCGATCGGAATAATAGTCTACTCCCAAAGCTACGGGTACGCACAACTGTATACGGCGCCGCTGATGATGGCGTTCCCCGCGGTTGCCGCGATCCTGATCGGAGGCGCCACCGCTTCCCGCGCGAAGGTGTCCCATGTCATTATCGGCGTCGTGCTGTTCCAGGGGCTGCTCACTACCGCCCTCCCGGTGGCGAATGAGGTGTTCGCCGGAACCGACCTTTCGGAGATAATGAGAATGATCATTCAAAACGGGATAATACTTTATGCTCTCACCCAGGTTAAAAGGGGCGTGCAGTGATGGAACCTCTCTACAACAAGTCGAAAGGCGCAGGTTCGTGGATTATAGAGAACATCGTCACTATAATCTTCATTGCGTTCACTATTTTTGGTTTTATGGTGTCAAGCGGCGTCTCCATTCCCTACTTTTTCTCCGAGCTTTCAAGCAGAATTTTCAGAAACTCCTTCCTTGTCCTCTCTCTCATCATACCCGTCCTTGCGGGGCTCGGGCTGAATTTCGGCATCGTCATCGGCGCGATGTCCGGGCAGGTAGCCATTGCCATAGCGCGCTACTTCGAGATGGGCGGCTTATCGGGGCTTATGTTCTGTTTCGTCGTGGCGGCGTTCGTTGCCGCCCTCTGCGGATATTTCACGGGAAAGCTCTACAACAAGACGCGAGGGCAGGAGATGATCGCCAGCCTTATTGTCGGGTACTTCGCGAACGGAATCTATCAGTTTTTCTTCCTTTTTGTCGTCGGAATGGTGATCTCCGTTCCGGCAGATCACCCCATGATAAAGCCGGATGGCATAGGCGTCCGCATGACCGTCGACCTTGTTCCGGTGAAGCAGGGCGGATTGAAATATGCCCTTGAGAATATCTATCAGATCCCCTTTGTCCACGCGCTCCTGATCCTTGGCCTCGGACTTCTTGCGCTGCTGCTTGTCCGCTACTATCTGAACAAGAGAAGAGGCTACGGATATAAGAACAGCCTGTCCTCTCTGCTCGTCAACGGGACGTTGTGCCTTGCCCTCGCGGGGGTTGCGATCCACGCCATGGTCACAAAATCGGAGCTCATGATGGTGCGCAAGATTCCCGTCGTGACCGGGCTGCTTATCATCGGTCTGTGCATCTTCACGGTGTTGATTATGAAGACAAAGCTGGGGCAGGATTTCCGCTCAGTGGGGCAGAGCCAGCATACGGCGGAGGTCTCCGGAATCAACGTCGACCGGACGAGGATAATCGCCACGATGATATCGACGGTACTTGCGGCCTGGGGGCAGATAATATACCTTCAGAACATGGGGACGCTGAACACCTACAACGCACACACCCAGATAGGCATGTTCTCCGTCGCAGCCATTCTCGTGGGCGGGGCCTCCACTTCGAAGGCGAGCGTCACCCATGCCATATTCGGCACCATACTGTTCAACGCTATGTTCATCATGTCCCCTGAAATCGGGCAGTCCCTCTTCGGCCAGGCCATACTGGGGGAATACTTTCGGACCTTCATGGTCTACGGAGTCATCGGAATGGCCCTTGGCCTGCACGTATGGAATGCCAATAAAAAAAGTAAAATTGTCGTGGAATGACCCAGCAGAGAATCTGTTTCTGTGCAGTGCCCACCCATGCACTCTCCAGCTAGATAAACCGAAGGGCTCCCCGCAATTTTGGAGAGCCCTTCGGTTTGTGTTGTAAAAAATTTTACCGGATGCAGACGGATTCAATATCCGTCGGGGAGTGGTTGAGAGCCTCTCCCGTTCCGTCAGGCCTGACGGCTACGAGGTTTTCAATCCGAATCCCGAACTTCCCCGGCAGGTAGATGCCCGGCTCGACGCTGAAGACATTTCCCGGTTCGAGGGGCTTGTCGTTCCCCTCAATGATGTAGGGAGATTCATGAACCGCAATGCCGATTCCGTGCCCCACGCGGTTGAAGAAGAACTCGCCGTAGCCTGCGTCGATGATGACCTTCCGCGCGGCTCTGTCCACATCCTGCCCGGTGGCTCCCGGCTGAACGGCCGCTTCTCCCGCAGCCTGGGCCTGCCGGACGATCTCGTACACTTTCCTCTGTTCGTCGCTGGGAGTGCCGGTGAAGAATGTGCGCGATGTGTCGGAACAGTAGCTCTTGTGACGGCCGCCGAGATCCAGTATCATCACGTCGTTTTCTTCTATGACCCTCATGCCGCCGCCGTAGTGGGGCATGGAGCCGTTGGGTCCGCTGGCCACAATGGGGCTGAAGGACGTTCCGACGCTTCCGACCTCCTCAAAGAACTCCGGAATCTTCCGGGCGATCTGCCTCTCGTTCATCCCCGGCCGTATGAAGGCGAGCAGTTTCATCACAACGGCATCCGCCATTCTGGACGCTTCCCGCATGATCTCAAGTTCCTCTTCATCCTTCCGTGAACGGAGAGGGTCAAGGACGCTGACGCCATTGAACATCTGCAAGTCCATGGCGTCTCTGATCGCCAGCATATCCACCGCCCGCACGCCGTCGTTGAAGGCTATCTTCGCTCCGATGAGCCCCAGGTGTTCGCACCCCTTTTTGAATGCCCCGGTGAACCCCTCATGATCGTTCCATTCGGCATAGAAGGGAACGTCGCCGAAGGCCTTCACCATCTCCTCTTTGTAGAGAAGAGGCGTCATGGAAAAGCATCTGCCGTCGCTGGAAACCATGAGCCCTCTGACCCTCTCGTCAGGATGGGTGTCCAGCCCGGTGATGTACTCAAGGTCCGATGAAGGCCCCAGATATATGGCGTCGAGCCCCAGAGTCTTCAGTTGTTTCGCCAGCATTTCAAGCCGTTTCTGATTGATCATATCTTTCCCTCCCGATATATTTTATTCCGACTCTCTCAAACGAACATTTCCCGGATCAATTTGGTTATGGGAATACACTTTCGGTTTCGGAAAAAGTTATTCTATTTTTATAATCATAATCCTTCTATCGTTCAAAATCTATAGGAAGACCCGTAACCTCCGGAGAGTCACGGGTCTTTTTCATAGACATGAATTGTACCGCCGAGGCCCCTAGCCGAGTCCGAGCAGGCGTCCTCCCTGGTAGACGAGAACAGCCCCCAGATACCCCACAGCGGTTGTGTAGCCGATCATAAAAAAGGTCCACTTCCAGCTGTTGGTCTCTCGCTTGAAGGCCGCAACCGCCGCAGCACAGGGAACGTAGAGAAGGGTCATCACGAGGAACGCGTAGGCTGAAAGGGGTGTGAAGAGCGTGGCTAGCCCTCCTGTCAGGCCGCCTGCCCCTGTACCGAGGAGGGCGCCCAAGGTTCCGAGGACCACTTCCTTGGCGAGAAATCCGAAGAAGAGGGCCACACCGGCCTGCCAGAAACCGAACCCCGCCGGAGTAAAGAGGGGGGCGATGGCATGGCCTATCTGCCCGATGAGGCTCTGGGAGGAACCGTATTCAACCCCCCAGGGGAAGCTCGCCAGGGCCCAGACAGCGACAACGGCGAGAAGAATGAAGGTCCCTGCCTTCTTGAGAAAGAGGTACCCCCGCTCCCAGGCGTGGCGCAGGACCATTCCCGGCGAGGGAAGGTGATAGGGAGGAAGCTCCATGACGAGCTGGGAGGACTCTCCTTTGAACAGGGTGCTTCCGAGAAGCTTCGCCGAGAGAATCGCCACAACGATTCCCAGGACATAGAGGGAGAAGACCGCACTTCCCGCCCAGGTCCCGAAGAAGACTCCCGAGAAGAGGACGAAGACCGGCAGCCGTGCCGAGCAGCTCATGAAGGGAAGGACGAGCAGGGTGATCATCCGGTCCCTCGGCCGTTCGAGAATCCGCGTCCCCATCATGGCCGGAACGGTGCACCCGAACCCCATGAGCATGGGAATGAAGCTCTTGCCGTGAAGCCCCATCGTGTGCATGAGCCGGTCCATGACGAAGGCTCCCCTGGCCATGTACCCTGAATCCTCGAGGATGGCCATGAAGGTGAAGAGGAGGAAAATGTGAGGGAAGAAGACAATCACAGACCCCACACCGCCGATGATGCCGTCCTGAAGAAAGGAGGCGAAGATTTCGGGCAGACCCGCCCCCGCGAGGAACTCTCCCGCACGGGCACCGAGGCTTTCGAAAAGCTCTTCCAGCATTTCGACCAGAGGATCACCGAGCGCATAGGTGAAACGGAACATCCCCCAGGTCAGGAGGAAGAAGATAGGCAGCCCGAGAGATTTGGAAGTAACCACCCGGTCGATTTTGTCAGAGATGGAGAGGCGGGCCTTGAGGGAGAGATCGCGCTGTACCGCTTCTGCTGTCACCCCCGAGACGAACCCCCATCGCCGCTCGATGATGGCCGTCTGCAGATCGTAACCGAGAGACTCCTCCGCTTCCCTTCCCGTGACTGCGAGAATTTTTTCGAGAGGTTCCCTCAGTCCGGCCTGTTCGGCGGCGGCGAGAATATCGGGATCTCCTTCGGCGAATTTGACGGCAGCCGTTCGAACCGGCAGTTTCGGTATGATTTCAGCCTTTCCCCGAAGAAAGTCTTCCATCTCGTCGAGGAGGGGGCGGAGACGCTCACCGTAGGGAAGAGAGAATGTGCCCGACGGAAAGGAGTTTTCCTTGAGTTCGGTGAGGATCTGCTTTTTCAGATCATCGATCCCCTCCTTGTTTCTGGCCACCGTGGGGACCACGGGAACTCCGAGAAGGGCGGAGAGTTTTTCCCTGTCGATGACGATTCCCTTTTCAGCCGTGGTGTCCATCATGTTGAGGGCGAGGACGATGGGAATTCCCGTCTCGAGCATCTGGACCGCAAGATAGAGGCTTCTCTCGAGATTGGAGGCGTCTGCAACGACGATTGCCAGATCCGGCCGTGTGCGGAGCAGGTAGTTCGCCGCGATCTGCTCGTCCAGAGAGGCTGCTCCCAGGCTGTAGATTCCCGGAAGATCCACCACTGTGACGTCACCCTCGGGGCCGCGGAATCGCCCCTCTTTGCGTTCCACGGTCACCCCGGGCCAGTTTCCCACATGCTGACGGGATCCGGTCAGAGCATTGAAGAGGCTTGTCTTTCCCGTATTCGGATTGCCCGTCAGGGCTACGGTGAAAGTCATCGTTATTTACATCCTCTTGTGCAGCCTGCGCATCCAGCGGGACGAATGAGAACGGCGTTGGCCTCCTCGACCCGCAGACTCAGTTCATATCCACGAAACCATATTGATACGGGATCATTGAGAGGAGCTTTCCGTTCGACCCGTACCATAGTTCCCGGAACGAGCCCCATATCGAGAATTCTGCGCTTCAGAGAGCCATCCCCTTCAATACGGGCAACAACTCCGCTTTCTCCCACAGAAAGGGTGCTGAGCCCCTTTTCAGTCTGTCCACCACCACAGTTTTGTTCCATAGCGTGCATCCCCCGTTCATTTGTTAGTAAGCTCTAACTTAAAGAGGCCCCCAAAAAAGAACTCCCCCCGGAGCTCTGAGCCTTCGACCAAAAAATCAGTCCACAAAAACCTTCAGTGCCATACCCTGACCCAGGGCAAAACGAGCGTCGCCGACTCGCAGGAGAATGGGCCCTCCTCCGTTCTGCACCACTTGAACCCGGGCTCCCGGCACGAGTCCAAGCTCGGATAGCCTTCGGGTGCACTCTCCTCCACCAGCTATCCGGTTGATTGTAACCTCTCTGCCTTCAGGCATCACTGCAATCGGACACATGGCTTTTCTCCTCTCCGCCTTCCGGCAGCTTTTCACAACAGGGGCTTATCCATACGGATGCCGCCTCTGTTCTCCTCAATGCTATCTCGCTCCCTCTCACTTCTATGGACAATGGATCACCCAGAGGAGCAGCCTTTCTGCACAGAACTGGCACTCCGGGCACAAAACCGAGGGCAAGCAGCCGTTGACGCAGAACTCCCGAAGCGGTCACCCGGGAAACATTTCCCTTTCCGCCCACGGGTATCATTGAAAGAGGCCTCGGAAGCGTTCGTTCGTCTCCCATGGTCGTCAGAAGCTCCTTGATCCAAGGCTTCTGGTCCCGGCGTGAATTCATAAAATAATCCACGAACCCCAGGATGCGACCATCGGCCGCCTCATCCATCTCGTGTTCCATAGCGCAGGCCATGGATTCTGCCCGTTCTCTTTCGAATCCCAAAATATCGTGAAAGAAAAAGGTGAGATGCTCATGGCGCCGGTAGATTTTCAACGCCCTCTCGCGCCCCGCCTCCGTCAGCTCAAGGAGACCGTATTTTTCATGGGTCACCATGGAGGCGGCCACAAGACGGCGCACTGCGGCAACCACAGTCGCCTTAGCCACACCCAGAGTGTTGGCAATGTCCGTCACTGTGGCTTCGCGGCCTGAAATCTCTATCGCAAAAATTGTCTCCATATAATCTTCGATACGGGCTGAAACTGGCATGGGCCGCATCTCCTTAAAAAATCATATTACATTCTTTTAAGTTAGTCAGATCATACTTTTTTGCATTCGTTTTGTCAAGAGTTCTTTTTACCACTCTGCATATTATCAAGAAAACGAATATTGCCTGGGTGGAACGTCGTGATATAGTCTAAGGAATAAATGGGGTCCCTACCGACAGGGAAAAGCTGAGGAAGATGGAGATCTTCTCCAGCGGAAAGGATGGATTATGAAAACACTGAATATTCGCCGCAGGATGTTGTACGCTCTTTTTCTGTTGCTGCTCCTCTTCACCCCTGCATGGAGCGCGGACGGAAGGCTCGTTCTGCTCTCTCTGAACGATATTCACGGACGAATCTATTCCGTTGACGGAGAAGGAGGACTTGCCAAGGCTGCGACCGCCGTTAACGCCCTTCGGGAACAGAATCCTGGAAACACCTTCCTTCTTCAGATAGGCGATGTGAATGAAGGTCCCCTCTTCTACTACTTTCACGGAAATGCCGAGATGCGGGGGCTGTCTTTGATGAAAACCGACGTCGGGACCCTCGGAAATCACGAGTTCGACTTGGGCGAGGATGTCCTCTTCGAGGCCAAATCCTACGCCCGGTTTCCCATCGTCGTCTCAAATCTCCGCAGAAAAGACGGCACTCCGGCCCCCTTCCTCCAATACATTATTAAGAAAGCAGCCAACGGAATGAAAGTCGGATTCTTCGGCCTGCTCACCCCCGAACTCGGGGCCATGACGGGGGGCAGCCAGAGTTTCCGGGCCGGACAGGACCTCCCCTCCGAGGCGGAGCGGATGGTCACTATCCTCAACAAAGAGGGGTGCGACGCCGTCGTCCTTCTGAGCCACTGCGGCCTTGACGTCGACCGGGAGATCGCCCGTTCTACAAAGGGCATTACCGCTATCCTGGGGGGGCACAGCCACACCCTCATGGAAAAGGGCGAGTTTGTGACCGGGCCGGAGGGATGGACGACCCTCATCGGTCAGGCCGGGTCCTACGCCCGCCATCTCGGCGTGATGACCCTGGACGTCAGGGAGAAAGAAGCCGCTCCCTCTTCGGAATGGAGAGTGAAGCCCCTGTCAAAGGAGATCCCCGAGGACCCGGCAGTGCTTTTCCTTCTTGAACCCTTCCGTAAAAAGCTGGACGAGCAGCTTGGCGCTCCCCTTGCGCCCCAGCCCGAAGACATGGACGCCCGGCGGGATATCCTTCGCCGCGGAGAGACGCCCCTGGGCAACTTCCTCACTGATGCCTTTCGGTGGAAGGCTAAAAGTCAGGTGGCTTTCCTCGCGGGAGGGAGCATCCGGGGCGACCAGATCTATCCGGCAGGGTCCGTCTCTTACGCCACCCTCACGAACATGATGCCCTTCGGAGGCTCCCTCTACAGGGGGACCCTCACCGGGGCCGACCTGCTCCAGGTCCTTGAGACCAGCGCATCAGCGTACGAAATGGAAGGGGATGGCTACGACGCCGCCTTCCGGACGCCCACGGGAGGATTCCTCCAGGTTTCGGGGGTCCGGTTTGTTCTCAATCCGCGGAAGCAGCCCAAGCTGACAGACAACAACGGAATCGTCCGCACGGAGGGTTCGCGTGTGAGCAAAGCGGAGATCCTTCAGCTCGACGGCACGTGGTCCCCTCTGAAGCCTGACGAACTGTACACCGTCGCCACCACCGACTGGACGGCGGGAGGAGGGGACAAATACTCCATCCTGAAGAAGAATGCCTCCGCCTTCTCCTCAATGGAGCAGATGTATCTCGAATCGACAGCGGAATACATCCGCTTCGTCGGAGAGATGAACGCCCAGACGGAGGGACGAATCACCATCACCGAATAAAATCCGAAAAACCCCTGCTCCCGGAAGAGAAAATCAAATTTTCGACCACAAAACCAAATTTTTGACTTGACATACCCCTGGAGCAGGGGTATTCTCTTATCCAAGGTTCGATCTATCTAACTTAGCCTGAGAACTCGGAGTGAAGGTCGCTCCGCTTCTCTCGGGGCTTTTAATCAGGTAGAGTAAACCTGTTTTTTCGAAAAGGGAAGGGATTCCGATGGAAGTATTCAGACATCATATTTACGAATATACCAAGGGCCTGCGAAACCTTGTGCTTCACACCGTGTCGTCTTGCCATGAAGATGAAATCACAAGGTGTCTTGAACGAAAAAAAATCCCTCATGTTGTCTACCGGGTAAGCTCTAAAAAGATAAACATTTTTTTCGGCAATCCTGTCTGTGTTGAAATCATCACGAGAATCAACAAAAGCAACCTCTGTGATTATACCGAAGAGGAAGATTTCATTCTTGGAACCATGCTCGGTTATGATCGCATACAACAGTGCGAGAGATACCTTTCCCTCAGGACATTAAAACCATCTCTTGCCGTATAAAGAATTCCGGGCTATGAGCGTCATGATGTCAGATATTTTCATTAATGCTCAAACATCCGGGTACGCCATGGACTCTTCCGGAGTCCAACCACAGTGAAAAGGGAAGAGGGCTTCCCACCCTCTTCCCCCCCCCTTTTTTTGGGGGGATCAGTTTTGAAGTATTGAGAGGAGCGATGTTCGTGACTGCATATTTAGTTTTCGGTACTTTTTTCCTGGCGGTTCTGGTGTACGTGGTTATGAACTTTTTCAAAGGGCTTAAAAAGGGCCGCAGCAGCGGATGTCCCATGGGGTGCTCGAATTGCGTATGCAATAAAAGCCCCTTACTGGCCGAAATCCAGGAGGAACAGGAAGTATCAAACAGGGGTTGACAACACCGGAGAGAAAAAGGTACTATCCCTTTGTTTGCTAGATAAAACTCAAATAATTTTGTCTCTCCGTGATCACTGTCAAAAGAGCTGGATTTCAGGGCTCGATTTTTTTAAGCAAAACCATGTTCGATAGATGAAACATTCTTGATTCTACTCTATGAAATGCATATACCATACAAAACTCAGAGAGCTTTGCCCAAAATAACAAAAGGGGTGTCACAAAATGCGAATTTCGATGAAAGAACTGTGTTCCTGCCTGCCGGGGAAAACCGCCCAGGTCATAGAGATCGTCGGAGGATCAAATGTAAATCGCAAGCTGGCTGATCTGGGGATCTTTCCGGGCTCCTTTGTGGAGATACTGAAAAATGAGGGCGGCCCCGTTCTTCTAGCCGTAGGTGCCTCACGGCTCGCTCTCGGCCGCGGAATGGCGGAGAAGGTAATCGTCAAAAATTAAGCCCATCGGTAAGAGGTGCTGTAGGAGGTTGTGTACGTGACACTTGACGAACTGAAGCAGGGTAAAAGTGGAATTATTCGAAAGAACAGAGCCAGGGGAGCGGTAGGGCAGAGAATGATGGCCCTCGGCTTCTTTCCCGGTGTAAAAATAGAGGTTGTACGAAACGCCCCTCTCGTGGACCCGATAGAGTTTCTGCTTGACGGCTGCAATGTAAGCATTCGCCACGCAGAAGCTTCTCTCATTGAGGTTGACCCGGAATGAAAGAACAGACAAGAAAAGTAATAGCCCTTGCGGGTCAGCCCAACAGCGGAAAATCCACGATCTTCAACTCCCTTACCGGTTCCAGACAGCATGTGGCCAACTACCCCGGAGTCACTGTCGATATTAAAACGGGCTACTTTTCATCCGGCGGAACCAAGGTGGCCGTAGCGGACCTCCCCGGTACCTACAGCCTCACCTCCTATTCCCAGGAGGAGCGAGTGGCCCGGGATTTTCTTCTTCATGAAAAACCTGACCTTGTGGTAAACGTGGTCGACGCTTCCAACCTGAAGAGAAATCTTTACTTTACGTTCCAGCTTCTGGAGATGGGGGTCCCCCTGCTCATCGATCTGAATATGGCAGACGTTGCTAAAAACAGGGGGATAGAGATAGATATCCCTGAACTCAGCCGCATTCTCGATCTCGAAATTTTCCCCACAGTGGGCAATAAACGGACCGGGCAGGATGCTCTGAAAAACGCCCTTGTTCCCGCTCTGGAAAAGGCTGCACGGTCGAAATTCACCATTGACTACGGCCCGATGGAAGAGCCCATCAGACATCTCTCGGACCAGCTCGCTTCGCAGGCTCCTGAAGATTTCGGTTATCCGGTGAGATGGCTTGCCGTCAAGCTTTTTGAGAACGACACTGAAGCGGAGAAGGTCCTTGAGGATCATTTCGAAAAGCATGAAGAGATCCGCGAACAGGTCAGAAAGGCTCAGGAAGCCTTTGAGGCAGCTCAGGACGAACCTGCGGAGACCTACCTCGCCTTTACACGACATATTCTCGCCGAAAAGATAGAAAAGAAGTGTGTCAAAAAAAGAAAAGAGGCTTCGGCCACCCTGACGGACAAGATCGACAAGGTGGTCTGCAACCGCTATGCTGGTTTCGTCGTTCTGGCTGCGGTTATTTTTCTTCTCTACGACCTCTCCATACGGCGGGGGTACGAAGTAACCTACTACCTGATGCCCTATCTTGACAGGCTGCAGAGCGCCGTAGACGGAATCCTACCGGTCTCCGGCTTCCTTCATGACCCCCTCATCCGCTCTGTTGTGATGAGTGTAGTTCAGGGTTTGAATGCCATACTGATATATATCCCCATCTTCCTCATTCTCTTCGCTCTTGTTGCCGTCCTTGAGGACGTCGGGTACATGCCCCGGATGGCCTTCATTCTGGACCGACTTTTCAGGAAGTTCGGCCTCCATGGCCACTCCACCCTTCCCCTCATCCTCGGCGGAGTCTTCGTGGGAGGGTGCGCTGTGCCGGGCGTCATGGCCACAAGGGTTATAGCGGACCAGAAGGCCAGACTGGCGACGATACTCATAGTCCCCCTCATGAACTGCATGGCCAAGATACCTCTCTACGTGCTTTTGATAAGTATATTTTTTGTCGAGCAATCGGCGCTGGTGATGTTTTTCATTTCGTCCATCACTATAATAATTGCTCTCCCCGTGGCTAAGATACTGACCATGACCGTCTTGAAAAATCAGGCGACGGCACCCTTTGTCATGGAGCTGCCCCCCTATCACCTCCCCACCATCAGAGGCGTCGTGACGAGATCTGTGGAGAGGACATGGCTTTTCTTCAAGAAAGTCATGACGGTCATCATGCTTGTCTCCGTGGGAGTCTTCTTTCTCACCAGCTATCCCGGCCTTGAGAGCGAAAGAGTGAATTTCTACGAGTCGCAAGCTGAAGAAGTGAAGAAGGACTTTTTCAGCGAAATTGACGGGACGAAATTTTATCCTCTTCTCAGCAGCGAGAACGCCCTGGAGAACCTCTTTGCCTATGAAGAGAGTTTCAAGACCGGCAGAAGAGTTCTTGGCGGGGCGACGCCGGAGCAGCGGAAGGCCTTTCTTGAGGATTTTGAGAGTAAAAATCCCGAGTTATTCCCTCTTCTCAGAGCTCGAAACCCTGAGGAAAAATTGGTATCCAAGGCCTTCGGCGACCTCAAGCAGGGCAGATCGGCCTTGAGAAGGCAGATGAACGAAGAGGTGCTGAAGCAAAGCTTCCTGGGCAGAGCGGGCAGATTTCTCACCCCGGTTACACAGTTTGCCGGTTTTGACTGGAAGGTAAATATCGCTCTTCTCAGCTCCCTTGCCGCCAAGGAGAGCAGCGTGGCCACCCTGGGGTCAATCTATCAGGCTTCGGATGCCGACGGCACCCAGAGTCTCGACGAAAGAATAAAAGAACAGGAAAAAGGCTTTTCACCTCTTCATGCATTAGCGCTTATGGTCTTCATGGCCCTCTACCCTCCGTGCATCCCGACCCTTCTCATGATCAGGGTTGAAGCCGGAAGTTGGAAATGGGCTCTCCTTTCCCTGATCTATCCGATAGTCCTTGGTCTTGCCTTTGCTTCCCTCATCTTCACAGGAGGATCCATGCTCGGTCTTTCGGGTATTCAGGCGATGGCAGCCTTTTACATTCTTGCTCTCGCTGTCGCCCTGCTCTTTGGCACCCTGGGCGTGAAGCAGAGGGAGATAACCCCCTCTGGAAAGGAGGTGACAGAATCGTGAGAAAATCCCTATGCATCACCATCACTATGGTCCTGGCTCTGAGTCTTCTGTTTGCTGCTGCGGCTTTTGCCCACACCCCCATATGCAGCTGTTATGACAATGGCGACGGGACAATTACCTGTGAAGGCGGCTTCTCCGACGGATCTTCCGCTGCGGGAGTAAAGATAGAAGTAAAGGATAAGGACGGAAAAGTCCTGATTTCCGGTGAAATGAACGAGAGCAGCGAATTCGTCTTTGAAAAGCCGAAAACGGAATACGAGGTGGTCTTCGATGCAGGTCCCGGCCACGTTATCACTACCAGTGGAGAGGATATATGGTAAAAACAAAAAACCGGACATAATGATTACAGGTCATCATGCCCGGGCAAAAGAGTGAAACACAGTCGATTACTTTTATATTATACACAAAAGGAGTGTTTTTAGTGAAGAAAATAATGATGCTTGTCCTCAGCGCACTGATAATATGCAGCATTGCCGTTCCGGGCTATGCCCATTTCCAGATGGTGTATACCCCCGAGAGTGCCCTTGTGCGAGGCGCTGAGCTGAATCTCAAACTTGTATTTACCCACCCCTTTGATGCCGGACATACCATGAACATGGGCGTCCCCAAGGAGTTCTTCGTGGTCCATAAGGGGGAGAAGAAGAATCTTCTCGTCGAACTCAAGCCGATTCAGTGGACAAGCCATACAAATTCAGGGGATGCCTATGAGCTTTCCTATAAAGCGAGGGGAATGGGAGATTATGTCTTCGCCCTGGCACCCTCTGTCTACTTTGAAGAGCAGGAAGACGCGTACATGCAGCAGTTTACGAAGGTGATAGTCAACGTCGCAGGAGTTCCCACGGATTGGGAGGACGCAGTAGGCTTCCCCGCGGAGATCATCCCCCTGGCTAAACCCTATGGCCT
>CAYZZX010000049.1:0-10119 GCA_964483085.1 uncultured Synergistaceae bacterium
TCAGCGGCCCTCATCGCAGCCTCGGGGACGATCGGCGTGGTCATTCCTCCGAGCGTTCCCATGGTGCTCTATGCTGTCATCGCAGGGGTTTCCGTAGCCAAGCTCTTTATGGCCGGCTTCATCCCCGGCTTCCTCATGGGAATGGCGCTGATTTTCTACGCCATGTACGTGGCGCGCAAGCGGGGCTATCCCGCCAGCGAAAAGACTACCAGAGAGGAGAAGTGGCGGCTTTTTCTTGATGCCTCCTGGGGCCTCATGACCCCGGTCATCATCCTCGGAGGAATATTCTCAGGGTTCTTCACCCCCTCGGAGGCTGCGGCCATCGCCGTGGACTACTCTCTTCTCGTCGCCTTTCTTGTCTACAGAACCATGGACTTCAAAAAGTTCTATAGCCTTGTGGTGAACGCGGGGGTGACCTCGGCCCTGATAATGTTCATCATTGCCACGGCAAAGCTCTTCGGATGGGGGCTCGCCTTCTACGAAATACCCGAGGCGGTGGCGAAGGCCTTCCTCGGCTTCGCCGGAGGAAGCACGGCCATGATCTACCTGATGATCATCCTGATCATCCTTCTTGCCGGGATGTTCATGGAAACCGCCTCGGCACTGATCATCCTCACCCCCATCTTTTTGCCCACGGTGATTCAGATCGGGGGAAACCTGATCCATTTCGGTGTGCTCATCGCCATCGGCCTGGCCATTGGAATGGCAACTCCGCCGGTAGCCATCAATATTTATGTCGCAAGCGCTATTACAGGGCTGCCCATAGAACGGATCAGCAAGCCCATTATCCCCATGGTCTTTGTCCTGATCCTTGTGCTTCTTCTTTCCACCTATTTTCCGTCCATCATCCTGTTTCTTCCGAAATTGGTCTGGGGAGGAGCGGGAATATAGGCAGCTTCGCTGCCTGAAAAGGAGGTTTTTCCTATGCAAAGCGACAAGGCGAAAAAAGGGCCCGCCCGTGCTCCTCACCGCTCCCTTCTCAAGGCGTCAGGATATACGGACTGGGAGATAGCCCGCCCGTGGGTGGGAGTGGCCAACGCCTATAACGACATCATTCCGGGCCATATCCATCTGAAAAGAATCACTGCCGCGGTGAAATCCGCCGTCTACGCCTTCGGTGGCCTCCCCCTGGAGTTCCCGGTGATTGGCGTCTGCGACGGAATCGCCATGAATCACGAGGGGATGCGCTACTCCCTTCCGAGCCGGGAATTGATCATGGACTCCATCGAAGTCATGGCCCGGGGGCATGCCCTCGACGCCCTGGTGCTGGTAACGAACTGCGACAAGATCATCCCCGGCATGGCCATGGCGGCCGCCGTTCTTAATCTGCCGACGGTGATGATCAGCGGAGGACCCATGCTCGCCGGAACGGACGGCGGCAGGGACACGGACCTCAGCAACATCTTCGAAGCGGTGGGGAAGGAGGCCGCGGGGATGATGACGGAGGAGGAGCTCCGGGAGATAGAGGACACCACCTGCCCGACCTGCGGCTCCTGCGCCGGGATGTTCACCGCCAATACCATGAACTGCATGATCGAAGCCCTGGGCCTTGCCCTGCCCGGAAACGGTACGATCCCTGCGGTCTACTCCGCCCGGGACCGTCTCGCCAAGGAGGCGGGGAGGCATGTCATGATGCTCGTGGAGCGGAATATCCGCCCCCTCGACATCCTCACCGATTCCGCCTTCGCCAATGCCCTTGCCGTGGACATGGCCCTGGGTGGCTCGACGAACACAGCCCTTCATCTTCCTGCAATCGCAGCTTCCGCCGGGCTTTCCCTTTCCCTTGAACTCATCGACGAGATCAGCAGAAAGACCCCTCACCTGTGCAGCATGAGCCCCGGCGGGGCCTATCATATTCAGGATCTCTACGCGGCAGGGGGTGTACAGGCCGTCATGGCCCGGCTCCTCGAAGGGAATCTTCTCGACGGGTCAGCTATTACCGTCACGGGACACACAGTGGAGGAAAATCTCCGTACCGCAAAGATCAAAAACGATGAAGTCATCCGCCCTCTCGACAATCCTTATCATGCCGAGGGGGGGCTCGCCATTCTGAAGGGAAACCTTGCCCCCGAGGGAGCAGTGGTGAAGCAGACCGCCGTGGACCCCGCAATGATGCGCCACTCCGGACCGGCCAGGGTGTTCGAGAGCGAAGAGGCCGCTTCAAAGGCCATTCTTGAGGGAGCTATTCGTAAAGGGGACGTAGTAGTTATCCGCTACGAAGGGCCCAAGGGTGGCCCGGGAATGCGGGAGATGCTCACTCCCACCGCCTCCCTTGCGGGAATGGGTATGGACAGGTCCGTGGCCCTTATTACCGACGGCCGCTTCTCCGGTGCCTCGAGAGGGGCCTCCATAGGGCATGTCTCCCCTGAGGCCGCCGCCGGAGGAGTTATCGGTATCGTCCATGAGGGGGACATTATCGAGATTGATATTCCCGGACGCAGGCTTTTCCTCGCGGTCCCCGAAGAGGAGATAGAGAGACGAAAGGCAGAGTGGACACCCGATCTCCGCCCTGCGAGCAGCATGTTCCTCGAACGATATCGGTCCTTTGTGACTTCGGGATCCCAGGGCGCTGTCTTCAGAAAATAGACTGAAAAAAGGAGGAGCCAGTCGACCGGCTCCTTCTTAATGTATGTATATAACTTTACAAGGGAGGCTATTTGAAATGGAAAAAAGACAAAACCCCATAATACAGACAATACTCGGCCGGAGAAGCATCCGCTCCTTTCAGCCCGGTGCGATAGAGGCAGAGGTACGGGATATCCTGCTTGAATGCGCCTTTGCTGCGCCTTCGGCTCACAACCGCCGCCCCTGCCACTGCATCGTCATCGAGGACCGGGAGCAGCTTGCCCGACTTGCCGAGGCTCACGATTCGGGAAAGATGCTCGACAAGGCGGCTCTTGCTATTGCAGTGTGCGCTGAGACGGCGGGGTATCCCGACGGAGATCGGGCCTGGGTGGAGGACGGCGCAGCGGTCCTCCAGAATATCCTCCTCGCTGCCCGCAGTCTCGGATACGAAGGGGTCTGGCTGAAAGTAATGGACCGTTCGCCGAGGAATGAAAAAATCCGTCCTCTCTTGAATGTTCCCGAAACGGTCCATATTATCGGCATTGCGGCCCTTGGAGTTGGAGCTGAAACAAAGGAGCCTCACCAGGGGTACCCTGCCGAAAAAGTGCACCGGGACCGCTGGTAGGCTGGAGAAACACTCCCAAACAGCAGGCCTGATTTCGTCTTTTTTCAATGAAATATGGTAAAATACTAGGGTTGTACTGCATTCTGTATCTTTGACTGCAAGAAGAAAAGTTTTTGGAGGCGAACGGAATTTATGGACGAAAAAAAAGGCGACTTGCTCTTTGGGAAGGTAGTTTCCCTCTCCCTCGTTGATGAAATAAAACACAGCTATCTCGACTACGCCATGAGCGTCATCGTGGGCCGTGCTCTGCCCGATGTTAAGGATGGGCTGAAACCGGTACAGCGGCGTATTCTCTACGCCATGATGGAGCTCGGCCTCCGGTCGAACACGGCCTACAAGAAGTCCGCCCGCGTCGTCGGAGAAACCATGGGTAAATATCACCCCCACGGAGATTCGGCGATTTACGAGACCATGGTGAGGATGGCCCAGGATTTCAGCATGCGGTACCCGCTGGTGGACGGGCAGGGAAACTACGGATCCATCGACGGAGACCCCGCCGCCGCGATGCGGTATACGGAAGCCCGTCTCCAGGAGATGGGAGAGCTTATGCTCGCCGACATCGGCGAAAACACTGTGCACTGGGGCCCCAATTTTGACGAATCCCTGCGGGAGCCTCTCTGCCTTCCATCCCTCGTGCCCAACCTGCTGGTGAACGGCAGCTCGGGTATTGCCGTTGGTATGGCGACGAACATCCCTCCCCACAATCTGAGCGAGGTCGTCGATGCCCTCGAATACATGATCGACGCCGACGGCGACTGGGAGTTCGGTGAGATTTACGCCCGCCTTCCCGGGCCGGATTTTCCCACGGGAGGAGAGATCCTCGGTAGAGACGGCATCATTGATGCCTACCGCACGGGAAGAGGGAGAATCATCCTCCGGGGGAAGACCCACGTAGAGGAGGGAAAACGGGGAAAGACAGCGGTGATCATCACCGAGATCCCCTACATGGTCAACAAGACGAACCTCATCGAGACGATCGCTTCCTGCGTCCAGCAGAAGACCATCGACGGCATTTCCGATATCCGGGACGAATCGGATCGAGACGGCCTCAGGATCGTCCTCGAACTGCAGAAGGATGCCGACTCAAATCTCGTGCTCCGCCAGATCTACCGCAGAAGCCAGCTTCAGTCAACCTTCGGCGTCATCAACCTCGCCCTTGTGGATAATCACCCCACGGAGCTTCCCATCTCTGAGATGCTCTCCCATTTCCTCGAGCACCGCAGGGATGTGGTGCGTCGGCGCACCCAGTTCCGCCTCGACCGTGCCCTCGCGCGAGCCCACATCGTGGAGGGTCTCGTCAAGGCCCTCGATATGATCGACCGGGTCATCGCCCTCATCAGAGGCGCTCAGACTGTACAGGAAGCCCGGGAAGGGTTGGTCCAGAAGCTCACCTTCACAGAGATCCAGGCCCAGGCGATATTGGACATGCGCCTTCAGAGGCTGACCGGCCTTGAAAGGGAAAAACTCGAGAGCGAGCTCGCGGTCCTCTTCGCCGATATCGAACGGTTTCAGACGATCCTCGGCAACCGGGCTGCCCTCGACGCAGTCATCAAAGATGAGCTTTTTGATCTGAAGAAAAAGTTCGGCGGTCCCCGGAGAACGGTGATCATCGACAACTACGAAGAGGTCTCCATGGAGGATCTCATTCCCGAGACTGACATCGTCGTCCTTCTGTCAAAGGACGGCTATCTCCGCCGGAAGGATCTCGAGGAGTATTCCCTCCAGGGCAGAGGAGGAAAGGGCAGAAAGGGAGCGGGCCTTCAAGAGGAAGATGAGATCGCCCTTATGGCGGTCACCAGCACCCACAAGGATGTCTACCTCTTCACCTCTGCAGGCAGAGCTCTCGGAATGCGGGGGCATATGATCCCCGAATCCCGCACCGGAAAGGGAAAGCTGATCAGCAGGCTCATTCCTCTCGAGGAGGGGGAGCACGTGGTCTCCATGTACGGAAGCAGCCTCGAAGGGAAGAGTTTTGTTTTCTTCGCCACAAAGTACGGAGTCGCAAAGCGCCTTCCAATCTCAGAGATCGTCAGGCTCAACAGGGCCGGAAAACGGGTTCTCACTCTTGATGAAGGGGACGAGATCGCAAAGGTCCGCCTGACCACGGGCACGAACGAACTTCTATTTATGACCGCGGGAGGCCAGGGATTACGGACTTCGGAGGACGAGTTCCGCCCCATGGGCAGGACCGCCCGGGGAGTTCGGGCGATCCGTCTGGCCCTGGATGACGAAGTTATAAGCTGCGAAGTGGTATCCCCTGATCGTCTCGCCATGGTCATGAGCGAAAAGGGAGTGGCCAAGAGGACGTGCTTCGACGAATTCACCCTGCGGCATCGGGGCGGAAGCGGCGTGAAGGCCATGAACCTGGGAGAAAGAACAGGCCGTCTCATCGGAAGCTGGGCTATTGCCGAAGACGATGAGATCATCGCCATCACCGCCCGGGGAAGGATGATCCGCCTTGCAGCCTCTGAAATTTCTCAGCTCAGCAGAACTGCTGCGGGAAGCATCGCCGTCCGGCTTGATGAAGGCGACCTTGTGGCCGACGCGAGCATCGTCTGTTCCGATGAATGTCCTGAGGGTGGATAGCCTGTGAAAATCGCCCGGGAGGGATACCCCCTCATCGCTTTTACAGCCTTCATGTTCCTGGGAAGTCTTTTCTTCTCTCCCGGCGTGGCGTTCTTTCTTGCTCCTCTTCTCGGGCTTGTGGTCTGGTTTTTCCGGGATCCTGAACGGATCCCGGACGGAGAGGGATTGCTCTCTCCCGCCGACGGTCGTATTGTTGAGATAATCCCTGCGGTACACCCCTTCGCGGGCAATTCCGTGAAAATCGGGATCTTTATGAACCCGTTGAGCGTACACGTCAACCGGATTCCCGCGGACAGCACTGTAGAAAGCCTTGAGTACATCCCGGGAAGAAAGTGGATGGCCTTCCAACCGAAGGCGTCGGAGCTGAACGAACGGATGTGCATCGGTCTGAAAACTCCTCATGGGCCGGTCTACCTCGTTCAGGTCGCGGGATTCCTCGCCCGGCGGATCGTCTGCCGTCTTCGAAAGGGGCAGGCGATGGAGCGGGGAGAGCGTTTCGGAATGATCCGCCTCGGGTCGAGGGTTGACCTCTGGCTTCCTGCGGCAGCCCGTCTCTCGGTAGCAGCAGGAGACAAGGTGTCTGCGGGGAAAACGGTTCTGGGAGAAATGCCTCGGGACAATTTTTGAAGATAACCGTCTAATGCGGGGGAGCCAGTTCGCTGGCTGAGAGGAAGATTAAATCTTCGACCCCTGACCTGATCCGGATAATGCCGGCGGAGGGAGCGTATATTTCTTATGTCGTGAATTTCGGCAAAAGGCCCCCAGCTGTACGGAGGGCCTTATTTTATTTTCTGGAGGTGCTCTTATGAATTTATACAGAGGTAATGCGGTCTCGATCGCTGGAAGCGACTCGGGAGGTGGAGCGGGAATTCAGGCTGACCTGAAGACATGGGCGGCGCTGAAGATCTTTGGTATGACAGCCCTTACCGCCGTCACCGCCCAGAACAGCACAGCCGTTTCGGCGATATGGAATGTTCCTCCTGAAATGGTCAGTGCACAGATGGACGCACTCTGGAGCGATTTTCCGGTAAACGCTGCGAAGACCGGTATGGTGAGCAGCCCCGAGACTATTCATGAAGTGGCCGAGGGAGTGAAGCGCTGGTCGGTGAAGAATCTCGTCATAGATCCCGTGATGATCTCTCAGAGCGGTGCCACTTTGATGGAGGACGACGGTGTCGCAGTCTTGACGGAAGAACTTCTTCCCCTCGCCCTTCTTGTCACTCCGAACGTGCCGGAAGCGGAGCGCCTGGCCTCAATGACCATAAAAAATCAGCAAGATATGGAAAAGGCGGCCCTGATAATAGGAAAGATGGGACCGGAAGCGGTCCTCGTCAAGGGAGGTCATCTTCTCGGCGAGACGACTGTGACGGATGTCCTTTCCATCGGTGGAGAGATAACGGTCTTTTCAGATTCCCGTATCTTTACAGAGGATACCCACGGCACGGGGTGCACTCTCAGTGCGGCCATCACCGGAGAGTTGGCTGCGGGCCTTCCCCTGCTTGAGGCGGTGCGCAGAGGAAGGAAATATCTCCGCATGGGGCTTGAGGCGAACTTCCGCCCCGGCAGGGGGTGCGGTCCCCTGGGCCATGCCGTCTGCCCACCCTGGATCGAAAAATGATCTTCGGCGAATCCTCTCCGCGGTACTGGGCGGAAGCCTGGAGGAAGGCAAAGGAAACCCGTCCGCTGATCTATACTCTCACTAATTTTGTCGCCGCGCCCTTTCAGGCGAACATGACTCTCGCGGCCGGAGGGTCACCCCTCATGTCCCGCTGCCTATCCGAGGCTGAAGAGCTTGCTGAACGAGCTGACTTTATCGTCATCAACACCGGAACACCCGGTGTTGATGACGGGGAACTTTTCCGCAAAGTACTGTCTTCAGGAAAACCCTGGCTCCTCGATCCCGTAGGGTACGGAGCATCTTCCTTCCGGAGAGAACTTGTAAACGGCCTGATCCGGGATTACCCCCCGGCTATTCTGAAGGGAAACTCCGACGAAATCTCCATGATTGCCTTCGGAGGAGGAAGGATGAAAGGGGTGGACAGCAGGAGAGATAGCTTGTCCACCCTAGAGGCAGTTGAACATCTTGCCTCGCCGGGGCGGACCGTCTGTGCCACCGGGGCTGTGGATTGGATCAGCGACGGGAAAACAACCGAGTCTTTCAGCGGAGGCAGTTCTCTTCTTCCCGCAGTGACGGGGGGCGGCTGCGCCCTTGGCTCCCTCATGGCCGTACTGGCCGCGGGGGCCGAAATTCCCGCAGCGGGAGCGGAAGCTGCCCTGGTCCTCTTCCGCCGTGCGGCGAAGTTGGCGGAAGAACTTTCCGGAGGGCCAGGGACATTTCAGGCCAATTTTCTCGACAGTATATGGAGAACGGAACCGGCTGATTTTCTCGCTGAAGGAAAGAGAATAGAAGGAAAGAGAATAGCAGGAGGAGAACGGAAGAAATGAGAAAAGCACTGGAAAAGGCACTGCAACTCTGCGTCATACCGGACAGGGAGATTGGATTCCCCCTCTCTCTGGAAGAGCAGACGGATCTGGCTATCAAGGGAGGGGCCACCATGATTCAGCTGAGGGATAAGGGGATGTCAGGCAGGGAGCTTTATGAGACGGCCTGCCGAATGAAAAAAATGTGCAAAAAAGCTGGAGTCCTCCTCATCGTGAACGACCGTTTTGATGTCGCCCTTGCGTCAGGAGCCGACGGCGCACACTTGGGAAGAACTGATCTTCCCCTCCGCTCCGCACGCCAGCTCTCTCCTCCCGGCTTTATCCTCGGGGGTACGGCTCATTCGGTGAAGGAAGCGCAGTCGGCCGAGGCGGACGGAGCGGATTACGTGGGAGTGGGAGCTGCTTTTCCCTCCAGCGCGAAGAAGGAAGCCCGTGTTCTTGGTCCGGAGGGGATCAGAGAGGTAGTCTCGGCCGTCACAATACCCGCCATCGCCATCGGCGGCATATCGGTGGAAAATCTCGGGACCGTCCTTGCCGCCGGGGCAATGGGCGCGGCAGTCATAGGTTCAGTGGTGGGAAGTAAAGACATTTCAACTGCCGTCAGACGCATGGCGAAAGTTATTTCAGCCTGTGAGAAAGAGGGGAGATAATATCTCTTCTCCCAAAAAACGATCAGGAACGGTCTTTTCGCAGGGAGGCGATAAGGGGCGTTTTTTCGAGCCCTGCGATAAGAGCCATGGCGATCAGAGAGCCTGGAAGGCTGCTGAGAAGAAAGGCCCCCGAAAGGGAGAGTAGCCCTACGGATCGTTCCATGGCCGGTCCGAGTACGAGAGCGGCAAGGGGAGCCCCCACCAGAGTCGTCCCCAGGGGTTCTCCGAGGGCCGCAGCGGGGCTTTTGAACAGCCGGAAGGCAAATCCGGCGATCAGGGCTCCGGGAATACTTCCCGGAAAGGCGAAGAGGGTTCCCGTCCCCAGAAGATTTCGCAGCAATGCAGCGACAAAGGCGATCCCCGCGGCCCACCAGGGGCCGAGCAGGGCCCCTGCAAGGGCGTTTACCGTGTGCTGGAAAGGAAAGCAGCGGGTCAGCCCCACGGGGAAGGAAAACCCCGAGAGCAGTACCGCAGAAGCGCCCAGCATTCCTGCTATACAGATTTTTTTCGTCGAAAAGGGTTTCCCCTCAGGGGTGTACGATGAGATCATCCATATTCACCTCCCTGTCCAGCATTCCGTATTCAAGGGCAAACCGGCCGAAGGCCCTCCATCGAGATTAAAAAAAGAAGTGGAGAAGTCGGAGAGCACCTTGCGGCCGGAGAAGGATTTTGAGAGAGAATTTATTTCGAGCATAAAAAAACTCCCGGCAGAGGGTGCCGGAAGTAAAAGAGAATATCTTCGCCTGAGCGGATTATCCACTTCCCTTCGCCGGCATGACCCGGATCAGGTTCCAGGGGTCGGGGCCGAAACGCCCCCTCTCAGCCGGTTCACGCCGACTCCCCCAGTAGCTGTCCAAAATAAGATACCTTAAGAAAGAGCCTCTGTCAACGGCGGTATGCGCCTCATGTGCAGTATACCCCTCATTAATAATCAGTCTCTACTCAGGGGTTTGCCCTTGAGGGATAAAAGGACGATAATTTATCTGCAGCCTGAAAAGAACGGAAAGGAGATGATGAAGTGAACGTCGAAATGAAAACAGCTCCCGGAAGCTTCGGGGACGGGGAAGTGCATCTTTTCTTTCTCAAGGAGAAAGCAGAAGAAAAAAAGCCCCTGTACGTTCTGTACCACGGTGTCCACGGGTGCGCCCAGCCGAACGAGTCAAATAAATACGGCTATCTCGCTTCTCTCCTTGCTCGGAAAGGGGCAGCGGTATGCATCGTCGAGAACAGCCGGCTTCGCCGCGACAGGGA
>CAYZZX010000049.1:10219-13117 GCA_964483085.1 uncultured Synergistaceae bacterium
CAGGGACTGGTGATCTCCGGAAGCGGGGATGAAACGGTGGCACCAACTGCGGGAACCCTTCCCCTGCCCATACTTGACACTCTGGGCGAAAAAAGCGTTCTTCTGAGGGCCGCCTCGGCAGCAGACTCTCTATGTTTTTCGCTTTTTTTCTACGGCAGTCTGGATGGCACTTTCACCGAAGAATCCTCCCGCAGGCTTTTCCGCCTTGTTCCTCTGCCTGATGACCGCAAGGAGTTCCATATCATCTCCGGGGCGGACCACTCTTTCCGGACGGTGAACGACTTTTTGACTACCAAGCCCGTCGAGGAAATGGCGGAAATCACCATGGCCATGCAGGAGCGAACCCTGTAAAAAAGAGGATCTCCGGGCCCGCAAGCAGTGTGAGCAGCCCGCCCAGTGCGAGAAAGGGGACAAGCGGAACAGCGTCCTTTCGTTTCACCTTCTTTGCGGCAAGAAGAAGAAGAACGATGATCCCCCCGACCATAAAGCCCAGATAAAGAGTCAAAAGGGCGAACTTCCATCCGAGAATTGAGCCTGTTCCAGCCATAAGGGTGGCATCTCCCCACCCCATCCCTCCCCGGGAGACCAGGATGATGATTGCTATCACTGAAAACCCGGCGAGAGCTCCCAGGAAGCCGTCGATTACCGCATCCCCTCCGCCGATGAGGCGCAGCAACAGACCGCACCCACCCATCAGCAGTGGAAAGATATCAAAGACATATCCATCCTCAAGGTCGGTCAGGGCGTTCAGCAAAAGTCCGAAAGCAGCGGGCAGGGCGAAGAGCAGCGGAAGAGTGAGACCCCATCGGGCGGCAAGGCTTCCTCCGATTACGGCACCCAGCATCTCTACGGCGAAATAGCGTACTGCAATAGGCTTCTGGCAGTACCGGCATCTTCCTTTCAGCAGAATCCACGACAGAAGGGGAAGGAGGTCGGTCCAGGCCAGCCCGTGTCCGCAGGATGGACAGCGGGAACGCGCTTTACCCCACCACGATCTCCCGGAGACGCTTCTGGAGGCGACCACATTGAAAAAAGAGCCCAGGGCAGCTCCGAGCAGGATGAAGAAAAGAACAGCTATAACCCTCTCCATAAACTCACAATCCCTTCCTGTGTTTGAAAGGATTGTAACAGGTCATCTTTCCGCCGAAAAGCGGCATACCTTTCGAATATCCTCAGGAGAGAAAATGAAATATTGTATAATGCTATAGAACAACCGCGTTTTCGGAGAAATAACTGTCTGCTGAGGAGGGAGAAAAAGATGCCGAAGAAAATACTCGTCGCCGTGGACATGAGCAAGATGTCGGAGGAAGTGTTCGGCTACGGCTGCTCTCTGGCCCTGCGCCTCGGGGCCGATGTGGCTTTTATTCATGTGTTGCCCCATCCTACCCTGTGGAGAGGGTACGAACCCTGGCTTCCGCCTGAAATAGACGCCGAGGTGGCCGAAATTGCCCGAAAAAAACTCGACTATTACTTGCGAAAGGCGAAAGAGAACGTCTCCGAGATAGAGCGCATGAATTACGAAATGGTGGTGAAAGAGGGGAATCCCTCGGACGTAATAATAAATTATGCCCGGGAGAAAGAGTTTAGTCTCATAGTGATCGGATATCGCGGGCAGAGCACCATCGAACGTCTTGTTGTCGGAAGCACCGCCGCGAACGTGGCCCGCTACGCTCACTGTTCGGTTCTGATCTATCGGCCCGGTATCCAGATACTCTAACAGCCTCCCGATGACAGCCTGTAAAAAAATAAGGAGAGAAGAGTTTCTTCTCCCCTTACTTTATTATCAATTCTTTTTTATCAATTCGACTTTCTTTCCGATCCGTACCGCTTCTGGCTGTACATTCGGCCTGTCATTTTCTCGCTTTTTCCCGCAGAAGGACTATTCAAAGACGCCTGAAGTTCACTGAGGAGAAGTTGTTTTTGCTTTTTCTCTTCGTCAGTCTGCGATTCTCCCGGAAGATTACGGTCGAGGTATCCCAGCTCCACGAGAGCCTGAACATAGCGTATATCAAAGTCCATATCTTCAGAAATCCGTTCGAGATTGAAGGATTCCTTCGCATGGTCCCGCAGATACTCCCGTACTTTTGGATACATGCTGTCCACTTCCTCGAGACAAGTGACACATATCTTTCCGCGAGCGGAGCTGAAAAGTCTGCCGCAGAGTTTGCAGGTAATAAGGTTCACCTGATTCCCCCCTCTCCGTATGAAAATACTATATCATTTTTATTGATTTCAAGAAAGGTGTGCTGTGATTTTCACTGCACTTTCCTCTATAATATTCGGAGTTATTGAATATTGATCGGTTTTCTCCACCCACTCTGGTGGTCTTGCCAAAATGGTCCTGATGGAATGGGCCTTCCTCCTTTTTTCTGATAAGATACACTCTGAAACAATTCTTTTGATAAATATCTGAAAGGGGATATTAGATAGAAATGAAAACTACAGTAGTTGATCACATCGGCATAGCGGTTCGATCAATCGACGAAGCTCTCTCTTTCTGGCAGAACACCCTGGGAATTGAGTGCACCGGAGTCGAGGAGGTCGCGGAACAGAAGGTGAAAACGGCCTTTCTTCCCGTCGGGGACACGGAAATTGAGCTTCTTGAGGCGATGTCGGATGACAGCCCCGTGGCGAAATTTATCGAGAAGAGGGGTGAGGGAATCCATCATCTGGCCCTCAGAGTGGACGACCTTGAGGCGGCCCTCGCGGAACTGAAGGAAAAAGGGGTGCGTCTCATCGACGAGACTCCCCGGTACGGAGCAGGCGGTGCCAGGATAGCCTTCGTTCATCCGAAAGCAACTGGAGGCATTCTGCTCGAACTCAGCGAAAGGAAGGAATGAATCCATGGCATATCGAAACATAGACGAACTCTGCGAAGAACTGGAGGCGAAGCGTGAA
>CAYZZX010000050.1:0-4957 GCA_964483085.1 uncultured Synergistaceae bacterium
ACGGAGAGCACTGAGAGCTTGGTCATTTCCGGCGCACCTTCCTCACAAGCCCTTTTGTCAGGACGTGCCCGTCCTGGAGAAGGGGTTCCCGCTCCACCGTCACTCGGTCACCGGGTTCCACAGCGCCGAAGGGGGCGTACCGTTCAGCAATTTCATCGTTCCAGATCAGAGATTTCACTCCCTCTTCCCGCTGAAAACCCATATTCCGCACCGACAGGGCGAGCTCGGCGACGCCCTCGGGAAGATCCTCTTCCGGAAGCTCCTCAAGTTCGAGGATCTTTCCGGCGAGCAGGGGAAGTTCTCCGGGTTTTGCCGTCCTTCCGTCGGAGGAGGGCTCGAGAACGGCCAGCAGGGCCGAAGGAATTGCTCCGGCGATCCATTTTTCCAGGGAGTCGCGTATTCTCTCCTCGTAATTTCTGCGGTCGAAGACCACCCTTTTTCTGCCCAGCAGCAGAAGAAGAGCGAAGAGGGCCGGATAGAGAAGCAGCCGGGTAAGGGAGGAGTGCCTCCTTCCCAGAAGCGACCACCCCCTCGAGAAGATCAACCCTCCGCCGAGGAAGTTCACCGTCTCCCGAAGGGAGGCGAAGCCCAGCAGGGCCATGAGGGTTCGCTGAAGCCCCTTGCTCCGGGGAAGGAGAAGGGACGCAAGAACAAGGAGCAGCGATCCGAGGGGGGCGCCGAAAAAGAGCCCTGCGTCCCGGCTGTCGATCAGAAGTCGGGACAGAGGTGTGAGGAGCGCCATTCCTCCCAGGGCGCCAAGGGCGGCGGCGAGGGCGGTGCGCAGAGGAGGAGTCTCCTCCCTCCCCTCGGGGAGGGGAAGGCGGAGGGACGGAAGGGATTCCCCCATGCGGAGCAGAAGGAGGGGAGTTCGCTCTTCAGGGATCAGGCCTTCAGGCAGATGGGACAGCAGATCCGGCAGAAGACTGTCCGCCATGGCCTGCCGGGCGAGGATGGCTCCTCCCTCAACCTCGGACCTTCCCGTCTCTGCAAGAGGAGGAAGGGCGGCAAAAAAAGCTCCAAGACCGCTTTCCACGGCTTTTTCCCCCAGGGCCGGGGTGTGTTTTTCTAATTTTTCGAGGGCATCTTTCCAGTTGGTCATAAGAGCGCCTCCTTTTCCCAGTACTTTATTATAGAGTATTCCTTTACTCATTCCCGGGTATCTTGAGGAGCTTGGCATTAATGGCCACAATCACGGTGCTCAGGGACATCATAACGGCTCCTGCGGCGGGGGAGAGAAGTATTCCCCAGGGATAAAGGATACCCGCTGCGAGAGGGATGGCAAAGGTGTTGTATCCTGTAGCCCATGCCAGGTTCTGAATCATCTTCCTGTAGGTGGCCCTTGAAAGGCTCAGTATGGCGACGGCGTCCAGCGGATTGCTTTTCACCAGTATAATGTCCGCCGTCTGGACTGCAACATCGGTGCCGGCTCCAACAGCTATCCCCACATCGGCCTGGGCGAGGGCTGGGGCGTCATTGACACCGTCACCGGTCATTGCCACGATAAGGCCTCTCGACTGGATCTCCCTGACCTTGTCTGCTTTCTCTTCCGGAAGGATCTCTGCAAAATACTCGTCGAGGCCGACTTCGTCGGCGACCCATTTGGCGACCTGTTCGTTGTCTCCGGTGAGCATCATGCACTGTATACCCATCTCTTTCAGTTTGGAGATGGCCTTTTTCGATTCCTCCCTTATGATATCCGCCAGGGCGATCGCCCCCCTGAGTTCTCCGTCGATAAGGGTGAAGACCACTGTTTTACCCTGGGAGTTGATTTTTTCGATCCTTTCATCCTCCATGGGAATGTCATTTTCCCTCAGGTATCCGGGGCTGACTACTTTTATCTCCCGTCCGTCAACCACTCCCTGAGCGCCTTTGCCTGGAATGGATTTGAAGTTTTGAACCTGAGGCGGTTCTCCGACCGAATCTATGATTCCCTTTGCTATCGGATGCTCCGAATTCGTCTCGACTCCGGCAGCGAATCTCAGAAGTTCCTTTTCTCCCATATCCTCAGAGAAAGTGATGGTGTCAGTGACACCGAACTCTCCTTTTGTCAGGGTGCCTGTCTTGTCGAAGATTATGGCCTGGATGTTGCGTCCCCGCTCAAAAGCTCCCCTGTCCCTTATGAGGAGCCCATTTTTAGCTGAAAGGGCCGTTGAAACTGCCACTACAAGAGGAATAGCGAGACCAAGAGCGTGGGGACAGGTTATGACCATGACGGTTACCGCCCGTTCGAGGGCGAAGGGAAATGCCTTCTGAACCATCAAAAACCAGGCTGCAAGGGTAAGGCCGCCGGCGGAAAGGGCGATTATGGTCAGCCAGAAAGCGGCCCTGTCTGCAAAATCCTGGCTTCTGGATTTGCTCCGCTGTGCTTCTTCGACCAGTTTCACCATCTGGGACAGGTAGGAATCCCTGCCGGTTTTTTGAACCTCAGTGGTGAGAGACCCCTCAGCGTTTATGGAACCTCCGATGACTTTCGAGCTCTTCTCCTTTTGAACAGGGGTGGATTCTCCCGTAAGCATAGCTTCATTTACAGAGCTCTCCCCATCTATAACTACTCCGTCCACAGGGATTTTCTCCCCTGGTTTTACCAGTATCCTGTCCCCTGCTTTCAGTTCATCTATGGGAACATCCTCCGTGCTTCCGTCCTTCATGATTTTATGGGCGTCGGAGGGCAGAAGTTTTGCCATCTCCTCAAGGGCCCGGGATGCACCCATTATGGATCTCATCTCTATCCAGTGGCCGAGGAGCATGATATCAATCAGTGTGGCCAGCTCCCAGAAGAACATCTTTCCCTTGAGGCCGAATACGACCACGCTGCTGTAGGCATACGCGGTAGTTATCGCCACGGCTATAAGGGTCATCATTCCAGGTTCTGCCTTTTTCAGCTCGTCATAGAGACCCTTTAGAAACGGCCAGCCTCCATAAAAGAAGATGAAAGAGGAAATTCCCCACAAAAGGTAGAAATCTCCGGTAAAGGCCAGGGCTCCCTCCATGCCGAAGAAGGACTGGATCATCGGTGACATTATAAGCACAGGTACAGTCGCTGCAAGGGATATCCAGAATCTCTTCCTGAAGTCCGCCACCATCATTGCATGATGATCGCCGCCGCTGTGGCCTGTACCATGATTACCCATGCCTTTATTTCCCTTTTGATGATCATGTTTCTGCTCTTCTGGTTTCTTCTTTCTTTCTCTATTTTCGTGGTCAGTCATTTCCGGCTCCTTTCAGCCATTTTCGTGGCAAGATATGCCCTCTCCGGCTATCTGACGAGGGGGACAGGGCTTGCAAGGTCCTCGAGAATTCGATTTGTGTTATATAAGTTATGTAATATAGATTTATACTGTAAAAAAACCTGGATAAATTGTATGTTATCAATCATTTGGTGGCTTGACAAGATAAAAAAGTCATAATACTATCTTTAAAATTCATATGGAGTTGTATATTTCTCCGCAGGAAGGTGAAGAACGTGGATAAATACGTATGTACCGTCTGTGGTTATATTTATGACCCCGAGGCAGGAGATCCGGACGGGGGAATAGAGCCGGGCACCAGCTTTCAGGACCTTCCCGACGGCTGGGTCTGTCCTGTCTGCGGCGCACCAAAAGAGGATTTTGAAAAAATCTAACCCATAGGAAGTACCGGTAACGGAATGCATGAGATGCTCAGCCGAAGGAGTTGTAGCAGTTGAAAATAACTGGCGGGTTTTCCCGTAAAAATGGGGGAAGAACCCGGGGGATTTTAACCTCGGGAAAGCGACAGGTCGATTGACAGACACCGTCCGGCATACCCGCAAAGACGACGTTGCCGGTCGCCTGCAGGGTCATTCTCGAGGTTAAATAGCCTCAGTCCGAAACAGACCTTTTTGCCCCATGAGAGCAGCCCCGGACAGTCTGTCCGGGGCTGCTCTCATTTTTACCGGGAAGGGCCGGTGAACTGATTGTATTGTCTGACCTTGTGGGACGGGCATGGGCCAGTGCGAAACCTTGTTGCCCTTATAAGCAAATTAGGCTAGTAGTTGCTCTGAAACAGGTCAGTCTTTTTTCCGGGCGATAGTCGCCGAAATATGCCGGGTAATCCATACCAAGATATTCGCACATACCAAGAATAGGAAGGGATTGGTGGGGAGGCTCCAATTTCATTGACAGGTGCAGAGGGTGACCGTAGAATCACCTTGTCTGACGAGTAGGCATCAAACCATTCCGCTCAGCGTTCTCCGTGGAAAAGTATAACCAAAGGGCTATCTCCGGAAGGACAAAAAGAGGAGCACCGTGAGAAAAAAATATACCCGATTTTCTTTGTCCGTTTCCGCTGCTATACTGCTTTTCTTTTCTTTTTCTGCTCCTGCTTTGGCTCTTGCGGGGCTTGATATTCCCCAGCTTCCCCTTTACTACGCCGCATCGGAGCCCGATGAGCCATTTTTTTCCGTTTCCCGGCAGAGGGAACTTCTCGTTGAGCTGAAGGAACATTTCTTCTCTCCGTGGAGGCAGACCGCTCCCCGGGATGCCGAGGCAGTCTTTCAGTGGATCTTCGACACCTGGGGCAAAAGGGAGGTTTACGGAGAAAACCTTCAGCACCGTTCCTCCGAATGGATTGAGGAGCAGCGTCGTGAGGCCCGAATGGAATCCATCGGGGAGCTGAACCGCCGGGCGGTCTCGGTGCGCCCATCTTCCCTCCGCCTGATGCCCACGGACAGGCCACTCTTTCTTTCTCCCGACCTTCCCGGAGAAGGGTACCCCTTCGATTATCTCCAGAACAGTTCTGTTCACCCTGGCGAACCTCTCTTTCTCTCCCATCTCTCCCGGGACGGGCTGTGGGGGTGGTGCGATACCTCCTACGCCTCTGGATGGGTTCCCCTCTTTGATCTCGCCCTTCTGGATGAAAAGGAGGCTCAACGGTGGATGGAGCTCCCTCTGGGGGCGGTGATCCGTGAGGGTCTTGTTCTGCGGAATGACCGAAGGTC
>CAYZZX010000050.1:5057-13053 GCA_964483085.1 uncultured Synergistaceae bacterium
TCCCTCTGGGGGCGGTGATCCGTGAGGGTCTTGTTCTGCGGAATGACCGAAGGTCCTTCTTCCGGGCGAAGATCGGCACCCTTCTGCCGATTATCAGGACGGGAATCGGTGTCTCGAGGGTGATCGTCCCCGTACGAGGGGAGGACGGAATTATGAAAGAAGAAACCGTCTCTGTCAGCGCTGAAGCGGTGGCACCTCTCCCTCTTCCGGCAACTCCCTGGGCTATCGCCTCCCTGGCGGAGCAGTTTACGGGCGAGTCCTACGGATGGGGAGGATATCTCGGCAACAGGGACTGCAGCGCCGCCATGAGAGACCTCCTTCTTCCCTTCGGACTCTGGCTTCCTCGGAATTCCCGGGCCCAGATGGAGACGGGGGGATCGGTCTCCCTCGAAGGACTCTCGCCGGAGGAGAAGAAAGAACGCATTAAAACCCAGGGCATACCCTTTGTTACCCTTCTCGGCATGCCCGGCCACGTCATGCTCTACGCAGGGGTCAGGCGGGGCGAACCTCTGGCGCTCCATAATATATGGGGGATTCGCACAGAGATAAACAGAAAAGAGGGGCGTTATGTGATCGGAAAATGCGTGATTTCCACCCTCGAAGTCGGAGCCGACCTGCCCGGTCATCAGGAGAAGGGGCTGCTTCTCCACCGGCTGACCGGGATGGTCTTCCCGGGGGAACAGAAAGAAATTCAATAGAGCAGGGGATAGACCCAATGCTGAAGTCGCTTCGGGTCACGGTACTTGCGGAGGATAGCGTGTCCTACGAAGGTCCTCTTCCGGTACAGGTCATTCCCGACTTTGTGCTGACGGTATTATTCCATGTTTTTTTATCACTATGTTATTATCAGTAGAGAAATAAGAAAGGCGATACTTATAGTGTGCCGTCGACCAAAGAAATTGCCGCGGGCAGGAGGAGTCGCGTTGAAAAATAATAAAAACGTACCGAAGAGTTTTACACATGAGAAAACAGCGAATCAAACGGAACGAGTTTTTTCCCTTCGTCTTGAAAAATTCGCCTCCATGGAAGGAAGGCAGTCCTGATGGAGCTGCCGAAATTCAAAAGACTGCCGAAACACGTTGCCTTCATCCCCGACGGCAACCGCCGGTGGGCTCAGGACAAAGGAATGCGCAAGGAAGAAGGGTACGCCTACGGTCTCGAGCCGGGACTCGAGCTCTACTTTCTCTGCCGGGATCTGGGAATCGAGGAGCTCTCCGTCTACGGCTTCACGAGCGACAACACCAAACGCCCCCCCGAGCAGACCGCAGCGTTCCGGAAGGCCTGCGTGGAGGCGGTGCATATTCTGTCGAAGTACGACGCTTCCCTGCTCGTCGTGGGCAACGACACCTCCCCCCTCTTTCCTTCCGAGATGAAGCCCTACCGGACCCGGCAGATCCTCGGCAAGGGGGGGATCAAGGTCAATTTCCTTGTCAACTACGACTGGCTATGGGATCTCAGCAGAGCCGCCGCAAATGCCGACGGAGGCGCCCCCGGGGTCCGAAAGGCCTTTCTGGACGGGCTCGGTTCGTCAGAGGTATCGAGAATCGATCTCGTGGTGCGGTGGGGAGGGCGCAGACGGTTGAGCGGCCTTCTGCCCGTTCAGTCAGTCTATGCCGACTTCTATGTGGTGGATGAGTACTGGCCCGATTATCGGCCGGAGCACTTCTTCGACGCCCTGCGGTGGTACGAGTCCCAGGACGTCACCCTGGGAGGATAGAGGAGGGGAGTATCAGGACGGGGCATCGGCGGAAGAGCCGCCCCTTCTTCCCTGACGGCATCGCCGTCCTCTGCACTTCCCCAGCCTTCCGAAGGGTCCCCCCGCGGAAGGAACAGCGTCATCTGCCTTGAGGACATCCCGGCATTCTCCGCACAGCCCGGCGATGGAAAGGGATTGGGGAAGCAGCTCAAGGCCCGACTCGGCAAGCCATTTCTCAAGAAGGACCTTTTTCTCCTCTCCGTCGGAAAGGGGAAAGAGGCTTCCGCAGTGGCGGCAGAAGGCCGTCAATGATAGCTTCTGTTTTGGCATCTCAAGACGAAACTCCCCCTCATTCAGATAGAGAACATTCAGCAGCCCCATTTCCCCCAGCAGATTGATGGTTCGGTAGACCGTGGCGATCCCGATGGACGGATCAAACTCCCGGGTTTTTGTCCAGAGATCCTGGACGGTCGTTGGCTCGCCCAGGCTTTCCGCGAAGACCTTAAAGAGGGTCGCCCGCTGAGGGGTGACCCGAAGGCTGCTTTCCTTCAGTTTTTCAAGAAATCCAGCCGCAGTTGTAATAGTTTCCCGTTCTTTCATTGCTTCCTCCATGATTATGACATCCTTCCCTTGACATAATGCCACAAAAGGGTATAATATGCAAATGATAATCAATATCAATAAAGGAGGAAACGCAAATGCCTGGAAGAGATAGAACAGGACCCGTAGGACAGGGACCCATGACTGGATGGGGTAGAGGAATGTGCGGAGGCGGAGGCGGTTATGGACGCGGACGCTGCTTCCCTCGATTCGGCAGAGGAATGGGATGGGGCGGCGTATATGCCGAGCCCATGACCCGCGAGACCGAAGAAGACTTTCTTCGCCGTGAACTGGAACTGACCGAGTCAAGGGCCGCTGAACTTCGAGCTCGCCTCGGCAGAGGAGAATCGGAATAATGACCCGTGCCGCCATCGCTATGGACGGCAATGTCATCTCCCAGCATTTCGGCAAGACGAAATCCTTTCTTTTCGTCAACTATGAAGGGGACAATCTTCTCTCGAGAGAGGTTATCGCCGCTCCTACAGAAGAGCATGTTCCCGGGCTTTTCCCGAAATTCATCAAGGAGATGGGGGCCGATAGAATTGTCGCAGGAGGCATGGGATCCCAGGCCAAGAGGTTTTTTGAAACCCTTGGCATCGAAGTGCTCACCGTGACCTCCATGGATGTGGAGGAGGGCGTGAATGCCCTGCTCTCCGGAAGTCTGGCCACCGTGGAAACCGACTGTGGGCACGACTCCGACTGCAAAAAATGAAGATCGCTGTCGCAAGCGGAAAGGGAGGAACAGGCAAGACCAGCGTTGCCTCCTCCCTTTTTCTTTCCCGCCCTGGGACGCTGGGTATTGACCTCGACGTGGAGGAGCCCAATATGGGAATACTCCTCGGATCCCCTGAGATGGAGGTCCGGCCGGTACACCTTCCCGTTGCGGTCATCGACGGAGACATCTGTACCGGATGCGGACTCTGCGCCAGGGAATGCGCCTATGGTGCCCTCGCATGGTTCGGCTCAGGAAAGCCGGTGGTGAATGATACCCTCTGCCGGGGGTGCGGCCTCTGCCCCCTCATCTGTCCCGTGAAGGCCATAGATGAGGAAAACCGGGAGGTGGGCGATGTGACGGTCGGCACTGTAGAGGGGGCTCCCTTTATCGAAGGGCGTCTCAGAGTAGGTTCGATCAACAGCGTCCACGTGATCGAGGCGGCAGTTAGGGAGGCCTCGGCCTTCGAAAATTCCGACTGGGTCATGGACTGCGCTCCCGGCGCGGCCTGCCCCGTTGCGGCGGGCCTTCGGGCGGCCGACCTGGCCCTCCTCGTCACCGAACCCACCCCCTTCGGCCTGTCGGACCTTGAGGGCCTGCTCCAGCTCACATCGGAGATGGGAATCCCCGCCGCCCTCGTGATCAACAAGACGGGGATGGGAGACGAATCCTTTGACGATATCTGCAAGCGCTACGGAGTGGAGATTCTCGCCCGGTACCCCTTCAGCCGCTCCCTGGCCGAATCGGGAGCCCGGGGAGAATCCCCCTACCGCGCCGATGCCTCCTGGGCCCGCACCACGGACGCCCTGTGGAAGACACTCGAAGGGAGACTGTCATGAGCCTCCGGGAGATGGTGGTCGTCAGCGGCAAGGGAGGAACGGGAAAAACGACCCTGACTGCCTGCTTCGCCCTCCTGACGGAGGAGAAAAAAGTCCTCGCCGACGCTGACGTGGACGCGCCGAACATGGCCCTCCTTCTTCATCCGGAAGAGACGGACCGCCGCCCCTTCCACGGCATGGCCGTAGCCTCCGTGGACAACGATGCCTGCATCGGCTGCGGAGACTGCGCGACCTTTTGCCGCTTTTCTTCTATAACTATGAAGGATGGAAAGGCAGTGGTCGACGAGGGGTTCTGCGAAGGATGCAAGGGCTGCTTACATGTCTGCCCTGTGAAGGCTATATCGACAAAATTCATCGTCAGGGGCACTCTGAAACGGGGAGATACTCCCTGGGGGCCCCTCTGGCATGCTCGACTCGGCCCTGGTGGTGAGAACTCCGGCGCTCTCGTGGCGCAGATACGCCAGGAGGCGAGAAAAGAGGCCCTCGAAAGAGGAGCGTCCCTGGTGCTCATCGACGGACCTCCGGGGGTAGGGTGTCCTACGGTCTCCTCAATCACCGGAACGGACTATGGAGTGATCGTCACCGAGCCCTCCCGATCCGCTCTGTCGGATCTTTCCCGCATTATCGAGCTGTTCCGCATTCTCGACGCACCCTTCGGGATCGTGATCAACCGGTGGGATCTCTCCCCCGAACTCACGGACATCATCCGCAGGCGGTGCGATGAAGAAGGGTGGACACTGCTGGGCGTTTTGCCCTTCGAGGAAAAAGCTGCTCAAGCAGTAGCAGAGGGACGGATCCCCGTTGAGGAGATGGGCCCCGAACTTCCCGCTCTCTGGCAGAATATCAGAAATAGGCTATAACAAAATGAAGGAGGCTGGTATAATGAAGCGTATAGGAATTCCAACGACAGGTATTGAAGAGACATCTTCCGTGGCCGACAGGTTCGCCCGGGCACCTTATTTTATCGTAGCCGATGGTGACGGAAAAATTCTCGAGACTATGGAGAACAAAGCCGGAGATGAGCAGCACGGCGCGGCCTCGAAAGCCCTCATGTCCCTCTCTGAAAAGGGCGTCACCGTTCTGCTCGTTCCCAGGATCGGCCCCAACGCCCTCGGATTTGTGAAGCAGGCCAATATGGAAGTCTACAGCGCGGAGGGACTGACCGTCCGGGAGGCGCTGGACAAATACAAAAGCTCCACCCTTGAAAAAATTAACCCTTAATCCCAATTAAAGGAGCGGACCCGTCTCATGTCAGCATTACCGCCGAAAAGCGACCGGAAACAGATCAAAAAAATCTATGCTGTGGGCAGCGGCAAGGGAGGAGTGGGCAAGAGCTCCGTCACATCCCTTCTCGCCGTTGCGGCGGCGCGGCAGGGGAAGAAGGTCGGCATCCTTGACGCCGACATCACCGGCCCGTCCATTCCCACCTTTTTCGGTCTCAGCACATTCCCCTTCGGAAACGCCGATGGCATTGAGCCGCCGGTGACGAGGACGGGGATAAAAATCATGTCCATGAACCTGTTGCTCGAAGACCCCGCGAAGCCCGTGATCTGGAGAGGCCCCCTCCTCGGAAGCGCCATCATGCAGTTCTTCAACGAGGTGAAATGGGGAGAGCTTGACGTCCTCTTCGTTGACCTTCCCCCCGGAACAGCCGACGCGGTCCTCACGGCCATGCAGAGCATTCCCATGGACGGGTTCCTTCTCGTTACTTCACCCCAGGAAATATCATCCCTCGTGGTGCGCAAGGCTGCCGCCATGGCGGAGATGCTCGAAGTGCCCCTTATGGGTGTTGTGGAGAATATGAGCTCCTTCGTCTGCCCGAGCTGCGGCACCCGGACGGAGCTCTTCGGCCCCAGCCACTCGGCGGCCCTCACAAAAGACCTCGGAGTCGTCTTCTGGGGCGACCTCCCCCTCGACCCCATGATCGCCAAACTGGGCGACGCAGGCAACATCGAGGACTACGAAAACGAAGAGATCTTCGCCGTGCTCGAAAAGGGTCTGAAGGGCAAGATCTGATAGAACAAGCAAGTCTGAAACCAAGCGCCTTCCATTCGTGGGGGCGCTTTTTTCATCGAAACGAGATGTTAACCGCAAAAAACCGTCTTGCTACAACGCTTGATGAAATCTGCGAAAAACGGGTGGATTGCTCAATTAAACAACCTTCTCTTGCTAAGGTTGTCCGCTGACTATTCTTCGAACAGTCCAAAGAGGTTTTTTGTTTTTCAAGAAACGGATTTGGGGGAGAGTGATTGTCTTGACTTTTGTAAGCTTAGAAGTCACAATTATGTTAACCTGCAGGTTAACAAGATGCATTTAATTTTGATAGCTGACTCTTTGTTCTCTGTATATGCAGTCGACCTGGCTGACAGGGATAACAGCTGCATGAGCTTGCTCACTCAGAAAAAAGACAACAGAAAAGAAGCTGTAGCCGTTGTTTCCATGCTTCGCGGATTAGAAAGGCTCGCAGGAAAAGGGTCCCATCCTTTATGCCATAAGGTTTGCGAAGAAGAGGCAATTTGGCAGCTGCGAGCCGATCAGTATCGCATTCTCTGGTTCTTTGATGAAGGACATGTCATTATTTGTACCCATTTTTTCAGAAAAAAGAGCGATAAAACACCGAGGCGAGAGCAAGAGCGAGCCATACGAATCAAAGAAGAATATTTTGCAGCGAAAAAAACAGGTATTTTATACAAGGAGTGGTGATAATGATCTACGGAAAAGAATTCGCCGGCATCTTCAAAAATGCGAGAGAGACTCCTGAATACTGGATGGAAGGGCTCCGTCTCGACTTTTTGGAAGACCTTCAACGGACCATGAAAGAGAAACAGATTTCTCAGAAGGATCTGGCTGAAAAAATCGGAAAGACGGAAGCCTACGTCAGCAAGGTCATAAACTCCAACATTTCCAACTTCACGCTGAAAACGATGGTCCAATTAGCGATGGCAGTCGATTGCAGGCTGTCTATATCTATGCTTTCAGAAGAAAAACCGGAGAAGATCACGGCAGTGCGGGGAGCGCATGCTCTTCCTCAAAAAAGCGTCAGGGTTCATCAATCCGGTTCATTGGAAAAGAAAGAGAATTCACTGGCGTCCGAAATTACGTGAACCCTCCTTCAGGAAAGAGGCAATCTTGTGTTATAATTGCGAATTGAAAGATATCGTGTGGGAAGACTAAAAAATCAACCCTTAAGGAGTACTGCGAATGCTGCGTTTTATCTTCCGCCGTTTGTTTCTGCTTATTCCTGTCCTAATAGGGGTTTCGATTGTCGCCTTTCTTATCCTTCACCTCGCCCCCGGCGACCCTGCGCAGATGATGGGGGGCATCGAAGCCAGTGAAGCCGACCTGATCATGCTCAGGCAGAAGTTCGGGCTGGACAGACCTCTGCCCGTTCAATACTTTATGTTTCTGAAGGGCATGTTCACCGGCGAACTTCTGTCCCTACGGTATGAATCTCCCGTCATGGAGGTCATATGGCCCCGTCTGAAAAATACCCTGGCCCTTGCCTCGGTGAGCATCGTCATCGCGGTTCTCATCGGCGTGACAGCAGGGGTCCTCTCCGCCGTGAAGCGGAAAACCTGGATGGATTATACTGCCACCGTTTTCGCCCTGCTGGGGATCTCCATGCCCGTCTTCTGGTGGGGGCTTCTTCTGATGCTTCTCTTCTCAGTCAAACTCATGTGGCTCCCCTCCGGCGGCATGGGAACTCCCCTTCATTACATCCTCCCCTCTATCGTGCTTGGAACGGCCTCTGCGGGAATCATCGCTCGAATGACCCGGTCGAGCATGCTCGATGTCCTCCGGCAGGACTACATCACGACGGCAACAGCAAAGGGGCTTTCCCGCCGTCTAGTAGTGGGGAGGCATGCCCTTCGGAACGCCATGATCCCGACGGTGACCGTGGTGGGTCTGCAGTTCGGCCAGCTTCTGGCCGGCGCGGTTCTCACGGAGACGGTTTTTTCCTGGCCCGGAGTCGGCAGACTCCTCGTCACATCCATTCTTGCAAGGGATTATCCTGTCGTCCAGACGTCCCTTGTCCTCATCGCCGCTTTTTTTGTATTGGTCAACCTCGCTGTGGATGTTCTCTATGCGGTGCTTGACCCGAGGGTCCGCTATCATGGGTAGCCGGGATTCACGGGCCATGCTGGTTCT
>CAYZZX010000051.1:0-12894 GCA_964483085.1 uncultured Synergistaceae bacterium
AGAACTGGAACCCCGCGAGCCCCGTTGCCCACAGAAGAAGGGGAAAGAGAAGGGTTTTGCGGAGGAAGGAGAGTCCTTCCTTTGAAAAGGCGGAAAATGCGAGGAGAATGATCCCCGAGAGGACGATCCGGACGCTTCCCACGGTGAGGGGGTGGGCGCCGGCGGGGGTAAATTCCTGAAGGATACCGGTAGTGCCCCAGCAGAGCCCTGCCAGCAGCACCATGGCCATCCCCTTCAGCCGTTCTTGCCGAAAGGAGCTCATCCCCGTCCGGCCGTTCCCCGGGTAACCTTCGTCCCCCGGCGGACAAACCATTCTGCCGCGCGCTCGATCTGGTCCCCTTGAAGAACGATCCGATCTTCTTTTTCTTCGAAGGTTCCTCCGCAGCCGAGATCGGTCCGAAGGGAGCGGGCGAGCCCTGCTGGGTCGGAGGGGTTCCCCTCCCGGAAGGAAATTGCCGTGACGGTCTTGCCGCCTCTGCCGCGAGTCTCCCGGGCGAGGATGACCCTGCCGGGAAGAGGTCGTTCCGCCCGGGGAGGTTCGGCAAGGGGCGTCTTCTCCTCAGGCGGTTCCGCCTTTGAAGGGATGTCTTTTCCCAAAAGCTCCCCGAGGGAGAGCCCCAGGGGAAGGGAGTCTTCGTCCACGGGAATGCGGACTGTTTTCTGCTTTTTTGCCATGTCTCCTCCGAAGCCGATAGTGTCGGCCTTCTGTTCATTTTCTCTTAATTATTCTAGAATAGACGGCGGTAAAAGGCCAGCCGTTGGCTGGCGAAAGGATGGAGATTGAAAGATGCGTTGGATAGGGTGGATACTTCTCAGTTTGTGTTTTGTCATGGCCTACGTTCTCCGGCTCTCCGCCGGAGTGCTCCGGGAGGCCCTCGGAGCGGATTTTGCCCTTTCGGCATCGACCTTCGGGCTCATGTCCTCCATGGCTTTTTATTCCTACACCTTCATGCAGATCCCCGTGGGGGTGCTGGCTGACAGCAGGGGCGTCCGGTTCACCGTCGTCTGGGGGATGCTCATCGCGGGGGCGGGAGCTCTTCTCTTCGCCGCCTCCACCGGAGTGTGGGGGTTGTATGCGGGAAGAGTTCTCATCGGGGCGGGGGTGGCGGGGGCCTTCGTCTGCACCATGCGCTTTCTGGCCAATAATTTCAGCGGGGATATCTTCGGCACCCTGTCGGGGGCGACCTCCTTCATCGGAAATACGGGGGCGATTCTGGCCCAGGCTCCTCTGGCTTTTCTCGTGGCGCTCCTCACCTGGAGGGTCACCTTCTCCGTCCTCGGAGGGATCTGCCTCCTCCTCGCCTTCCTCGCCTTTTTTCTTCTGCCGTCGGAACCGCAACGGACCGGAGCAACCTCCTTCTCCCTCCCCTCGCTGAAGAAGGGAATCGCCGCAGTCTATTCAAGAAGGGGAATGATTGCCCTCACCATCGGCTATCTCGGTACCTCGACCGGGTTTTTCGTCATCTCGGGAACCTGGGGGGTCTCCTGGGTCTCCGCTGTGACCTCTCTCGACACGGGGCCCTTTCTCGCGGGGCTCAATGCGGCAGGGATGATGGTCGGGGTGGTCGTGGCGGGGCGAATCTCCGACCGGCTGAGAAGCCGCCGCAAACCCCTCATCTTCTTCGCGGGCCTTCAGGCCCTCTCCTGGGGTATTTTCGTCTTCTTCGGAGCTTTCTTTCCTGTTGCTGTTCTTGCACCCTTCTTCTTCACTCTGGGTTTTTTCGGCGGCTCTCTTGTGATCTACTGGACCGTGGCCAAGGAGCTGAACACCGCTGGCACCACGGGGCTGTCCATCGCCCTGATCAACACGGCGACCTTTCTCTCCGTGGCGATCCTGACCTCCCTCATCGGCTTTGCCCTCGACTGGGGAAGCTCCCTCCCGCCGGCGATCGCCTACCGGAACGCCTTCACCCTCCAGCTCGCTATGGCGGCCGCAGGGTTTCTCGCCTCCCTCTTTATCCCCGAATCCTTCGGACAAAGGATGGAGTGACCTTTTATTCGTACCGCAGGGCCTCGATGGGGTTGAGCAAAGAAGCCTTCCAGGCGGGGTAGAACCCGAAGAAGATCCCGACAAAGACGGAGAAGCCGAAGGCCAGCACCACCGAACCGGGGGAGACCATGGTGGCCCATCCGAGAAAACCGGTGATGATATTCGATGCCGATATCCCCAGCAGAATTCCGATAACCCCTCCGGCGATGGAGAGCAGGAGGGCCTCCAGAAGAAACTGGGTACGAATATCCGAGCTCCGAGCACCTATGGCCATGCGGATGCCGATCTCCCGGGTCCGTTCGGTCACGGAGACGAGCATGATGTTCATGATGCCGATGCCCCCCACCAGCAGGGATACTGAGGCCACCGCCCCCAGGAGCAGGGACATCACCTTTGCCGACTGGGCCGCCGCGTCGAGCATCTCCGCCATGTTGCGAACGTCGAAATCGTCCTCCCGGCCGTTGCCCGTCTTGTGCCGCTGCTGCAGAATTGCCCGAACCTCCCGCTCCGCCTCGGAGACGGAATCGCCGTCGATCGCCGAGACGGTGATGCGCTGCACGGAGTTGGCGGTCGTCCGGCGAAAGAGCCTGCGCTGGGCTGTGAGCAGAGGGACGAAGGCTGTATCGTCCTGGTCCTGTCCCCACGGGGTCTGCCCCTTGGGGGCCAGAACGCCGATCACCTCCATGGGAACGTTCCGGATGCGGAGGATCTTTCCCACCGGGTCCTCTCCGCCGAAGAGATTTTTCGCTGCCGTGGCTCCCAGGACAACCACCTTCGCGCCCCCCTTGGCCTCCCCTTCGGTAAAAAATCGTCCGCTGTCGATCTTCCATTCCCGGATGTCAAAGATGGAGGGGGTGCTCCCCGTGATGAGGGTGGACCAGTTCATATTTCCGTAAACGAGCTGGGAGCGGCTGTAGATCTCAGGCGCCACGCCCCGGAGGGCGAAGGACTCTCTCGACAGGGCTTCGGCATCCTGCAGGGTGAGGGACGCCCCCGACCCCGCCTGCTGCCGGGCTCCTCCTGAGGAGGGGGCTCCCGGAATGACGATGAGGATATTGCTCCCCACGCCGGAGATGTACTGCTGAATGTTTGCGCTCGCTCCGGCACCGATGGCGACCATGGTGATCACCGCCCCCACGCCGATGATGACGCCGAGCATGGTCAGGGCCGAGCGGATTTTGTTCGAGAGAAGGGAGCGGAAGGCCGTCCGGAGGGTTTCAAGCATGGAGAGGCCTCCTTTCATCCTCAAGAAGCCTGCCGTCCTTGAAGAGCAGGGTCCGGCGGCTGTACTTCGCGACATCAGGCTCGTGGGTGACTACAAGAAGGGTGTGCCCCTCTCCGTTCAGCTCTACGAAGAGGTCCATGATCTCCCCGCTGGTCTTCGTGTCGAGATTTCCCGTGGGCTCGTCGGCGAGGATGAGAGGAGCATTGCCCACAAGGGCCCGGGCGACGGCCACCCGCTGCTGCTGACCGCCGGACATCTGGCTGGGCCGGTGCTTCATCCTGTCCCCCAGCCCCACCCGTTCGAGGGCCGTCTGCGCTCGTTCCCTGCGGGTTTTTGCGGAAACTCCGGCGTAGATGAGGGGAAGCTCCACGTTCTCAAGGGCCGTGGAGCGGGCAAGAAGGTTGAACCCCTGAAAGACGAAGCCGATCTTCTTGTTCCGTATCCTCGCCAGTTCATCCTTTGACAGGGCGCTCACCTCTTTTCCGTCGAGGAAATAGGCTCCGGAGGTGGGTACGTCGAGACAGCCGAGGACGTTCATCATGGTAGATTTTCCCGAACCGGAGTGCCCCATGATGGAGACGAATTCCCCCGCCTCCACCGAGAAGGAGACTCCGTCGAGGGCCCGGAGCTCCACATCTCCGGTGATATAGATCTTTACGATGTCCCGGACGTCGATGAGGCTCATGGAATGATCTTCTTCCACAGAGATTCTTTGGGTTTTTCAGAATAGGAGACGGCGAGGAGGTCCTCCGCCTTCAGAGCGGGGGAGGACACCACCTCCACGAAGGAACCGTCGCTGATCCCTGCGCGGAACTGCACTTTTTCTCCCAGCTCTCCGTCCTTGACGGTCCAGACGGCGGATGCCGTGCCTGACTTCCCCGCGTTTCCACTGCCTCCTCCCCCTCCGGAACCCGATCTCGGGCGCCGGGGCATGGACGGAGCGAAGGGGGAGGATGCCCCTGTCGCCGGAGCCTTCCCTTCTTCAGTGGGAGGAGGGGAGAAGCGGAGGGCGGCCAGGGGAACCCTCAGCACGTTCGTCTTTCGATCGGTGATGATGGAGACGTTGGCCGTCATGCCGGGCTTGAGCTTTAAGTCGGGGTTCGCCACCGAGATGATCACGGGGTAGGTCACCACGTTGTCCGAGGTTGAGGGGGAGATGCGCACCTGCTTCACCCTCCCCTCGAAGGTTGTGCCGCTGTAGGCGTCCACGGTGAACTCCACGGTCTGCCCTTCCTTCACCCGGGAGATGTCGGCCTCGTCCACGGAGGTCTCGATCTGCATGTCCGACAGGTCCTTCGCGATGGTAAAGAGGGTGGGTGTGGAGAGGCTCGCCGCCACGGTCTGCCCTACGTTCACCTCCCGGGAGATGATGACGCCGTCCTCCGGAGAGATGATCTTTGTGTAGCCGAGGTTTGTCTCCGCCTGCCGAAGAGCTGCCTGAACCTGCTGCACCCGGGCCTGGGCCTCCTGAAGCCCAGCTCTGGTCGTCAGGTGGGTCGTCTCCGCCGCGTCAAGCTCGCTTTTTGCGATGAGCTTCCGGTCCCACAGCTCCTGGTTCCGCTTCAGATTTCGATCGCTTTCCGTCAGGTTCGCCCGGGCCCGGGCTACCGAGGCATTCGCCACGGCCAGGTTGGCCTTCGACTCCTCAAGGCGTGCCTTCAGCACCGCCGGGTCGATGAGGGCGATGAGCTGCCCCTTTTTCACCGGTTCGTTGAAGTCGGCGTAAATTTCCTTCACGGTCCCCGAGACCTGGGTACCCACCTCCACCACCGTCTCCGCGCCGAGCCTCCCTGTGGCGGTCACGGCAGAGGTGATATCCCCCGACTCCAACGGAACGGTGCGGTAGACGTAGGCCTTTTCTCCCGGTCCAGAGAGAAGGAACCAGGCGGCAGCCCCCGCCAGAAGAAGTAAAAGAAGGACGATAAATTTTTTCATTCGAATTCTCCTCCGAGGGTTTTTTCAAGGTCAGCCAGGGATGTGCTGTAGTCGGCCCGGGCCTGGTAAAGGCTCACCTTCGCCGAGGTGGCCGCGAGAATAGCGTCGGCTACCTCGAGGACGCTCCCCACGCCGGTTTCGTACCGCCCTTCAGCAAGGGTCAGATTTTCCTCCGCCTGGCGGACGAGCAGCTCCGCTGCGGAGATCCGAGCCTCCGCCTCCCGCACTGACAGCAGAGAGGCCCGCACTTCATAGCGGACGGTCTGTACTGTCTGCTTTCCGGAGGCTTCCGTGGCGGAGAGGGCAGCCCGGGCCTCGGAGATCCTCGACTTCGTGAGGCCGCCGTCGAAGACGGGAACGGAGAGGTTCACCGAGAGGGCAAAGGTGTCGTCGGGAGGAAGGTCCGTGCCGGTCAGGCTTGATGAGCCGGACAGAGAGACTGTGGCGGCGTTCCCCTTCGCCGCCACGGCGACGGAGAGTTTTCCCGACTCGCTCTTCAGCCGGGAGGTCCGGATGTCGGGACGGTTCTCGAAGGCCTGGGCGAGGGCGAAGTCCTCTTCGGGAAGGGGCTGGGCCGGCCGGAAATCCGTCGCCGGGCGCACCTCCTCCAGATCTACGCCGACCGCCCGGGAGAGGGCGGCCCGAGCCGTTCCGAGAACTTTTTCAGCCGTCACGAGGGTGATTTTCGCGGTGCTCAGGTCCACCTCGGCTTTGGTGACGTCGAAGAGCGCCCGGGCTCCGGCTTCGTAGAATCCCCGGGCCTGTTCGAGGTGCTTTTGGTAGGTCTGCACCGCCGATACGGCCTGATCCCGCTTGAGCAGGGCCAGAAGGAGGCCGTAGTATGCATCCTTGACGTTTTTATGAAGGGTCAGGAGGGATTCCCGCCCCGCTTCGGCGGCAGAATCTATGGAGAGGGCCTGCCTCTTTCGCTCAAGGGCGTTCTTCCCCGAATCCGTCAGCAGTTTGCTCACGGAAAAGGCGACCGAGTAGCTTTCATCGCTCCCGGTCCGTCCCGACCCTCCGGCGGAGAGAGTGCCCTTGAGGGCGTTTTCCGATGTTATCTGTCCCATCTTCGCCTGCTGCACCGCAAGGTTCGCCCGGGCCTCCTCCAGGGACGGATGGTTCGCCTCCGCCAGGGCGATACACTCCTCAAGGGTGATCCTTCTCTCCGGAATTTCCTCTGCGCCGCAGAGGCCCGGGGCGAAGAGAAGGGCTGCCAGGGCGGCAAAAATCAACCAGAGTGTGCTGCTTTTTTTCATGAAGGAGTCCCTCACTTTTCTTTTTCTTTTGACCTTCATTGTATGCCTTTTCTCCTCCCCTCCCGTCGGTATTTGACGCAGTTATTTTTCGAAAAACTACGGAGCCGGGAGAACAAAAAAAGGGCCTCCGCGGAGGCCCCTTGAAACAATCGGTGGAAATTATCGGTGGGTGATCTTCGCTTTTAATCCCTCCACTCACTGCCTCAGGATACGGCGTCCCGCTTAAGAGAAAATTCTTTATGCTCTCCCGTATCGATGATGCCCCGCAGGGCCTCGACGAGGTTGATCACGTCCGTGAAGGTGTTGTACAGCGCGGTGGGGGCAAGGCGGATCACATTGGGCGGCCGGAAATCGGGGATGATCTTCCGCTTCTTCAGGGCCGAGCAGATTCGCCAGGCGTCCGCGTGTTCCACGGCCACGTGCCCTCCCCGGCGCTCCGGTTCTCTCGGAGTGCCGATGGAATATCCGTAGGGGGGTTCGGTCAGGTACATGTCCACGAGCTCCATGATGAGGGAGGTGAGGGCAAGGGACTTTCTTCGAAGCCGCTCCATTCCGGCCTGGCCGAAGACCTGAAGGGAAGAGAGAAGGGGAGCGGCTGAGAGCAGGGGAGGAGTTCCCATCTGCCACCCTCCCGCGGAACGGGCATGGTTGAATTCGAGTTCCATATCGAACTGCCGGTTCTTCTCATAGCCGAACCATCCGGCGAGGCCGGGCTCGCGGTCGAAATACTTCCGGTTGATGTAGAGAAAGGCCGGGCATCCCGGTCCGCCGTTGAGATATTTGTAGCCGCACCAGAAGGCGAAATCCACGCCCCAATCGGTAAGCTTATGGGGGAGCGCTCCGGCGGAGTGGGCGCAGTCGAAGCCGACGAGAATGCCCCGTTCATGGGCCTCTTTCGTGATCCGCTCCATGTCGAGAAGCTGGCCGCTGCGGTAGAGTACGCTCGGCAGCACAACGAGGGACACGGACTCGTCGAAGGCGGCGATAATGTCCTCTATTTCGAGGGTTCGCCCGTCCCGGGAGGGGATGAGCACGAGGTTCTCTTCAGGGTCCATTCCCCTCAGCTTAAGCTGGCTCCGAAGGGCGTAAATATCCGAGGGAAAATTGAGCGCGTCCGCCACGATCTTTCTCCGCTCGGTTGTCGGATGATAGAAGGTGCTCACGAGGGAATGAAGGTTCATCGTCGTGGAGCCAGTCATTATGACCTCGTCGGATCGGGCCCCCATGAGGGGCGCCATGAGCCCTCCGAGTTCTTCGGCGAGAAAGAACCAGGGGGGAGAACCCTCGAGCCATCCTCCAATTCCCAGATTCTTCCATTCTTCAAACATTCTAAAAAGAGACTCTTCCGACGCTTTCGATGCCAGACCAAGAGAATTGCCGTCCATATAGATGGTCTGGGGAGGAATAAAAGTCCCTTCCCTGAACGACTTCATGGCATCCCACTTGTCCATCTCTGCCGCCCGTCTCCGATACTCTACAAAACGCTCCATCCCTCGAACATCCTTTCAAAATTTTTATAGATTTTGCTAAATAGCACTACGAAGTAAAGAGGCATAAGGGTGAAATAGGCAGTATGTATAGAAAACTAGAGAGAGTGTTGGGAAAATATTCTGTTTCATTATACACTCCTTTTCGATCTGTGCCGGAAATACTATTAAATTCCCTGTATGATGGAAGATATTTTTTCAGCACTACGAATAAATCTTTATTCGGGAAAGGTTTTTGAATCGTTTATGGAAAGAAAATTTGAGATTCTCGAAAATTATTTCGGCTACACAACCTTCCGTACCGGGCAGGAGCAGATCATAGATACCCTTCTCGGAAAACGGGACGCCCTCGGCATCATGCCCACGGGGGCGGGCAAGTCCCTCTGCTTTCAGATCCCCGCCCTTCTACTTCCGGGGGTGACTCTCGTGATCTCCCCCCTCATCTCCCTGATGAACGACCAGGTCATCGCCCTGAACCAGTCGGGCGTTTCCGCAGCGGCCCTTCACAGCGGACTTTCTCCCGCCGATCAGCAGGACGTCCTCGCAGAGGCGGCCCGGGGGAAGTTCAGACTGCTCTACGTGGCTCCCGAACGCCTCTTTGCTCCACACTTTCGGCGATTTGCCGCTAAAACGCCCCTCTCCATGGTGAGCGTGGACGAGGCCCATTGCGTCTCCCAGTGGGGGCAGGATTTCCGCCCGAGCTATCTGCAGATTCGGCAGTTTCTCGAGCTTCTTCCGAAGCGTCCGATTCTCGGAGCCTTTACGGCCACGGCGACGCCGAGAGTGCGGGAGGATATCATCGCCCTTCTGGGTTTGAAGGAGCCTCTGATCGTCACCACGGGGTTCGACCGCCCCAACCTGTATTTCGAAGTGCAGGCCCCCTCGGATAAATACGCCGCCCTCCGCTCCTTCCTCGCTCTCCGGAAGGAGAAGAGCGGCATCATCTACTGCCTGACTCGAAAGCAGGTGGAGGATGTCTGTGCCAGGCTCTGCGGCGACAGATACAGCGCGGTGCGCTACCACGCCGGCCTCGATGACGAAGAGCGTGCACGGAACCAGGACGCCTTTCAGCGGGACGAGGGGAAGATCATGGTGGCCACCACGGCCTTCGGAATGGGGATCGACAAATCCAACGTGGCCTTCGTGGTCCACTACGGCATGCCCCGCAATATGGAGAGCTACTATCAGGAGGCGGGCCGGGCCGGGCGGGACGGTTCTCCGGCGGACTGTCTTCTCTTCTACAGCGGACGGGACGTGGTCACGAACCAGTTTTTCATCGAAAAATCCCGAAATGGAGAGGAGGGGGACGGAGACGGGCTGCAGACTTTCAGAAAGATGGAGCGGGGAAAGCTGAACCGCATGATCCGGTACTGCCATACCCGCCGGTGCCTCAGGGCCGATATCCTCGGATATTTCGGCGAAAAGGCCCCTCCATTCTGCGGCAACTGCTTCAGCTGCCTTCATGAATTCAGCCTTCAGGATGTCACCATTGAGGCCCAGAAGATTCTTTCCTGCGTTGCCCGGATGAAGCAGCGCTTCGGAATGAAGGTCCTGATCAATACCCTCCGGGGAGTTGTCGATAAGACGGTCTCGGCCTTCGGCCTGGCTTCCCTCTCCACCTGGGGGATCATGAGGGACTGGCCTGAGAAAAAATTGCGGGAGCTGATCCACTACCTCGCGGCGGAGGACCTGCTGGCCCTCTCCGAGGACGAATACTCCCGGGTGATCCTCACCGCTCCTTCGAGAGAGGTGCTCTTTTCCGGAAAAAAGGTTGTCATGAAGCGCCCTGCCAAGGCGTTTATCCCCCGGGAGGAGGCGAAAAAGACGGCGAAGCCAGCCTCCGACCCCGTGCTCTTCGAAAAGCTGCGGGCCCTCCGGAAGTCCATCGCCGACGAACAGGTCGTTCCCGCCTTCGTGGTCTTCACCGACGCCACCCTCCGCTCCATGTGCGACCAGCTTCCCTCCACAGAGGAGGAAATGCTGGCCGTCAGCGGTGTTGGGAAGGCAAAGCTTGAAAAATACGGAAGAGCCTTTTTGAAGGTGTTACGGGAGAGGTGAGCCGCCCAGAGGCTCTTTGCCGAGCATCCGGAGGGCGAGCAGACTGAGGACCATGACCCCGGTCACAGCAAGAAAACCCGCCCGGTACCCTTCCGGCGAGTAGACTCCCGGAGCGACGGAGGGAAAGAGGTTGATGATCAGCCCCGTGCCCCACTGAAAAACTACCGCCATGAGCACCACGGTCATGTTGAGGGCGCCGAAGATCGCCCCCCGGGATTCTTTCGGGGCGAGGGCGGTCACCCCTGCGAGAATGAAGACCCCCCGTAAGCCTGAGGTGGTCCCCACGAGAAGAATTGCCGCGCCTCCTGCCCAGACGGGAAGGCCCGTCCCCACCGCGATCATCAGCACAACCCACGAAAACACATTGAGGAAGCTCACCTTCCGGATAATCTTCGGCAGAATTTCCGGGCTGAGGAGTATCGTTCCGCCGAGGATCGGCCCCGCTATCATCCCCACGCTGATGAGGGAACTCCAGAGGCGGGCCGATGGAATGGTGATGGAGAAGGCGGCGGCGAACCACGACACCCCCCACAGCCCCTGAAAGCTGAGAAGAGATGCGGAGGAGACCGCCCAGAGAATCTGGAGGCTCCGAAGTCTTCGGCTGCCCCATATGGTGCGGAGGGCGGAGAGGATTCCGGGGAAAATAGAAAGAAGGGATTGGCTCGCTCCCGTCGCCCTTCGCATGGGATCTTTTTTCTTTTTCCGGAGAAGGACTGCCGCCATGGCGAGGCAAATTCCGGCGAGAAGGGCGAAGGTCGTCCGAGTTCCGAAGGTGTCGAGGGCATACCCCAGAGGCGCAACGGAGACGAGAGCGCCGAGGTTTGAGAGGGCGAAATTGATCCCCGCGTAGAAGCTGTACCGTTCTGAAGAGAAGGCGAAGGCCTGAAAGACAAGGGTGGCGGAATACATGGGGGCAACGCCGAAACCTGAGAGAAGCCTCCACGCGCCCAGGGTGAAAGGGGTGCGGGCCACGGTGAGAATAAGGCATGAGAGGGCTGTGATGACCAGCCCCGCCGTCACGACCCGTACAGGGCCGTAGCGGTCGTGGAGAATTCCCGACACCGGCTGCAGAAAGGCGTAGGCGTAGAAGTGGGCGCTCGAGATGAACCCCACAAGTGAGGCGCTCATCCCGAGCCGGGCCGCCTCGAGGGGAAGGACCACCGACGCAGAAATACGGAAGAAGATCGCCAGAAAGAAACATCCCACCAGCAGAAGAAAAAGGGGTAAAGCAGGATCCCCCACGAGAGTACGAATCGAATTTTCCGGCCGCGCCATGAAAAATCTCCTTTGCTGCCACCGATATGCCGGGGAGCATACCACAGAACCGAGAGGGAGAAAACGGGGAAAATTATTTTCTTTTTGACCCCCGATGACAGAAGAGCAGAATTCCCATGAGCAGACATCAGGGGCGGCATCTTTGTTTACTCTTCTCGATTCGCGATCTTCCCTTGAGCCCTTCGAGCTGACGGCCTGCCGGCATTTTCGAATCTTCCCGCAGGCAAAAGAAAGTTTTCAAAAAGGATGATCTTCTGCCCCTGTACCGTGTTTTTTTGATGGTATGATAATTTCATTCTACCCGAAGGAGACTGGCCCATGCTTGCAGATATCTGGAAAACCACCGCCTGTCCCTACGACTGCCCCGTCTCGCGCCGGAGGAGAAGGGGACTATGAGCGCCCCGTCAGGAAAGAGGTGAAAGTCTTGCGCTGGCTTATCTTCGCGGCAGTGGGGTACCTTATTGTGTTGCTCCTTGCCTTCTTTTTTCGAAACAATCTCATGTTCATCCCCATCCGGGAGGTCACCAGCACGCCCGCCGACAGGGGGCTGACCTATGAAGATGTGCGCTTTACAGCCGCCGACGGCACCCCTCTCCACGGATGGTTCCTCCCCGGTTCGGGCCGGGGGACGCTGCTCTTCTGCCACGGCAACGCAGGGAACATCGGCCACCGCCTGGACAGCCTCGAGATTTTCAATCGTCTTGGGATCTCCGTCTTTATCTTCGACTACCGGGGGTACGGAGAAAGCGACGGCAGTCCGACCGAAGAAGGGGTCTACAGTGATCTGGCGGGGGGGTGGGAGTATCTGACAAAAGACAGGGGAATGTCCCCGGACGAGATCGTCCTCTTCGGCCGCTCCCTCGGCGGGGCAGTGGCGGCCTGGGGAGCGGAAAAGTATTTTCCGGCGGGGCTCATTTTAGAGTCCACCTTCACCACCCTCGCCGACGCCGGGCGCCGGCATCTCTTCTTTCTTCCCGTAGGGCTCATGGTGGGCAACACCTTCGATACCCTCTCACGGATGAAGAATATCACCTGCCCCGTTCTCGTGGCATCGAGCCCCGACGACGAGATCATTCCGGGAATGCACGGAGCCCTCCTGTACAGTGCCGCCGGAGAGCCGAAGAGCTTTCTGCCCCTGACGGGAGGGCACAACGAGGGCTTCCTTCTCACGGGCCGCCCCTATATCCAGGGGCTCCACGACTTTTTCCGCCAGGTCTTTCCCCCTGTCCAGGAGGGGAAATGAAGTATAAGAAAGCTTCACCGAAAAGAAGGAGTTGATCTGACGATCGTGGAATTTTTCGCATCCCTCATGAAGAACCACCTCTTTCTCATGAGCCTCACCGTGGGGCTCGGCATCCTCGCGGGGTGCATCTCCTTCCGGGGCATCAGCCTGGGGATCTCGGGGGCACTTTTCGTGGGGCTCTTTCTCGGAGCCAGGGGGTACACCGTCCCCAACGACTATTTCACCTGGAACCTCATGTTCTTCGTGGTAGCCGTGGGGCTGCTCGCCGCCGAGGACACTCTGCGGGTGCTCAAACTCTACGGGCTGAAATTTCTTCTTCTCTCCGTGGCCGTCACGGGGATGGGTGCCCTTACGACCCTTGTGCTCGGTCTTCTCTTCTCCGGCTCGGCCTCCCCGCACATGATCGCCGGAACCTACACCGG
>CAYZZX010000052.1:0-12785 GCA_964483085.1 uncultured Synergistaceae bacterium
ATGATGAAATCGGGCTGATATCACAGAGCGTTAACAACATAGCGGATAAAATACAATCCCTTGTAGGCAACCTGGAAGATCTCGTGCAGGTGCGAACCGACGAGTTACAGGAAACAAATCTGGCCCTGGAAGAGAGCAAGGATGAGCTTCGTTTAATTTTAGACTCAGCAGGAGAAGCTATTTATGGTACTGATTTAAAGGACAACTGCACCTTCTGCAATATAAGCTGCGTGAAAATGTTAGGCTATAATCACCAGTCAGAGCTCCTCGGAAAAAACATGCATTGGCTGATCCACCATACCCGTAAGGATGGAACCCCCTTACCGGTTGATGAATGTAAGATTTTCAAGGCTCTCACCGAGGGAAAGGGTTCTCATGTAGATGACGAAGTGTTTTGGCGCGCTGATGGAACCCCTTTTGATGCGGAATATACATCACACCCACAGATTAAGGATGGAAAAATCATCGGCATGGTGGTCACTTTTATTGATATAAGTGAGCGCAAACGTAAAGAAGCGGAAATTCATTACCTGAACTGCTATGATCCGCTGACGGGGCTTCAGAACAGAAGAAGCCTTGATGAAAATCGCGCAAAAATAGACACCCCGGACAATCTTCCGTTATCAGTTATCTTCGGCGATCTTAACGGCTTAAAGATGACCAATGACATATTCGGCCATGCCGCAGGTGACGAACTCATCAAGAAAGCATCTGATATTCTCAAGCAGGTGTGCAGACAGAACGATGTTGTCGCCCGGGTCGGCGGCGATGAGTTTATAATACTGCTTCCCAAAACAAGCGGAGAAAATGCACAGAGAATTATTGCACGGATAAAGTCAAAGTTTAAGGACGCCCGCGTGAGAGCTATAAAGTGCAGCATTTCCCTTGGCCTTGATACTAAAACAAGCCCGGAGCAGCCACTGAAGGAGATCGCGGCGAATGCGGAAAATGAAATGTACAAGGAGAAAACAATAAACCGTAATTCTACCAACAGAGAGATTATCGATACCATCATCGAGACTTTGCACGCGAAAAACCCCGGAGAAAAACAACATGCTCTTAATGTCAGCAATCTGTGCACTGAAATTGGAACGGCTTTACGTCTTCCGAAAACCGAAGTGAACATACTTCACAGAGCGGGCTACCTCCATGATATCGGAAAAATAGTGCTGGATGAAAACCTCTTGTCCAGGGATTTTTTATCGGATAGTGAACTCGAAACAATACAGCAGCACCCGGCAGTTGGATACCGAATCTTAAACCTCTTCGATGACACGCTGGATTTAGCGGAATACGTTTATAGTCATCATGAAAGATGGGATGGAACCGGATATCCAAGAGGTCTAAAGGGCGAACAAATCCCCTTGATTTCAAGAATCATTTCAGTCGCTGAGACCTATGATCGCGTGCTGAACAGAGGTACGCTCCCCTTCAAGGAACGAAACCTGGCCGCTCTTGAAGTAATCACTCAAGGCGGAGGAACACAGTTTGATCCCAAAATCGCCGAAATGCTTGTCTGGATTATAAACGGAAAAACCAAGGTGATTTAATAACTGGCTCTACACATTTTGCAAGCGGGTTGAAGAAGGACCGTTTCTATTCTGCGACAAGCACCCATCCGCCATTGGATCACCGCTGCCCAGACTTTCGGAAACAAAATCAAAAGTGGTGTCGCCTGAATATGGTTGTAGGCAAATAGGAGTACGCTATCAATGCGTAAAAAATTCGCCCCCATCCGTTTTTCGAACTTTCGGATAGGGGCGAATTAAAAAGTGGTGGAGGCGGGGGGGATCGAACCCCCGTCCGACAAGGGCCGGCCGTGAAGGCGCTACGAGCGTAGTTTCCGATTTGGTGTCGGTTTGAAGCTCCCGGAAACAGGATCTTCGCACCCGAGCCCCCTTATCTTTTTTTCGAGACCGGAGACACTCCTCGAAAAGCATCCGCCATTTTGTGTCGCCTTATACGAAAGCGGCGGCTACTGCCGCATAAGACGTGGCAGCGCTAAGCTGCCAGTGCGTAATTATTATTGTTGACGTTTGTCTTTGTGTCCGCGTTTAACGAGGTTCGGACGACCTCGGCTCGCTCCTTCAGACCCTCCAGCATGCCGTCGAAACCAATCGCCCCCGGGTAAGTTACCGAGGCTGGTTTTCAGTCTCTGCTTCTCTCCTTCAGGCTTCGCTCCATATCGCGTTTCGCGTCCCGTTCGGAGAGGGAGTCTCTTTTGTCGTGAAGCATTTTTCCCTTTACCAGAGCCAGTTCTAACTTCGCCCGCTTTCCTTCTTTGATGTACACCGAAAGAGGAACGAGGGTCAGACCTTTTTCTCGCACCTTACTGAAAAGGCGCAAAATTTCGTTTTTCTTCATCAGAAGTTTCCGGTCCCGGATCGGGTCGTGGTTGTAATAGCTTCCCTTTTCATAGGGGGAGATGTGCACCCCCACAAGCCAGAGTTCTCCGTTTCGGATGAGGGCGTACCCCTCCTTGAGATTTATCTTTCCATCCCGTACGGACTTGATCTCCGTCCCGGTGAGGACGATACCGCATTCAAAGGTTTCAAGGATGAAGTAGTCGTGCCGGGCTTTTCTGTTCTGGGCTACTCTTTTGTCGGCCATAAGTTTTCTCCGATTGATAGTATACCAGCTTGGTCAGTATTAGTCAACCTTGCTGGAACTGACCTCGAGATGGAAAAAGAGATTCCGGCGAAAAAGCCGAAACCTCTTTGCGATCTTCAGGTCTGGTCGGGGCGAGAGGATTTGAACCTCCGACCTCCTGGTCCCGAACCAGGCACGCTTACCAGACTGCGCTACGCCCCGACAGCAATTATCGCCGGAGATAGGAACACCGGCAACGGCGAGAATTGTAACACCTGGAAGGCTACCTCGTCAAACGGTCATCCTGTTTTCGTTCGTCTTCGTCCGATGAGATTCCGCCCGCGCGGTTGTTCTTCCAGGAGATGCGGTTCACCGGAGCCCCTTCGGCTGCAAGGGGGATTTCGGTCCATCCCCAAGGGGTGACGAGCAGGAAGCGGAAGACGATCCCCTGCTGGCCCAAAGCCCTGATATGAGAGAGGTAGCGGTAGATGTCACCGATGATGATGCTGTCACTGATGACCCAGATTCTCCGGCAGAGCTTCCGGTTGAACAGTGAGGCGTAGTCTATGGCAATACGGAGGCTGTCCTCGAAATCTGAGGGGCCTGCGTTGACCACAACCACATCCTCGTGGCCCGAAGGCCGCTTCAAGTTCGGAATGAGATCGGCGTAATCGTCAACCCACTCTAGCTGAGTGAAAAGCCGCTCTCCGTCCAGCTCAAGGACATTTTCAAAGAGGGCCGTGAGCGGATCTCCTCCGCTGTCCGATGTATCTGCGGCGATGGCTTCTTCCATCCACTGCTGAAGCTGAGAAACGATTTTCAGTATGTATTTTGGATAGTCCGAACCTGCCATGGCTGAAAGAATCTCCCCCACCGTCCAGTTTTCGTTCTCTTCGTATCTATTTTCCTGTGTCATTCAAACCTCCATGGTTCCCGTAGTGATTGAAGCATAGCACATCGCTCCCGGAGCTACAACAGAAAAGATACCTGAACCGAAATATGGAGTCCGCGAGGGCGCCCCATGGGGTAGAATATAGAAAAGACCTTTTATGGAGGTGACATCTTGGAACCATTCCGGCTTTTCCGATCATCGACCCAGATGCTCATGGTGGACGTTCAGGAGCGGCTTCTCCCAGCGATCTCCGGACACGAAGACATCCGCCGCAATATTCTCAGGCTCTCCCGGGCCTCCGAGGTGCTGCATATCCCCTTTTTCTATACCGAACAGTACCCGAAGGGGCTCGGGCCGACGGACGGCGAAATCCTTTCCTCCCTGCCCAAGGGGGCAAGACGGTTCGAAAAAAACTACTTTTCCTGCTGCGAGGAGGAGGGGTTCACCGACTTTTTCGAGCTGACCAGCCCGAGCAGAATCGTCCTCTTCGGAATCGAGACCCATATCTGCATCCTCACGACTCTGCTCGACCTTCTCGCCCGCGGTCGGAAGGTGGTCGTCGCCGCTGATGCCTGCGGAAGCCGCGTCACTCGAAACGCCGACCTCGCCCTGCAGGCTGCCGCAGCTGCGGGCGCCCTTGTGGTGCCCACGGAGACGGTGATCTATCAGCTTATGGGGCAATCGGGAACGGCAGAGTTCAAGGCTCTTCTTCCTCTTTTCAAAGACTGAGGCGAAAGAAAGCCCGCAAGGCACTTTCCATTTCAAAGGAGGCTAAGAGGCGTGATCATCGACCGGGAAAAAGCGCTGCTGCTCCACCGGAGGGCCCGGGGCAAAATACGGATCTACCCCACCGTGAACATCCGCAATGAAGAGGACCTTGCCCTCGCCTATATTCAGGGGGGAGTCTACGCCGCAGAAGAAATAGCGAAAGACCGAAACGCCCTCTATGACTATACCGGCAAGGGAAACCGCCTCGCCGTCATCAGCGATGGAACGGCCGTCCTCGGTATGGGGAATATCGGGCCCGAAGCGGCCCTTCCCGTCATGGAGGGAAAGTGCCTTCTCTTCAAGAACTTCGGGGATGTGAACGCCATCCCCATCTGCATCGATTCAAAGGGCCCGGAGGACATCGTGGCGGCGGCGAAGCTGCTGGCCCCGACCTTCGGCGCCATCAACATCGAGGATGTCTCGAGCCCGAACTCCTTCACCGTGGTGGAACGGCTGCAGACAGAGCTTGATATTCCGGTCTTCTGCGACGATCAGCACGGCTCCGCCGTCGTGGTCATGGCTGCCATACTGAATGCCCTGAAGGTGGTGGAAAAAAACCTCGAAGAGGTTTCGATTGTCATCATGGGAACAGGGTCCGCGGGGGTGGCCGTGGCTCGCCTGTTACTCCATGCAGGGGTCAGGCGGATCGTCGCCCTGAACCGGTGCGGTATCATCGGGCAGGGAAACGAATGCATGAACTTCGTTCAGTCGGAACTGGCGGAAAAGATCAATCCGGAAGGGCGGAAAGGGGACCTCTCCGCCGCCATGAAGGACGCCGATATTTACATCGGGCTCTCATCAAGAGGAAAAATAACCGGCGAGCACATCCGTTCGATGAAGGAGAATGGAATAGTGCTTGCCCTCTCCATGCCTGAACCGGAGATCAGCGCTGACGAAGCCCTTGAGGCGGGAGCAGCGATTTTCGCCGAGGGGTTGGCGGGCTCCTTCAACGCCATGCCGAACCTTCACGCCTATCCCGGCATCGCCCGGGGGCTGCTCGATGTCCGGGCTACGGGACTGAACGACAACATCCTCATGGAGGCGGCAAAAGCCATCGCCGGCGCTGTAGACCGGCGGCGGCTCTCCCGAAAATGCATCATCCCCGATCTCTTCTCCGACGAAGTGACCCCACGGGTCGCCGAGGCTGTGGCCCAGCAGGCCATGGCCGACGGACTCGCCCGACACCCTCTTCCACCCCGCCAGGTGTACGACGAGACGTGGAACCGTCTGTTCGGAGTCATCCAGGAAAGAGCATAGCGAAAAGAGGCCCCCGGGGGCCTCTTTTCAGTTTTTATCAGGGCGGATCTCCCCTTCACCAGGGGTATATCTTCCATGTTTTCATCAGGAGCAGGGCCGTTCCCGCGAGGGTGACGAAGACCGAGTGGCGTTCGCTCCGCCAGAGGACCTCCGTATTGAAGGGCCCGTCGAGTTCTTTGAGGGTCCATTTTCTGGGAATAAACCGCCCCGTCCGGGAGACGTACTCTTCGTATTCTCCGCCGAAACGCTGCCGGAGAAAGGTCTCCTCCCAGGGAACGATGACGACTCCGTAGAGAAGAATGAAGGCAAGGATAAAGAGAAAGAAGGCGCTCCATCCGGCCATCATCCCCCACCCTACGCCGATCAGTCCGTTCCCGATATAAAGTGGGTTGCGGACGAGGCTGTAGGGCCCCCAGGTGACAAGCTGCTGCGCACCGACCTGTTCCCCCCGGTAGCGGACGATGCTTCCTGCGGCCCAGAATCGGATTCCCTGCCCGAGGGCGACGAGAAAAAGGCCTGTGAGAAGGGCCCATGGCTTCACCGGACCAGCCAGAAAGAGGACCGCGAGAAAAAGGGCAGTCCAGAGGCCTCCCCGGAGTTTAAATACTGTGGCCCGAAAATCAGTCATGATGCTCCTCCCCGATTTTTTCAGGAATTTCACAGGTCATGTCCTCGGGGGATACGGGCACCGGTTCGTCCTTTTCATGGGCGTAAATATCATTGGAGACACCCCACCCGAGAAGTTTCACTGCTACGAAGACCCCCATGCCGATGGCGAGATACTCAGTGAAGAAACGCCATGCGATGGCCATGACTCCGGCCATATTCCACGGAACGAGAAGGCCGAAAAGGGCGGCTCCTCCACCCTCTGCGACGCCGCTGGCACCGGGGGTGGGTACAAAGTAGAGAAGAAACATGAAGACTGCCTGGGCGAGGAGGGCCTGAAGAAATTGAAAGGGGAGCCCCACGGAGGCTATAAGGCAGGGGAGCACGGAAAATATGCACAGGAGATGAAGAATGGAAAGCAGCACGGCGACGATGAAGTTTTTAAGGCCGCAGGAGAAGAACATCTTGAAGTTAAGATTGTAGTTGTCCACCTCAAGGTTGATCCGCTTGACGATCCTGAGGACGATCTCAGGCCGTACGATGCCGAAGCGCTTCAGCCAGATGGTCAGCATGGCTCCCCATTTTTTGATGAGGGCCGGGCGGGTGATGCTGAGGACCACGAGAACCCACGAGATGACGATGAAGATGATAACGTAGGAAAAAACACCCTTCAGAAAGAGCCTTCCCCGAAGCAGATCTGGCTCTATGACCACCGCCACGGGAACGATAATTCCGAGGATGAGAATCGTCAGGAGAGTTCGGGTGAGGGTGATGGCAATTCCCTTGCCGAGGGGAATATTTCTTTTATAGAGAACATAGACCTGGAAGGGGCCTCCTCCGCTCTGCATGGGCGTTACAGCGCAGCCGAAATAATGAAGCCACGTGAGCACTATGCCGAGACGAAAACCGATGTGCTCGCCAGCGGAACGGGCAAGAGCACAGAAACGTGCGGCGTCGCAGGTCCACGCTGCCAGTACGAAAGCAAGGGCCAGAAGTAACAGCCTTTTGTCTGCTGCAAGCACCGTAGTCCATGTCTCCCGGTCAACGCTCGACAAAAGCACGACTGCGCTGACGCTGAAAGAGAGAAGTATAAAAATCAACAAACCTTTACGAAGGGTCAATGTACGGAACAACCTCCTCTATCTCCAGTCGGAGAAAAGCTGCATCTCAAGAAAGCCGCAGCAGAATACCCTGGATCCTTGATATCCGGCGAGAGAAGAAAAAGGGCCCTTGCAGGGGATAGATCATTCGCAGCCAGAAAACAGTTTTGCAGGCAGACCGATCGGTTTGCCCTCCCTTTTCATAGAGAACCGGCACAGCGATCCCGGGAGAAGGGGCTAATGGATTATCGAACAGATGCCTCCGATGAGGGATGTTTTATTGAAGAGGACTTCCGCTCGCATCCTGCATGGAGAGAAGATAGCCTCCGAGGCGGTGAATATCCGGAAGCAATCCGTTGCGGATGCGATAGGCCAGCTCCAGATATTTTTTCTCTTCTACAGAAGTGGAGACGTCTTCAAGGTTCTGAAGCAGGCTCCCTTTGAGCTCTGCAAGCCCTCCGTCCGATACTTCGTCATCCTCCAGCCCGAGAAGCACCTGACTGTTGTGAAGTACCTGAAGAAGCCATCCGATTCCCTCGGCGGCGCTGGCGAGCAGACCAAGGCCTTCGGCGGCCTTATCCCCTTCAAGGGTATCGGCGATCCGCTCGAACCCTGCGGAGAGATTTACGAGATAGATCTGAGCTTCGCTGAGGGATTCATTCACAAGCTCCCGAACGGGGCCTGTGGTAAAATTGACCTCGCTTCCTCCCGAAAGAGCGGAAAAGGATTCCTCGTTGAGTTCTGTGCCGTCCACCGTAATTGCACGAACAACTCTTCCCTTCGTTCCGGCATGCTCCCTCACGAAAGCGAGTATATCATTTCTACTGGAGAGATCTTCAGGTACGTCGAAATTTTTTCCGTCTACGAGGACTATCACGTTTCCGCCTCCCTGTCTTCCATATATGGTTTTTAGCGGTTATATTCCAGAATCCGAAGAAACGGCTTTTCGATTAATTATTGTACCATGATTTTTTCTTTCGAATAAAGGATTTGTGCGGGTCCTCCGATAAGGAAAGGAAGCATTCTACTCTTTTTCAGGGAGCTGATCCTATGGCCGATTACGAATCAACCTTTTCAATTCCCGGCATTGCATCCTCCATTGATTGGGGAGCCATGGCGGACAAGCTGTTGGAAAATGCCAGAAAACCGCAGAAAGCCTGGATAGCCACCAGGGACACCCTCGAACTGAAAATCGGTCTACTCAACGAATTTTCAGGAGCTCTCAAGAGCACCCGGTCGACCCTGTCTCCCCTCAAGATAGAATCCACCTTTCGGGCGAAGCTCGCTGAATTTTCGCCCCTCTCCGGAGGAGACGCTGGAGGCATTGTCAGCGCCGTCGTCGACCCCGACGCAGCGATCAGTCAGCACGAGATCGAAGTGATTCAGAAAGCTCTGAACGAGGCGCGGTTTGGAGCGCAGATCAAGACGAACATGGGGGACGCCGGGCTGACAGCGGACGGGACATTTTCCATTAACGTCGGCGGACGCCGGGGGGTCATTGAGGTCAAAAAGACCGACTCACTCTCCGCAATCGCCCAGAAGATCAACGCAGCAAAAGACGTCACCATCAACCCAGCCACAGGAGCGGCCTGGGGGGAAGGGCTCGGAGTTACCGCCTCGGTGATCGACAACCGGCTGGTGATAAAGAGCACTGCATCGGGGCTCGGGTTCACCACCGACACAGCCACCATCAAGCGGGGCGGCGGTCCGGCTGACAAGCTCGGCTTCACCCTCGCAAAGGGTGTGCCCTCTTCGGGCACAGTCACCATCTCCGCAGGAGGGGTGGACTACATTGAGGGGACGGACTTCGAGGCGATCTCGGGAACGGATGAAATCGTCTGGCTGGCCACCGGCAGCGCACCGACTGCCGGAACGGAGTATGAACTCACCTATACCGTCAATTCAAACGCCTTCAGCGTTGACGGAGGCACGGAGGTGCTTGAGCTTCTGAAGCTCGACGACTCCTACCTCCTTGATCCGGAGTATCATCTCGAAGCCCGGGACGCCATCGTGAAGGTGGACGGCCTCACCCTGACCCGCTCATCGAATAGCATCGACGACCTCCTCGAGGGTGTGAAGCTCACAATTCACGGAGCGGGCTCTGTGATCATGAACATCACCCAGGACGCTGAAAAAGCGGTCACGTCCATTCAGGATTTTGTCACCGCCTACAATGACACTATGGACTGGATCAACATACGCCTGAGTGAATCCACAAAGTCATCCTCCTCCACTCAGGGCGACCAGTACAAAAACGAGGACTTCTACAAGAAGTTCGGACTCCTCCACGGAAACTCCCTGCTCTGGCAGTCGAAATCCTCCCTCCGCCAGCTCATGACCAACTCAGTGGAGTCGAAATATTCATTGAAAACAGGAAGCCCCGTCCTTGGAACTCTGGCCGGTGAAGGGCTCACTTCAGAGACCTCTTTTGATCTGAAGGTCGGAGTGCGAACAGCCCGCATAGCCGTCACTCCTGCCGACACGCTCAGCAGCATCGCGTCAAAGATCAACACATCCTATGAGATGACCCACGATGCTCAGGGCAGGACCTATCCGATTCCCATGGCTGCCGCGAAGGTTAAGGACAACCAGCTCGTCATCACCTCCTCCCCGAACAGAAAGTTCTCCCTTGCTGCGGAAGATTCGGTCCTCGACACCCTCGGTCTGGGGACGCCCTTCTCCCTTCTCTCCCAGATCGGCATATCAACTGAAAAAACCGATTACGGAAAGAGCGGCAAGCTTGAATTCGATACGGATAAGTTCATCGAGGCTCTGCGGAAAGACCCTGACGGCGTGGCGGGGATTATGAACACCGTCATGGAGGAGATGGACAAAACCATAGGCAACCTGGTGGACGCCTCTCAGGTCGAGGTGGGGAGCACTACCGCCCCGAAAGGCCGCGTGGCAAGCCAGATCAGCACGTGGCAGACGGAGATCACAACCATCAACAAGCGGATCACCGATTTTGAACGGCGGCTCGACATCCGCGCTCGAGGGCTCTATGATTCCTTCGCCAAGGCAGAGGTCCGCCTCGCGGCACTGCAACAGCAGTCAAGCTGGCTCGCTTCAACAGTTGCCCAGCTTGCCGGAACACCCTCCTGAGTCGAGGTTTTTTCTCAAGATGATGGCCCCGGGGGATCCCCCGGGGCCATCATCTTGATTTATTTTTTTGTGTACGGAAGAATGTGGGAGAGGGTGCCCGGAGAGAGCTGGGCAAAGCCTATTCTCCATGCCAGAATGGCAGCCTGGGTGCGGTCTCTGAGGTCGAGTTTTTTCAGAACATGGCTGACATGGTTCTTCACGGTCTTCTCTGACAGGACCATTTTTTCGGCCACCTCTATATTGCTCATACCCTGGGAAATCCAGTAGAGAATCTCCTTTTCCCGGGGGGTAAGCTCATAGAGTTGGTCGTTCTCCTCTTTCCGGCGGGAGAAGGATGTGAGGAGTTTTCCAGCGACCCGGGGATCGACATAGGGCTGCCCTCTTGCGGCGGAGCGAATGGCGGAAAGAAGCTCCACCTTTCCGGAGGCCTTGAGGACAAACCCGAGCACTCCGGCGGCGGAGAGGGCTGAAAGGCAGTCTTCGTCATCGTAGGCACTGATCGCCACATAGCGCATTTTATAGGGGAGATTGTTGAGCTCCCGCACGAGCTGAATTCCATCCATTTTCGGCATGTTGATATCGAAGAGGAGAATATCAGGAACTCTCTCCTCCATGAGAGAGAGGGCTTCTTCGCCATCGCCAGCCTCCCCCACCACGAGAATATCCGTTTCGAGTTCGAGCAGCTTTTTGATGCCGTCACGAAAAAGCTTATGGTCATCAGCAATGAGCACTCTGATCTGCTCCATTTCCCCACCTCCATTCATACATAAAACGTTTCCTGGCTCCGGGCATCTGCCGGTATACTAAGACATTCGGATTTTCACCCTACCCGGGAAGAGCCGGTACTGGTAAAATAAACGGCCTAGACCTTCATATAGGCCTTAAGTACCATTCTATCAGAAAACACGCTCTTTTTCGAGGAGGAACTTTTTGTGTCCCAACGGAGTTTTCCCCAGCTTTCCCTGTCCCTGCGTAAAAAAACAGGCATTGCCCTTCGCCGCTTTTCCATGATTCAGCCCCACGACAAGATTCTGATCGGTCTCTCCGGAGGAAAGGACAGTCTGGTTCTGGCCCTCGTCCTCGCCGCATATCAACGAAAAAGCCCCCTTCCCTTCTCCCTTGCAGCGTCCTTTGTGGACATTACAGGGGGATCAGCGGATACGGCGCCCCTACAGACATTCTGCGACTCCCTGGAAATACCTTTCTTCGTGCGGCCCTACCCCATTCTGTCGATTCTCGCAAACAGAGAAGAACGATCCCCCTGCAGTTTTTGCGCGAATCTGCGGCGGGGCATCCTGAACGACGAGGCCAAAGAGAGGGGGTGCAACCTCCTCGCTCTGGGACATACCCTTGACGACGCCGTGGAGACCGTTCTGATGAACCTGTTCCGGGCCGGGCAGTTCAAATCCTTTCAGCCGAAAATATGGCAGAGCCGAACGGGCATTACGGTCATCCGCCCCCTTATCCTCGCTGAAGAGCGGCGGGTGGCGAAGGAGGCGGTCCGTCTCTCTTTGCCGGTGCGGGAAAACCCCTGCCCCTTTTCAGGCAGTACCGAGCGGAAGAAAACCGCTGACATCCTTCGCACACTCTCTGCTGGAAATCCAGAGATCAAGAACAATATAATTCATGCCCTTGAATGTCTCGACGAAGAAAACCGGTGGTCGGGAGCCTTGACATAAGGTAAAAGGTCCGCGGGGCAGCTGCCCGGCGGACCTTTTCAGTTTTTGGTTTTCCTGACCCGAGACGCTACAGAGTGATCTTCTGAAGAGAGAGCTCCTCGGCGAACTCCGTCACCTCGAGGGCCTGAGAGCTGTAGTTCGGCCGTCCCATGAGTCCATAGGTATAATTTTTGCCCTGCTCCACCCCCGGCTGATCGAAGGGGTTGACGTCAAGGATATACCCTGTGAGGGCAGTTACATTTTCGTAAAACTGAATCAGGCCTCCGAGCCTCCGGGCGTTGATCTCCGGAAGTTTCAGGCTGATGACGGGTTTCCCCGTCTTCGCCAGAGCGACTATGGTGGAAAGGGCCTCGTACCGCCGGAGGGAGTTCATTGACTGGCCGAAAAGGTAGGAGAGCCCCATCAGGCTCTTCTCCTCCGTCTCGGGGATGATGATATCCTCTTCTCCGTCGGAGGTCGAAATGACCGTGAAGAGCTTGTCGTCAGGGCCGTCCGTATAGAGCTGAATCTGGGAGTGCTGGTCGATGGCGCCGAGGGCTTTGACGGGCGTCGAGCCTGAACCGTTTTTCCCCAGGCTTTCCCCCCAGAGCTGAGCGTACCATTCGCTGAACCGATCCAGGCCGTCCTCGTAGGGCATCATCACATTCATGTTTCGCCCCTTGCGGTAGTGGGCCACCGAGAGGGCCGCGAGAAGCCAGGCAGGGTTCGTCTCGGGGGTCGTTCGAGCGGAGCGCCTTTCGTCCACCTCTGCGGCGCCCTTCAGAAGCTCTCCGGCCGAGATACCGAGGGAGC
>CAYZZX010000053.1:0-1079 GCA_964483085.1 uncultured Synergistaceae bacterium
GACTCCGCACCGGGCTCTCCTCCGTGCGCTGAAACTCGCTGAAGAGAAGGCGGGGAGCTCCCGGATGCTCCGAGGCAAACTGAATGTGGGCAAGAAAGATCGCCTCAAGGGCCTCAAGGGGGGACTCGGCGTCCGCCCCGGCCTTTTCGAGCCGGGCAAAGAGCTTCTTCCCCACCCAGTCGAGGACTGCCTTCCATATGGCGTCCTTCGTGGTAAAATGCCGGAAGAGAGCGCCCTGGGTCAGGTCCATCCTCTCGGCGATGGCGGCGGTGGTGATGTCCGAGGGCTTACCCTCGGCGGCGAGAGAGAGCACCGTCTCGACAATGACTGTTTTCCGCTCCTCGGCGGGTAGATTTTTACCGGTTCGCGCCATGGTAATTCCCCCTTCGGAATGCCTTCACAATAAAGATAGTAATTACTCACTATCTTATGGATGAAATTCTCTTTTGTCAAGGGGGGTACCTATGAAAAACAGGGAAGAAGCCTTCGCCCCTTCCCTGTTTCTCCTTTTTTCAAAAACCGCCTATTTAAAATACGGCGTAGTCGGCGTCCCTCGGGTCAGCCACGAACATATGCCCCGGAAGGTGGGTGATGCAGAAGGGGGGCTTCACCGCCATGATGGCCGCCTGGGGGGTGCAGCCGCAGGCCCAGAAGACGGGGACTTCGCCCGGGTAGATGTCCACCGCATCGCCGAGGTCGGGCTTCATGATATCGGCGATGCCGATCTGGGCAGGGTCGCCGATATGGATGGGAGCCCCGTGAACCGCCGGAAAACGCCCCGTGCAGAGCACAGCCTTGGGCACAAGGTGTGCGGGGATGGGGCGCATGCTCACCACCACAGGGCCGGAGAGCGCTCCGGCGGGGGTGCACTGGATGTTCGTCACGTACATGGGGACGTTGCGGTTCTGCTCAATGTGCCGGACGGGTATTCCCGCCTCGAGAAGGGCACCCTCGAAGGAGAAGGAGCATCCGAGGAGGAACCCCACGAGGTCATCCCGCCAGTATTTCTTCACGTCCGTGGGCTCGTCGATGACCTCGCCGTCCACCCACACCCGGTACCGGGGCAGGTCTGTGGAGAG
>CAYZZX010000053.1:1179-4365 GCA_964483085.1 uncultured Synergistaceae bacterium
GTCGCCCGGGCGATGGCTTTGGCGAGGGGAAGGTCCTTGGCCGCCTGGTTGTAGAGGGCGCCGTGGGCCTTCACGTGCTGCAGGCTCATCCCCTGGGCGGCGCAGACCGCCTGAAGGGCCCCTATCTGGTAGAGGGTGAAGGCGTAGACCTCGTCGGGGGTGGACCCTATGGTCCTGCGGCCGAACCCCTGCAGGTCGAGATGCCCCGGATGGGCCCCCACCGCCACGGAGGCCGCCTTCGCCGCCTGCACAGTCTTGATCATCACGAGGGGATCCCCCGCATGAAATCCGCAGGCCACATTCGCGGAGCTGACGCTTTCCATGACCTCGGCGTCCATCCCCATCTTCCAGGGGCCGAAGCTCTCGCCGAGATCGCTGTTCAGATCGATTTTCTGCATGGCTCTTCCTCCTTATATTTCCTCCCAGGTGACTCTGTGGGCCTCTCCGTCCAGACGGAGGAGAGCCTCCCCCCTTGTCACCGGCACCGTGATTTCCTCCGCGGGGAGCACTGCGGGGGCAGAACGGGAGCGCCAGGCCGCCCGCAGTTCCAGAAGCTTCTGCCGCTTTCCCCCCGCCTCCCGGGCGAGGGCGACGGCGTCCTTCAGAGTGAGGGGGACGAAGCGCACCTTCTCCCCCGGAAGGCGCTGGGAGAGGGCGGCCATATCCACGGAGCAGACAACCCCGATCTTCGTGTACCCTCCCGTAGTCTGCCGGTCGGCAAGCATGACGATGGGCTGGCCGTGGCCGGGAACCTGCACCGCTCCGAGGGGGATGGCGTCGGAGATGATGTCCGCCGCTCCCTCGTGTTCGATGACCGGACCGTCGAGGCGGTACCCCATCCGGTCGGCGCTGTTTGAGATCGTGTATTCCGAGCCGTAGAAGGTCTCCCTCCCCGCCGGGGTGAAATGATCGTCCTGGGGGCCGGCGATGACCCGAAGGGGTGCTGCGGGGTCATAAAGGGGGCGCAATTCTTCCGGGCAGACGAAGCCTGTGCAGCGCCTCCAGAGGGGGGCTGGTTCTCCGCAGGAGAGGCGGTCCCCTTTTTTCAGCGCCCTGCCCTCCACCCCTCCGACCTTCGCCCGGGTGTAGGTGGACCGGCTGCCGAGGACCGGAGGAACGTCGATCCCTCCGGAGAGGCAGAGGTAGGCCCTGCACCCCGACTGAGGACCGGAAAAGGAGAGCACGTCCCCCTCCCCGATTTCCACGGCCGTCCAGTTCGGCACGGCCTGTCCGTTCACCGAAAAGCCGAGCTCCGCTCCGGTGACGGCGGCGATCCCCTCCCCCTCGATTACGAGGAGCTTCGGACCCATGAGAGTTACTTCAATGCCGGCATCCTCTTCACGGTTGCCAACAATGATGTTCCCCATGCGGAAGGCCTGTCCGTCCATGGCCCCCGCTACGGGCATTCCCTGCCCCTGGCCGCCCCACCGGCCGCAGTCCTGCACGGTGGTGAGCATTCCAGGGGCTTGTACAGAGAGCACGAGAGGGCTCATGACGGCGAGACCTCCTCTTCAAGAATTTCAGGACGATAGCTCCCGGCCTCCGATTCAGCGTCGATACGGGCGAACTCTTCCCGCTCGATGGGGCGGAAGCGCACCCACATCCCCGCCTCGAGAAAGATGGCGGGGTCTCTTTGAGCATCGAACATCCGCATGGGAGTCGTGCCGATGAGCCGCCATCCGCCGGGGCTCGGGATGGAATAAATCCCCGTCTGTTTTCCCCCTATGGCCACCGACCCCGCCGGAATGATCTCCCGGGGGTTCTTCAGCCGGGGGACTTCCAGAGAGGGGTCCATCCCCCCGAGATAGGAGAACCCCGGAGTGAATCCGAGCATGTAGCAGTAGCAGTCTCGAGAGGAGTGCCGCTCGACGACCTCGTCGGCGGACAGGCTCAGGTGAGCGGCCACGTCCTCCAGATCGGGGCCCCGCTCTCCGCCGTAGAGGGTGGGGATGAGGATGACTCTGCGGGTCGTCTCCGCAGTCCCCGCTCCCCCCTCCCGGCAGAGGGTTTCCATACGCTGATAGAGACGGTCGACATCCGTGACTTCAGGGTCGAAATAGACCGCCAGGGAACGGTAGGTGGGGACGGCGTCGAGAAAGCCCGGAAAATCGAGCTTCACCACAGCATGGGCCAGAGCGGCAACCCGGGAATTGATCTCCAGATCGATGGAGTCGCCGAACTCCGCCACCACGCAGCCGTCCCCCGCCGTCAGAATACGGGGATACTCATGAGAAATCATGAAAATCTCCTTTCTTCGGTCATCCTCTCTAGCCGAAGAGCTTCATGATGCCCTTGAAGGAGTTGAAGCCCATCCAGGCGGTGAAGACCACGATGACCCATCCGAGGATGGTCATCCATTTGGGGTGAAGGTACTCCCCGACTACTTTCTTGTTGTAGGCCGCGAGCAGGACCGATCCGAGAGAGAGGGGAAGGATCAGGCCGTTCAACGAACCGGCAAGGATGAGAAGCACCACGGGACGGCCCACGATGGTGAGAATCGTCGTGGAGGCGATGATGAACCCTATGATCCAGTAGCGGTAGTATTTTTCCACTACGGTGAAGAGCGTCCGGAGGAAGGAGACGGAGGTGTAGGAGGCCCCCACCACGGAGGTGATGGCCGCTGCCCAGAGCACCACGCCCGCCACCCGGTAGCCGAGAGCTCCCGCGCCGATCTGGAAGGCCGAGGCCACGGGGTTCTTCATGTCGATGGGCGTTCCGATGAGCACCACTCCGAGGAAGGCGAGGAAGAGGAGATAGCGCATGACGCCGGTGATCAGGATGCCGTTGATGGATCCTCTGCTGATCTGGCCGATATTCTCCACTCCGGTTATCCCCGCGTCGATGATCCGGTGCACGCCGGAGAAGGTGATGTAGCCGCCCACCGTTCCGCCCACGAGGGTCAACACGACAAGCCACTTATAATTCTTCAAAAGGTCGATGCTCGTCAGGGGCCTCACCATCTCAACGACGGTCTCCATCACGGGGGGCTTCGTTACGAAGACGACGTAGGCCACGAGGGCCAGCATGGCGAACCCGAGGACCTGAGTGAACCGGTCCATTGCCTTACCGAGGTCCTTCCAGAGGAAGATGGTGATGGCGATGGCCGCGCTGATGATGGCGCCTACCGCCTGGTTCGCTCCGAAGAGGACCTGGAAGCCGAGGGCCGCGCCTCCCACGTTCCCCACG
>CAYZZX010000053.1:4375-10186 GCA_964483085.1 uncultured Synergistaceae bacterium
GCCACCGCGAAGGCGAGGAAGTATCCGAGGCCGGGAAGGACCTTGTTCGCCACGTCCTGCCCCCGCATTCCCGAAACGGCCAGAATGCGCCAGATATTGAGCTGCACAACGATGTCGATGAGGATGGAGAGCATTATTGCGAAGGAGAAAACCGCTTTCAGTTCATTGGTGAAGGAAACAGTCTGGGTGAGGAACCCCGGTCCGATGGCCGATGTGGCCATGAGAAAAGCCGCTCCGAGCAGAATGCTCATCGTCTCACTTCTGCTGCGTACATTATTCTTGCCCAACTCCGTCATAACTGCACCTCCGATGATGGAATATTTGCTACCAACCGTATTATACAATTCTTTCCCAATAATGCCAGAAACGCATACTGTTTTTCCGAATTTCGATTAGAGCGGGGCTGCTCTTTTTCAAAAAGCCCCGCTGCGGACCAGGAGTGTGTATTCCGGAAAGAGATTCTCTGATACAATAAACGAAAGATCTTTTTCTTCAAGGTGGTGGGTAATGGTGCTTCGCCGGGCTCTCTGGCTTGCGGCCGGGGTGATGTGGTTTACCTACGTTCTCGCTCCCATAGCTCTCATTCTCGTCGGATCCTTCGGGGAAAAATGGTTCGGCACCCTCCTCCCCACGGGATTCACGATGAAATGGTATGGAGATCTCTTTTCGAAGACCATGTACGTCCGGGCCATGACTATGAGCCTCTTCATCGCCTCCCTGACGGTGCTGATCAACGGCCTGATCGGCATCTGCTCCGTCTACGCCGTCTCCGTCCTCCGGGTCCGGTGGCTGCGCCGGGCCTTCGACTTCATCATCCTCCTTCCCATCGCGATTCCCCCTGTTGTTATGGGCCTCGGCCTCGTTCAAGCCTTCAACTGGACCTCCTTCTCCCTCGTGGGGACGTGGCAGCTTCTGCTGGGTGCCCACCTCGTCTACACACTCCCCTTCATGCTCCGCCCCCTCATGGCGAACATGGAGATGCTCCAGTGGAATACCCTCGAAGAAGCGGGAATTTCCCTCGGGGCATCCCCTCTCTTTCTGGCAACGAAAGTGCTGATCCCCAACCTTCTGCCCGGCCTTCTCTCCGGAGCGGTCATGACCTTTGCCATGTCCCTCGGTGAATTTCAGCTCGCCGTCATGGTGACGGGCTCCACAAGCCAGACCTATCCCGTGGTGCTCTATCAGGCCTTCTACGTGAGCACCGGCTTCGCCTGCGCTGCCACGACCCTGCTCGTGCTTTTCAGTCTGCTGAGCCTCGGAGGAGTACTCTTCCTGGGCCATTTCTTCGGTTCCAGGGGCAGCTCCTTCGCCCTGGACTCCTGAGCGTAAAGAAAGGACATTTCATGGAACGACAGCCTGTCATATCAGTCATCGGATCCTCCACTCCTCCAGCAGAAATTTACGACCTGGCCCGGCACGTGGGGCGCCTCCTCGCCCGGGCCGGTTGCACTGTAGTCTGCGGCGGAAAGGGGGGCGTCATGGAAGCGGTCTGCCGAGGGGTCTCGGAAGAGAAGGGATTCTCCGTGGGGCTTCTTCCGGGAGAGATCGAAGAGGCCAACCCCTACGTCACCCTCCCCCTCTCCACGGGCCTCGGAGAGGTCCGGAATGTGGCGGTGGTCTCCTCGGGCGAAGCGGTCATCTCCATCGGCGGAGCCTTCGGAACCCTTTCTGAGATCGGCTTCGCCCTCAAGCTCGGCAAGCCGGTCATCGCATTGAATACCTGGAGCGTTCAGGAACCGGGGGCACAGTCCCCCCTGATGCCAGCCTCCACTCCGGAAGAAGCGGTCAAACTGGCCCTCGAAAAGGCCGGAAAGGAACACCATGGCGGGCGTTGAGCTCCGGTCGGTGAGCAAACGGTACGGAAAGTTCTACGCCGTCCGGGACGTCTCTCTGAAGGTGGAAAAGGGGGAGTTCGTCTCCCTCGTGGGCCCCTCGGGGTGCGGCAAGACCACCACCCTCCGCCTTATCGCCGGCTTCATCGCCCCCGACGGAGGAGAAGTGCTTCTCGACGGCGTCTCCATGGCCTCCGTGGGCGTGCGCAACCGGCAGGTGGGGATCGTCTTTCAGAACTACGCCCTCTTTCCCAACCTCTCGGCCTTCGAAAATGTGGCCTTCGGGCTCAGAACCCGAAAGGTCCCCGAGGACGAGCTCCGGTCTCGAGTCGAGGAGCTTCTCGCCATGGTGGGTCTCTCCGGAAGGGCGGACGCCTGGCCGAGGGAGCTCTCCGGAGGGCAGCAGCAGCGGGTGGCCCTCGCCCGGGCATTGGCCATCCGCCCAAAAGTGCTGCTTCTGGACGAACCCCTCTCCGCCCTGGACGCCAAGGTGCGGAACTCCCTCCGCTTCGAAATTCGGCGAATTCAGCGGGAGAGCGGTATCACCACAATCTACGTCACCCACGACCAGGAGGAAGCCCTCTCCATCTCCGACAGAGTCGCCCTGATGAACAGCGGAGAGATGGAGCAGATCGGCCCGCCGGGGGAGATCTACCTTCACCCCGCAAACCGATTCGTGGCCGATTTCGTCGGAGTGAACAACCTTATCGAGGGGGAATATCTCGGCTCAGGCCGGTTCCGATGGAAGGAGCACACCCTCTCCGTGGAGGACGTCCCCCTTGAGGCCGGCACGGCGGCACTCATGATCCGTCCGGAGCGGCTCGTCCTCGCGCCGTCGGAGGAAGGAACTGACAATCGGCTCTCGGGAAAAGTTACCGGGCGGGTCTTCCTCGGCCCCCTTCTCCGCCTCGCCGTGGACGTGGAGGGCGAGCAGTTCCTCGTGGATCTGCTCAACACGGAGACCGCCGCCCCCTCCCTCGACGACCGGGTCAGCCTGACCTTCTCGCCGAGTGACGCCCGGCCGGTGGGGAACCGCAGTAAAATTCCGGAGTGAGGCGCTGCACCCCCTGCTCCGATGAAGGGTTCAACAGAAATAAAAATAAAAAGGAGGAGAAATTCATGAGAAAAAACGCGGTGAAACTTGTTGCGGCTCTCTTTGTACTGGTCCTGTTCGCCGGGGCATCCTTCGGAGCAGACCTGTACGAGGGGGAACAGGCTCTTTTGAAGGCGGCGAAGGCTGAAAAGGGGCTCAACAGCTACGACACAGGCCCCACATGGGCGAACTGGCAGGCTCTTTTCGACGGATTCCAGAACCGCTACGGCATCCAGGTCGACTGGAACGACCTCGGCAGCGGAGCCACCGTCGTGCGCCTCGAAAAGGAGCAGAACAACCCCCAGGGGGATACCGCCTACTACTTCATGCCCTTCGGAGACGCGGCGAAGGAACGGGGCGTGACGGAGCCCTTCAAGCCCGTGAATTTCGACCGTATCCCCGACGAGCTGAAGGACCCCGCAGGGGACTGGTTCTGCGTGCACAAGGCCACAGTGGTCTTCGTCGTCAACAAGAACCTGGTGAAGGAAAACCCCAAAGGATGGCAGGACCTCCTTGACCCCAAGTACAGCAAGTCTGTGGTCTACCTCGACCCCCGCACCACGGGGATCGGCTACGCCATCGTCATCGCCACCACCTACGCCCACGGCGGCGATCTCGATAACCTCGACAAAGGGATCGACTACCTCGCGGCGCTTCAGAAGTCGGGCAACGTGCGGATGATCGAGAAGACAACCGAGTTCAATAAGTTCGCCAAGGGCGAGATCCCCATCTGGATCACCTACGACATGAACGCCTACCGGGCGAAGTACATCGCCGGTCTGGGGGACAACATCGACATCATCATCCCCTCCGAGGGGACCATCACCGCCCCCTACGCCATGAGCCTCGTGAAGGGCGGTCCCAATCCGAACGCCGGAAAACTCTGGCTGAACTACATCCTCTCCGAGGAGGGGCAGGGGCTCTTCGCAAAGGGATTCGTCCGGCCCATCCTTCCCGGCTTCAAGATGCCTGCGGAGGCGGCGGATAAATTCCTTCCCGACGCCGACTACGCCCGGGCGAAGGACGTGGACTGGGTGAAGGCCCAGAAGGTACAGCAGGACGCAGCGACCCTCTGGGGCAGCAAGGTCCTGGGGGAGAACTAGAAGACCATGGAGGGCCGGAGGGGAACCTGGCTTCTGCTGCTGCCGCTGGCGGCCGTACTGGGGTTGTTTCTCCTCTGGCCCCTTGCCCTTGTTCTGTGGGAAAGCCTCGTCATCGACGGACGCTTCACCCTCGAAAATTACCTGACCCTCTTCGTCCGCTCCCTCTATCGGGAATCCCTCGCCACGAGCCTGCTCCTCTCGGCGAGCACCGCCCTGATAGGCACGGCCGTCGGCCTCCCCCTCTCCTACTTCGTCTATAAATCGGGAGGACGGACGAAGAGCTTTCTGCTGGCCCTCACCGCGGTTCCCCTCACCTTCAGCGGCCTCGTGGTGGGTTTCGCCTTCATCGTCCTGCTGGGAACCAGCGGATTTCTCACCCTCATACTGAAGGAACTCTTCGGCATCAACCCTCTGAACTTCTCGGCCTTTCTCTTCACATGGAGAGGGCTCGTGATCGCCTACCTCTACTTCCTCATCCCCCGGATGGTCCTCACCATGACGGCGGCCTGGAGCAACGCCAACTGGAGCCTCGCTGAAGCGGCGGTCTCACTCGGCGCAGGCCCCCTGACCGTCCTCCGCAAGGTGATCATCCCCATGCTCGCTCCGGCCATACTCGCGGGCTCGTCTCTCCTCTTCGCCGTGAGCATGGGAGCCTTCGGCACGGCCTTCGCCCTCACGGGAACCGCGGTCAAGATCCTCCCCCTTGTCATCTACACTCACGTCTCCGAGCTCTCGGCGGACATCGCCAAGGCCGACGCCCTGGCCATCATCCTCACCCTCGTCACCACCGGCGTCATCGTGGCCTACGAGCACTTCTTCGCCTCCCCCTCGAAAGCATAAAACTCGCCCTTCAATAAAATCCCCCTCCCTCTGTAGAGGGGGTTCTTATTCCGTGCTACAATACTTGCAACCTGGTTGCAAATTCGAAGGAGAGAATTACATGATCCGTTCCAAAAAGCTCTTCAGCATCATCGTTCTTATCGCGCTCTTCTGTTCTTCTCTGCCCGCCGTGGCCGAGACCATCGCGGCGGCGGCATCCCTTCAGCCCTTTCTTGAAAAGGTGATCCCCTGGTACAACGGAGAAAAGGGAGCAAAATTGGAAGGGGTCTACGGCGCCTCGGGAAATCTCGCCCGGCAGCTTGAAAACGGCGCGCCCTTCGACCTTTTTCTGAGCGCCAACGAGCAGTGGGCCCGGTACGCCGAGGAAAAAGAGCTGCTGGCGAACCCTCCCCTCCCCTTCACCTCCATGCCTCTGATTCTCTGGCAGGCAGGAGAGACCGAACCCGCCCTCGACCTTCTGAAGAGCGCCGATAAAAAAATCGCCATCGCCAACCCCGAGGCCGCTCCCTTCGGAAAGCAGGCGAAAGAATATCTCATTAAAAAAGGCTATTTCGAGACAATAGAGAAGAGCGGCAGGCTCATCCTCGGCGGCGACGTCCTCAAAACCGCTCTAGCGGCGAAGAGCGGCGGCGCCGATCTCGCCATCCTCCCTCTGAGCATCGCCCTCAAGATGGATGAGGGGAAATGGACCCTGCTGGATACTCCGCCCCAGGTTCTCTTCGGCGCGGTGGTGAAGGGAAGATCAGCCCCTGAGGCGGAGGGATTCTGGGCCTTTCTCCGATCCCCCGAGGCGGAACCCTTCATGAAGGAATTCGGTTTCGTCCCCGCCCGTTAGGCACAGTATGGGACGGGCCCTTCTTCTCAGCCTGCAGGTCCTCGCCTGCACCATACCCCTCATCGTTCTGCTGGGAGGCTGGGCCGGATGGATCCTTGCCCGGAAGGA
>CAYZZX010000053.1:10286-12424 GCA_964483085.1 uncultured Synergistaceae bacterium
CCGCCCTGGTGCTGGCGGCGCTGGTCTCGGCAAGCCCCATCATGATCCAGGCGGCACGGGCGGCCTTCGCCTCCGTTGACCGAGATCTTGAGGACGTGGGCAGAACCCTCGGCAAGGGAGAGGGGACAATTTTCCTTTCCATCACCCTTCCCCTCGCCCGGCGGACCCTCCTTGTGGGGGTGGCCCTCTCCGCGGCCCGGGCCCTCGGTGACTTCGGCGTCTCCCTCATGGTGGCGGGGAACATGCCCGGGCGAACCCAGACCCTTCCTCTCTACATCTACAACCAGGTGGAGACCCTCAGCTTCGGCAAGGCCAACGTGGCGGCCCTCCTCCTCGTGGGAGCGGGTTTCGCCAGCCTTATGTTCGTCCGCAGCCTCGAATCGGGAAGGAGCGAGTCCGATGCTTCACGCTGATTTTCAAGACCGGGCAGGCCCCTTCTCTCTTGACATCCGCCTCGACCTCAGCCGGGAGACGGGAGTGCTCTTCGGCCGGAGCGGCGCGGGCAAAAGCCTCACCCTCCGGGCCCTCGCAGGGCTGCGCACCCCCCTGGCCGGAGAGATCGTCCTCGGCGACCGGGTGCTCTACTCATCGGCGAAAAAAATCAACCTTCCTCCCCGACTGCGGAAGGTGGGGCTGCTCTTTCAAAGCCTTGCCCTCTTTCCCACCATGACGGCGGCGGAGAATGTGGCCTTCGCCCTCCCCGAGGGGAAGTCGGGCCGGAGAAAAGCCATCGAATGGCTCGAACGGATGAGGCTTTCGGGGTTCGAAGACCGCTACCCCGCCCGCCTCTCGGGAGGGCAGCGCCAGCGGGTGGCCCTCGCCCGGGCCCTGGCCTCCGAGCCCGAGCTTCTCCTCCTCGACGAGCCCTTCAGCGCCCTCGACGGCCCCCTGCGGCGAAGCCTCCGCAGGGAACTCCGGGACCTGCAGAGGGAGACGGGCATCCCCATCCTCTACGTGACCCACCAAATCGAGGACCTCTGCTCTCTGGGCGACCGGGTTATCGTCCTCCGGGACGGGCAGAGCACCGAAAGCTTCCCCGTGGAGCGGCTCTGGCAGAGGGGGGCCCGGGGGGAGGCCTGGAGCGCCCTCGGGTGGGGGAACCTCTTCCGGGGTCGGGTGCATTCCTCCGCTGAAGGAGGCAGGCTCTTCTTTGAAGGAGAGCGGGTCTCCCTCGCTCTGGATGGAAGCTCCTGCGCCATGGAGAAGGGGCTGGCCTTCATCCCTCCCGACGGCATCCGCCTCCTCTACCCCGACCTCCCCGTGGACCCCGACCTTGCGGACAACGTCTTCTCCGCCGTGGTGGAGGACATCCTCCCCCTGGGCGGGTCCGTCCGGCTCTATCTGGCGTCGGTAGAGGGGATCCTCTGGCAGGCGGAGCACCCCGCCGAATCCTACGCCTCCCTCGAACTTTCCCCCGGTTCGCCCGTCCGCTTCGCCATCCCTCCGGGGCAGGTGGAGACCTGGTCCTCCCCCGACTGCGTTCCCGGAGGGGAAAAAGGCGAATAAAATACGCATTGAAATGAAGCAGGAAAGAGGCGGGATCAAGTCTATATTTACAGCATGGCCAAAAGTCACCAGCTGTTATTTTCAAGAATTGTTCCCGTAGCCCGTGCAAAGGCGGCCCGGGCAGAGAAATAATTCCAACGTGCCTCAACCTGCGCATACTCAGCTTCCTTCAAGGTTGTTTGTGCACCAAGAAGATCAGTCGCCGTAGCCACACCGACTTCATACCGTTCCCTTGTCATGCGCATGCTTTCTCTGGCATCACGGACAATCGCCTCAGATGCCTTTATAGCTTCGTAGGATTCTTTGAGCTTCGTATGGGTGGTCCAGACTTCCTCCCTGACTTTTAAAATCAGATCCTGAGACAGAGCTTCCTCTTTTGCGAATTCGTGTTTTGCCCTGGACACATCGTGTTTGCCCCTGTAACCTTCAAACAATGACCACTTGATGTCAACTCCCACATACCATTCCTCATCTTTCGGCAGAAATTTAGAATCCCGATACCCATATCCTGCTCTGGCGGTTACTGTTGGACCGAATTCGCTTTTCGCGACACCTATTGAATTTCGTCTGACCTCAATTTTATGGAATGCGGCCTTCACCTCAGGACGGTGCTGAACTGCTTGCTCGAGGGC
>CAYZZX010000054.1:0-11113 GCA_964483085.1 uncultured Synergistaceae bacterium
ATTACCCTGGAAAAACAGCCTTCCCCGGTCGCATTTCTGTCGTCGACCATGCTCTTCAGAGTGGAAAATCGCTGGATTGGAGAGAATCACGAAAAAATTGGAAGAAAGAAGCTCTATACTTACCACGTGGGGCAATATCTGCCTGATTGGCACCCCTGGGAAAAGTACGACGAATTTTTCGTCGGTGACTCGAGGACGAACGCCCTCCGTGAAATTTTGTGCATCGAGCTGCCCTGGCTGACCCGGTCTTTTGGTGATGTGGAGGATTTCCGGTGTCGGTGGGGGCGCATCAGTTCTCTGAACCTGCCCTATCCCGATACCTGCCAGATTCTCCTCACCCATTCCGGCGGGACCCTGGGATGTCTCACCTTGGACTGCGTCTCCAGACAGGCTGTGAGGGACATGAGAATCGACGGTGAAAAAGGGATGATCCGGTGGCAGGGCACTATGGAATCCCTTCAATTTTTCGCACCGGGAGAAGCACCGATGACTCCCCTGATGGACCAAAGAGCGCTTGAAAGGCACCCCGGATATGCCGAATTCATAAGTGAGGGCCCCTATCTCGAAGAACTAAGGGCTTTTTTTGATAGAATCGCCGGCAAAGCCGAAAAATATAAAGGATACAGCTATGAAGAACACCGGAAGATTCTTTTTTTTGCGGATGAACTGGAAAATGAATGGAGAAGTTCATGAAGGTCTGTTTTTTCGGAATGGGGTCTATCGGAACCCGCCATGTTCACAATCTTAGGAAGAGCATGGAGAAAAAAGAGAAGAATGTGGAGATCCACGCCTTTCGCTCATCTCCGGGAAGCGGTGTTCCCAGAGAATATGTGGATAAAAACATTTTTCAGTGGGCATTTCTTGAGCCCCCTTACGATGCAGTCTTTATAACAAATCCAACATCTCTGCACTATGAGACCCTTTCCAAGGCGATGGATCTGGCTTCCGCTTTTTTTATTGAAAAACCTGTTTTTCATTCCTCATCCCTTCTCCTTGACGAACTTATGCCTCTGAAAAAAAAGATCACCTACGTTGCATGCCCCCTGCGGTTTCATCCCCTTCTGGTGCATCTTAAACAGGATTTTTCCGATAAGGTTCTTGTGGCCCAGGTCACCTCGTCCTCCTATTTGCCTGACTGGCGAAAAGGCAGAGACTACAGAACATCCTACAGCGCCAGTAGGGAAATGGGAGGGGGCGTGGCTCTTGATCTCATTCATGAAGTAGACTATGTCCGTCATCTCTTCGGCATTCCCGAAAAATGCCAGCGTGCCGCGGCACAATTTTCTTCCCTTGAAATAAAAAGCGATGACTATGCGGCGTACCTTTTGACTTATCGCGATAAAGGGGTGGAAATTCACCTCGATTATTTCGGCAGGACACCTCAAAGAGAGATCAGACTGATCTGCGAAAAAGGGACATATCTCGGTGATCTGCTGAAGAACACTCTGACGAACCTGACCACGGGGGAAGAAATTGTCTTTCCTTATACGGATATCTACATGGAGGAGATGGAATACTTCCTGAAGATGGCCCGAGGGAATACAGCCACCTTCAATGATGTTTTTTCCGCCGTGGAAACCCTGAGACTCGCCGAAGGGAGAAACTGCCATGATTGAAGCCCTTATTACCCTCTGCGGCCGGGGAGGGTCCCGGGGACTGAAAAACAAGAATATCCGCCCTCTCTGCGGCATCCCTCTTATAGCCTGGACTCTTTTCGACGCGGAAAAGGCTTTTGAAAACGCGAAGGATATTCGAAAGACCGTAGCAGTGGACAGCGATTCTGACCTGATACTTGAAACTGCTCAGCATTTCTCCCCAAACATCCGATTACATAAACGGAGGGAAGACCTCGCAGGAGATCGGATTGCGAAGATGGCTGTGATAGGGGAAGTCTTCAGAGATATATCCGCTGAGACGGGAAAGCGGTTTGACCTTGTGATCGATCTTGATATAACTTCACCCCTCCGAACCGGCGAGGATATTGAGAATGCCGCAGGCCTTTTCTTCAGTGAAAAAAATGATGTTATTTTTTCCGTCGTTCCCTCCCGAAGAAATCCCTATTTCAATATGGTGGAGCGGAACATTTCGAGAAAATTCGCCCTGTCAAAGCCCTCTGATTTCGTTGCCCGTCAACAGGCCCCAGAGGTTTTCGACATGAACGCGTCACTTTACATATATAAACCAGATGTTTTTTCCAGGGGTGTCTTATCGCCGGTTTCCGTTGATTTTGGAATTTACGAGATGCGTGATTATGGGGTGATCGATATCGACGATGAAGCCGATCTCAAGCTGATGGAGTTGATTTTGCGGTATGGAGATCCCCTTCTTTCAGAAGGGTTGAGAAGGAAGAAGGCTGCTCTTACAAGCTGTGTATAGAACGACTGGGAGAGAAGGGGTAATATGGCGGCATTTTCAAATCAGCAGGATGTGAAAAAGATTCTCTTCCATGAATCGAAGACGATTCTTGAGGCGATACAGGGTCTGAACGATACCGCCTCTCAGATACTCTTCATCGTTGATGATGCCGGTAAGCTCAACGGAACCCTGACCGACGGAGATATCCGCCGGGGGATCAGCCAGGGAAAAGATCTGTCCACCCAGGTCCGGCATATATGCAACGCCGAGCCCAAGATCCTTTCCTTCCACTCTCTTCATAAGGCAAAAGAAATGATGGAACGCTACGGGATCAGCCGCATTCCCGTCGTCAATAAAAAAGGGGTACCCGTGTCGGTGATTTACCTAGAAGATGTTTTTTCAGGGGATTCATCGATCGAAAAACAGGAAAACCAGGTCGTCATCATGGCAGGGGGGCGGGGGAGCAGACTTGACCCCATCACCCGTATCGTTCCGAAACCCCTTCTTCCCATCGGCGATAAACCCATGATGGAGCTGATCATGGAATCCTTCGGAAAGAGCGGATTCTCCGAGTTCCTTCTTTCCATAAATTACCGGAAGGATTTCATAAAGACCTACTTGGCCGAACGGAGCGATCTTCCCTTTTCCATCTCCTGCATCGAGGAAGAGACCTTCCTCGGCACCGCCGGAAGCCTCGCCCTGATGAAAGACCGGCTGACCCGAACGTTTTTTGTCAGCAACTGCGATATTCTGGTGGACGTTGATTATCTTGCCGCCCTCGAGTTTCACCAGCAGAACAGCTATGCTTTCACGATCATCGGGGCTTTGAAAAAGGTAAATGTTCCCTACGGTGTCATTCATCTCAAGGGGGGCGACTTCGACCGGGTGGAAGAGAAGCCCGATGTTCCGCTGATCGTCAATACCGGGGTCTATATTTTGGAACAGAGCTGCATCGACCTGATTGAGTCCGGTGAAAAAGTGGATATGCCCGATCTGATTGCCCGGATACGAAATCAGGGCGGAAAAATAGGTGTCTTTCCTGTTCACAGAAAATGGATCGATATCGGCCAGTGGGGGGAATATAAACAGGTTCAGCAGTGAAAGTACTTTTCGTTTTGGTTTGATTTACTGGTATTATGCTTTTACCGTAATTCATGTACACAGAGAGCATATATATAGTATTGATTTTTTACCAATGAAAAGGGAAAGTACAACAAAAACCCTTTTCTATTTTTGCTTTTGCAAAAAATAGCAAACACAATCTGCTCTCGAATATAAAAATAGAGCCCCTTATAATTCGCAGAAAAAATTCACCCCCAGAGCACACCCCCTTGTATTGATATTTTCCGCACTGTATAATATCTGAAGATTGGGTTTAGGAACTCTTAAAAAGGGGTATACAAAATAATCGTCGGTTGAACTGTTCATAATCCCGGAGCAGATTTCCTCTGATCAGGAGATTCTTTCCGGGATTTTTGTATTCGCACATTTCGTTCCGCAAGTTCGTTTCAGTGATGAGATCAGATCTTTCCAACCATTGGAGGAGACCATAATGAGAATACCTGTGCGCTGTTTTTGTGCTCTTACACTTTTTCTTTTCTGTTTTTCCTTTTTTCCGGCAGCGCAGCGGGCCCATGGCTTTACAGTCAACGAGTCCGTTTCCCGGTCGGTTCTTTCGAACCCCGAGGTGCAGGAAAAATGGTATGCCTTCACCGCGTCGAAGGAGGAGCAGGAGGCGGCCAGGGGCGGCTTTCGTCCCCGCCTTGACCTGAACGCCGGCGTGGGGTGGGAGAACCTCGACGGCAAGGGGTACGACGGCCGCGACCAGTATGACTACACCCGAAACAGCGTCTCCCTGACTCTGAGCCAGATGATCTACGACGGCAACCTGACGGCAAGCCAGGTGAAGAAGCTCAGTCATTCCAAGAAGATGCGCTACTTCGATCTTCTGGGCACTATGGAGATGGTCGCTCTGAACGCCGTGAAGAGCCACGAGGACGTGGTGCGGTACCGTGAGATGACTCTGTTGGCCGCAGAGAACCTGAGGCGCCACGAGATGCTGCTGAAGAAGATCGACGACCGGACGAAGGCCGGGGTGGACAGCTCCGTCAACCTCGAGACCACCAGGGGAAGGCTCGCCCTCGCGAAGGTGAACCTCGTGACGGAGGAGAGCAACCTCCACGACGCCTGCACCCAGTACATCCGGGTCGTCGGCGAGGCGCCCTGCGCCGAACTTGAAAAATCCGCCGTGGATATCCCTCTTCCCGGCACCCCTGAAAATGCAGTGGATGAGGCCCTGGCAAATTCACCGAGACTCTCGTCCACCAGGGAAAATGCCCTTCTCTACCGGTCGGCGGCGGATGAGCAGCGTGCCCGCATGAGCCCCAGGCTCGATCTGCGGGCAGGACTCAACTTTGAAAATGATGTGGACGGCACTGAAGGGCGGCGGGATAAGGCCATGGTGGAGCTTCTCCTCCGGTTTAATGTCTTCGACGGCGGAAGCGACCGGGCGACGATCCGGCGGTATCAGGAACTCTCAAAGCAGACCGATGAGACGGTGAAGAAGACCGAGCGGGAGGTCCGCCAGTCGGTGCTCATCGCCTACAACGACATCCTGGCCATCGAGGCCCAGCTTCCCTCCCTTGCCCAGCACCAGAAGTCGGCGGAGATCATGAGGCAGGCCTATGCCCAGCAGTTCGAGGTGGGGCGACGCAGCCTCCTTGATGTGCTCGACGCCGAAAATGAAGCCTATCAGGCAGAGAGGGCCTACAAAAACGCCCTCGTCAATCTTGTCATCACCAAGGCCCGCTTTCTTGCGGAACGAGGGGAGCTGCTCTCCTACTTCAACGTGAAGCGGGAGGATGTTCCCGCCCTTCAGAAAGCCGACGCCACCAGAGCGAGCTTTGCCTCCGGCGAGGTAGGGAAGTAGGAGGAGGTATGGCACCCTCCATCCCGGCACCCCTTCCGAAAGGTGCCGGAACTCTGGACGAGGAGAACATTCCCTGGACCGTCCCTCCTGGAACGACGACGGAGGACGCTCTTGCGGAATGTCTTCTTTTCATCGCCCGGCACCATGATCGCCCCGCCTCCCGGGATACGGTCTTGTCAGGGCTTCCCCTTGAGGGGGGCAGGCTCTCTCCCTCGGTCTTCAACCGTGCCGCCGAAAAGGCGGGGTTCGGAAGCCGGTTTCTCCGTACGTCCATAGACGAGCTGAACACCTTGCTCTTTCCCGTGATCCTCATCCTCGATGGAAAGAAGGCCTGCGTCCTTCTCTCCCTCTCTGCGGAAGGGGATACTGCAAGGGTTTTCTTTCCCGAACTGGGCAAAGAGGTGGCGGAGATACCCCTTGAGGAACTCCGGCCCCGGACGACGGGGTACGCCGTCTATGTCTGGCCGAAGTTCCGTTTTGACGAGAGAACCCCCGACTACGCCAAGCCGAAGGATGCCCACTGGTTCTGGAGCGCCATCGCAGAGAACCGGGGCCTCTACCGGGACGTTCTGCTCGCCTCCCTTCTGAGCAACATCTTCGCCCTCGCCATGCCACTTTTTGTCATGAATATCTACAACCGGGTCATCCCGAACCGGGCGGTGGAATCCCTCTGGGTCATGGCCATCGGCGTGGGCATTATGCTGACCGCCGACTTCGTCCTCCATCTTGCCCGGGGGTACCTTGTGGACCGGGCGGGGGTGCGGACGAACATCCGTCTCTCATCCCGGATTATGGAGAAGGTCCTCGGGCTGAAAACCGAGGCCCGGCCAGCCTCCGTGGGCTCCTTCGCGAACAGCGTTTCAGGGTTCGAGTCCGTGCGGAATTTCATCTCCTCCGCCACCCTCTTCACCTATGTTGACCTTCCCTTCGCCCTCTTCTTTCTCGTGATCATCGCCGTCATCTCATGGCCCCTGGCGATCCCCCTGGTCATCGGCGCCGTTCTCATCCTCTTTCACACAGTGCTTGTGCAGGGGCAGATGCGCGAGCTGGCCGAGAGCACCAACAGGGCGAGCGCTCTGAAAAACGCAACCCTTGTTGAAAGTCTCGTGGGGATGGAGACCCTGAAGACCCAGGGGGCGGAGGGGCAGATACAGGTCCGCTGGGAAAAGGCGGTCTCCTTTCTCGAGCTCACCAACGCAAGGCTCAAGCTGCTCTCCTCATCGGTAGTCTCGGGAACCCAGTGGGTGCAGCAGATGGTCTCGGTGGCCACCATGATCATCGGAGTCTACCTGGTGATCTCCAATTCTCTGAACATGGGCGGTTTGATCGCCGCCTACATGCTCTCCTCCCGGTTCATGGCCCCCATCGGCAGAGTTGCGGGGCTGCTGCTTCAGTACTACACCGCGTCGAGATCCCTCGCCGCCCTGGACGAGATCATGAAGAAGCCCACGGAGCGCCCGGAAGAGACATCCTTCCTCAGCCGCCCCCTTCTTCGGGGCAACATCGAGTTCTCCGGCGTCACCTTTTCCTACCCTGAGCAGGAGAGGCCTGCCCTCTCGAACGTCTCATTCCGGATAGAAGAGGGAGAGAAGGTCGCCTTCATCGGCCGGATCGGCTCGGGAAAGACGACGGTGGGCCGGCTGCTCCTCGGGCTCTACGGCCCCCAGGAGGGATCTGTCTACGTGGACGGAACGGACATCCGGCAGATTGATCCGTCGGAACTGCGCCGGAATATCGGCACCGTCCCCCAGGACGCTATACTCTTTTTCGGAACGCTTCGGGAGAATATCCTCTTCGGCAACCCCGGGGCGACCGACAGCGAGCTTCTGCAGGCCGTCCGGATCGCCGGGGTGGATACCTTCGTACAGCGCCATCCGAAGGGGTTCGACCTCTCCGTAGGAGAACGGGGCGACCGTCTCTCCAGCGGACAGCGTCAGGCCGTGGCTCTGGCACGGGCCGTCCTCAGAAATCCCCCGATTCTCCTCCTCGACGAGCCCACCGCGTCCATGGACCAGTCCAGCGAAGAGAGGATCCGGCGCAATATCGAGGTCTACGGACGGAATAGAACCCTTCTCCTCGTCACCCACAGATCGGCTCTTCTGAGCCTCGTGGACCGGCTCATCCTTCTCGACGGAGGACGAGTCGTGGCCGACGGCCCGAAGGACAGGGTATTGAGCGCCCTCTCAAAGGGAATGGGAGGGGAATCATCATGAGATACGACCCCGGGCAGCAGGAGGGGTTTGAAATGTTGGGAAGGGCCGCCGATGGCCTCGAGCGGACCGGCCGGAAGGTCGGCGGGCGGGTTCTCTCAAAGCTTGTGCCTCCCGTTGACCCCCGGCCTCTCGACTGGGGGGCCGACGCCCGCTGGGCACTGGAGGATCAGAATCCCCGCAGGGCGCGGATGATTATCTACATAGTTTCCATCGTCTTTATCCTTCTCTTCGCATGGGCGGCCCTAGCCCCCCTTGACGAGGTGGTCCACGGCGTTGGCAAGGCCATTCCGGTCTCGGGCACCCAGACCATTCAGTCCGTGGACGGCGGTGTGGTGGAGCAGATCTTCGTCTCCGAAGCCCAGCGGGTGGAGAAAGATACCCTTCTTCTCACGGTGGACACCACCCGGTCGAGCTCCATGCTCGGACAGCAGCAGGCGAAACTTCTCACCCTCAAGGCCCGGGCCGCCCGGCTCACCGCCCTCAGCTCGTCAAAACCCTTTGTGCCCCCTCCGGAGGCTGTAGCGGAGATGCCCCAGATAGTGGAACAGGAGATGGTCTTTTACCGAACGAGTCTTGAAGAGCTGAATTCAAGAATTTCCGTGGCGAAGGACCAGCTCTCTCAGCGGCGTCAGGAGCTGGCGGAGGCGAACTCAAGGCTCACCCATGTCCTCCGGGCCTATGATCTTGCGGGGAAAGAGCTTGCAGTGACCCGCCCCCTTCTTGCCAGCGGCGCCGTTCCGAAGGTCGAGGTCATGCGCCTCGAAAAAGAGGAGGCCCGGGCGGCGGGGGAGCGGGATCAGGCCAGAAGCCAGATCGCCCGCATACGGGCGGGGATCGAGGAGGCGGAGGGGCAGGTGCGGGAGGTTGAGCTTCGATACCGCAACGCCTGGAGAAATGAGCTCAGCGCGACCCTCGCGGAGATGGAAAGCCTGACCCAGGGAAACAAGGGGCTTGAAGACCGTCTCGTCCAATCGGAAATCCGTTCGCCCATCAACGGCACGGTGAAAAGGCTCTTCGTCAACACCCCCGGAGGGGTTATCCTTCCCGGAGGAGTGGTGGCGGAGATCGTTCCCATAGAAGACGCCCTCGTGGTGGAAGCCCAGCTTTCCCCGAAAGACCGGGCCTTTATTCAGCCTGGACAGGCCGCGGTCGTCAAGTTCACCGCCTATGAATACGCCGTCTACGGCGGGCTCGACGGGGTGGTGGAGTATATCGCCCCCGACACCATCACTGATCAGCGGGGAAACACCTACTACCAGGCCCGGATCCGGACGAACAAGGAAGAATTCGGAGCCGACCTTCCCATATTGCCGGGAATGGTTGCACAGGTCGACATTATGACCGGAAAAAAGACGATCTTATCGTACCTTTTGAAACCGTTGCTTCGGGCGAGGGCAAATGCCCTCAGAGAGCGGTAGGCTTTTTGCATAAAAAAGAAATTCCTTTGTGCCCCTTGGGCGGGCAGAAAATGGAGGAGCAGACATGGCCATACAGCAAAACCCTATAGAGAACGGAATGCGGGTGCTCTCAGTTACCGGCGAGGTACTTACCCGGGGAGCGGACGGAAATATGAGGCAGGTAGTTGCGGGTGAATATCTGGCCCCCGGTGATGTTCTCGTCACCCGTGAGGGGGCGGTGCTCCTGCAGAACGCCCGGGGGGAATACGCCGAAATCCCCCCGAATCATTCCCTGACAGTTTCGCCGGCCATCGTCAACCTCTTCCTTCCCGGCGAGGCGAATGCACCCGTCATTCCGTTCCCTGATGCACCTGAGACAGATGGACCGGTCAATACGGACGGTTCAAATGACGGTTCCGGCGAGAGCGCCGGCGGACCTGCGGTGAACTGGAACTCCCACGGATTCCTCCGTCTTCCCCGCATCAACTTCTTTTTCGATCAAAGCCTGAGCAACTGGCAGAACCTCGGAAGGGACGCGAACGAGACCTTCGCCTTCCAGGGGCGCCATACCCTGAACCCCAGAATAGAGTATGAATATTTGACCAGTGAGAGGCCTCTTGAAGGGTTCCGCACTGAAACAGACCGCCCCTGGTGGGGCACCCATGAGCCCTCCCGGCCCGACTATGTAAACCTTCCGCCTGTTGTCTCTCCCCCTGAGACGGGGGTTACAGACGAGGATGTTCCCCTCGTCCTCGACCTTCTCAAATACGCAACAGACCCGGAGGGCAAACCGGTTACGATCATTTCAGTCGAAGCAGGCTCGGGTACGGTGGTCATCAACCCCGACGGAACGGTTACCTATACACCAAACGAAGATTTCCACGGCGAGGATACCATCACCTTCACCGTCAGCGACAGCTTTGGCGGCACAACCACGACAACGGTCCCGATAACAGTGAACCCCGTGGCTGATGCAGCCCCGGACATCGACGAGACGACCGAGGGCACCGCTGTCGTCACAGACGTCCTTGCGAACGATACTTTTGGCCCCAACGCCGAAGTTACTTCGGTCACTCAGGGTTCAGGCGGATCAGTCACAATCAACCCTGACGGAACTGTCACCTATACGCCGGGACCGGGCTTCCAGGGGCTGGCGGAAGGGGAGACCGGTACGGACACCTATACCTACACTGTCACCACCGCTGCAGGGAATACCGAGACTGCAACGGTTACGGTGATTATCCATGGTGTCAACGATACCCCTGCAGGGAACGATCTGCCGGAACGGAGCGGCCTTGACGGAGAAGTTGTCGAAGTCTCCGTTGCCGGAGCCTTCAGCGATCCCGATTCAACTGACGTGTTGACCTACAGTGCTGAGGGGCTTCCCGCAGGACTTTCCATCGACCCGGTCACCGGCGTGATCAGCGGGACAATCGACAACTCCGCCTCCCAGGATTCGACAGGCACAAACCCTGACGGCACCTACACGGTGGTCATCACTGCGACCGACCCTCACGGAGCATCGGTGAATGAAACCTTCACCTGGACAGTTGCGAACCCCGGGCCTGACGCTGTGGATGATACAAACAGCACGATAGAGAACGTAGTGTTGTCGGTTCCCGTCGCAGAGGGCTTGCTTTCGAATGACGCTGACCCGGATAACGACATGCTGGCAGTTACAGAAGTGAACGGCGCTTCGGGTAATCTTGGAAATTCGGTGAACGGATCAGGCGGCGGTACCTTTGTGCTGAATGCGGACGGCAGCTACACCTTCGACCCGGGGAGCGACTTCGAATATCTTGCGGCCGGAGAGAGCAAGACAACCTCTATCACCTACACCGTCAGCGACGGCGAGGGGGGGACAGACACAGCCACTCTCACCGTCACTGTGAATGGAGAAAATCACCCCCCGGTGGGGAGCGAACTTCCGGGGCAGAGTGATCTGGACGGAGAAGTTGTGGATGTCTCTGTAGCTGGAGCCTTCAGCGATACCGATGCAACGGACGTATTGATCTATAGCGCCACGGGGCTTCCTCCGGGACTTTCCATAGACAAAGATACCGGTGTGATCAGTGGGACGATCGACAACTCCGCCTCCCAGACAGGCACTCCTGGGAACCCAAACGGCACCTATACTGTAGTGATCACTGCAACCGATCCACAGGGAGCGTCGGTGAACGAAAGTTTTGACTGGACGGTGGCGAACCCAAGGCCTGATG
>CAYZZX010000055.1:0-3112 GCA_964483085.1 uncultured Synergistaceae bacterium
TATGTAAGCGCTAAGAGGACCAGCGATTACCTGAAATAACAGGTTAGTAAGGTTTAGGATTCAACACACCTTTGACACTTATAAAAATAAGTGTTATATTTTCTTCGTCCAATGAGGAGGCGGTGGTGATCAAAAACAAAAGTTCTAAAGACTTGATCAAGATAATTGAATCGGATGGTTGGACTCTTGACCGTATCAGGGGAGATCATCATCAGTTCTTTCACAAAACAAAACCGGGGATCGTCACCATCCCTCATCCTGAGAAAAACCTCGGAACCTGGTTGATCAACAAAATATTAAAACAGGCAGGACTGAAATAAGCCTCTCTAAACCCGCAAAAGGAGGAATCTATATGGCAGCGAAAAAAGACCTGCGCATCTACCCTGCCCTCTTTCACTACGACGAGGAGGACAAGGTTTTCTGCGTTGAATACCCCGATCTTCCGGGATGCGTCACCGCCGGGGAAAACATGGAGATCACCCTTCGAAGGGCAAAAGAATGCCTTGAGGGATTCATCTATTCTTCAGAACAGAACGGCTATCCGGTCGCTCCCCCTACTCCACTTGAAAAAATGGAAGTCCCCTCAGGCTGCATGCTCGTCCCTGTATCGGTGCGCATGGACATCGTTCGCGATGAAATGGCCAACAGAAGCATCACGAAGAACGTCACTCTTCCCGCATGGCTCAACAAACTGGGAATGGAGCACAAGATCAATTTCTCCAATGCCCTGCAGGAAGCTCTGCGAGAGCGCCTAGGAATCTGAATACAAACCACTGCAGCTATCGGAGACGAGAGCTAACTTCAGTCAAAAAAGAACGGATAAATTAACATGGCAGGATCACTGGATGCAGTATCAAAGATAATGGAATAGGCGAGTATTCCCGGACGGGATCTGTAGGACCGCCCCGCCAGCGGAAAGTGTTTCCACGACGGGCGCCACCACTCCATCGAAATGTCGGGGGTCGAAGACCCGATTGTCCTCGAGGCTCTGGTCAACGAACGGAGAAAACGGAATGTGCCCTTCCATCGGCTGGTCTCCTTCTTCCGGGGGGGGACGCTGTACGACAACACCGAGCTGTAGGATTTCACCCAAATAGCCGCCATCCGGTCAGTGAGCGACATCCCCAGCCGTGTTTTTTACGCTCCGGAAAATTAGAGTCCATCTTCACTTTTTTCTACCCTACCCGCTCTTTTCATCGATGAGTCTGCTGAGAATTTCATACCGCTCTTCCGCCGCCCGACGGTCTTCCCGCTCAGGCAGTCCTTCCCGCGCTCCCCGGATGACCATATCTCCATGACGTTGAAGAGTCTCGAGATCCTGCGGCAGAGAGGCGAATTCAGCGACAACGGCAAGGCTTTCGAGGAGCCTGGTGGTGACTGCAACGCTGGAGCGCCCGTACTGACGGATCTGGTTGAAGGCCGCATCGACGAAGGAATTGAAAGTGATTCCCGGGGCAATGACCCGCAGAGCGTATGCTTCGTCGTGAAGATAGGGCGAAGGCCTCTTCCGCCCGGCGAAGCGGCACAGTGCCGAGCCAAGACGGTCGACGCAGACTATGGCCGTGAACGGGTCGTTCACGCCGGGAGAGAGGGCCCGCACGGCGATCTCTACAAGCTGATCGACCACGAATTCGAGATCGTGACTCGGTGTGCGCTGAATACCCAGGGTGAAGGCGAAGCTGATCCGGTCGGCCAGAGCGTCGTCAAGCTTTTCTCCCGGCCAGACCCGCACAATAGGCTGGTCGAAGACGACATATTGCCCCGTGCGATGCTCCAGGCGCAGGACGAGATCCCTTTCCTCCGCAATAGACAGAAGAATGTCTTCGTCCACAAACTGAAGATAGCCGTCATCTCTTGCGCCTACAGGACGGGACTGACTTTCGAAAGTTTCAAGAAAAAGGGGATCGGGATTTTCAGGAAAAACCTGAGGCGCTCCCTCACCTATAGGCTCCGGAAAGAGGCGGCCGATCCTCTCGATGAGCTCATGCGTGAGCTGAGCCACTATCTCGTTGGCCTGGATGGACCTGGCTACATGGTGAATGAAGTAGATAAGAACCCCGACACTCAGAACCGCGAAGAGAACTCCGAGGGAGACGGCAAAGTTGGGAATGAAGAGGATTTCCTCCTGTCGGCGGATGGTCCGGAGGACGAGGAGGCAGTAAAGGAAGGTGGCCACGAAGGTTCCCAGCACGAACTGGGTTGCTCTGTCCCGCATGAAGTTGCGGAGCAGCCTGGGACCAAGATTCGATACGGTGAGGGAGAGGGCGACCAGCGTCATTGAAAAAACGACGCCAGCAATGGTGATCATTGAACCACCGATGTTTCCAAGCACTGCCGCCGCTCCCTCCGCTCCGCCGTTGAACTTCCAGCCCAGAGCAGTGTTCAGCCAGTCAGTGAGGGGTACTTCGATGGCCACTGCCCCATAGGCGAGCCCCACAGCTCCGAGGGCCATCAGGATGGGTACAAACCAGAAGCTGTAGCGGATCATATTCAGATATTTGTAAATTCGGCCTTTCATTACTGCACCCCCTCCCGATTTTCCACGGCATAGACAACAGGGACTTCTTGAAATTATAATATGCGACTGAAGAGCATTGAGTCAAATAGAATTCATAGAGTTAATAAGAAAGAGGCTTAGAGCATTGCTTTTTATGAGATTTCTCACAATTTACCATTACTTACTCTCCGTACTTCCTGTTTTCAAACTGATGGTTAAGAGGGAGACGTTATCCCGATTTTTCTTCCTGATTTAGATTTTTAGCAGAGAAGGCAATTCTCCGCGGGCGGAATTTTTCATTCCTTCGAAAACGTAGCACTCCATGGTCTGAGCAACCCATGAAAAAGGGCCGCTTCGAAAAGAGGCCCTGCCTGTTTTACTATCTGCTGCCTGCAGATATTTTCCAGCGGAGTGGTTCTACTGAAGAATGGAGCTCGTTTTATCCATCTCGGCTAGCATTTCATGGGCTCTGGAGCGCAGCTGGTATGATCTGGGAACAGACTTCCCTGCGGCCTCGGCCCGCTCGATGGAGGCGGTGAGAATCTGCAGGGCCCGCTCCACTTTCCTCCTTGAATCATGAGAGCCGTCAAGGGAGTTGAGGAGCTCCGAGGCCTC
>CAYZZX010000055.1:3212-11025 GCA_964483085.1 uncultured Synergistaceae bacterium
CTTTCAACTCCGAGCATCCGGCCGTAGCCGCTGCGCATCTGCTCCATTATGGCCGCCCGTGCCGCTGCGGCTTCGTCTTTAAGACGAGAATTCGACGAGGTCAATTCTTCTTCCCTCCTCGCTCAAATTTTTTGTCCAGACGGCGGCATATCTCCGTGCAGATTCGCACCAGCTCCTTATATGGCCTCCCCTTCCGGTCCACATCCACGACCAGTTTCCCCGCATCTGTGGCCTCGGCAATGAGGGTCGCGCGATGGAAAATTCCCAGGTGAATGTCGCTGAACGTGGCGGTGATCTGGGAGTACCAGTCACGCTGAGAGGATGTCCGTTCGTCAAGCATGGTTGTGATGACGCCGAAGAGTTTGAGCTTTTCGCCGAAGGACTGAATCATCTCTATTTTGTCCGAAAGCTGGCTGAACCCCTCAAGGGCCAATCGCTCCGGCTGAATGGGGACGATGACGTAATCGGACGCGACAAAGGCGTTCAGGGTATAGATTCCGATGTCCGGAGGACAGTCAATAAAAATAAAGTCGTACGAATCCTTCTTATCCCTCAGGAATCCCTGCAGTCTTCGCCCTGCGTCAAACCTCTGGGCGATGTCGGCCACGTTTCCCGCCAGAGTGAACCCTCCCGGCACGATATTCAGCGTAGGAAAGCGGGTCGGCAGGACGATTTCGACGTTATTGTCCGTCTTCTCGCAGTAAATCGCCGCAATGGTTCTTGAAGGAGGAAGAATGTCGTCGGGCCCCGTGAAAAAAAGGGTCGCGTTGCACTGGGGGTCAGCATCAATGACTAGAACTCGATGTTTTTTATAGGCCAGTACTCCGGCAATATTGGTAAGAAGGGTGGTTTTTCCGACGCCCCCCTTTTGATTCGCTACGGCAAACGTGACAGCGGGCAAAAAGCATTCCTCCTTCAAGCGGGGTCAGGTCTTGAAATAAAACGTTTGTGAAAATGATGTTTTTCGGCCGATTCAGATGCCATACCCTTGATGCAGCACTTCCTCACCATTTCATTTCCACTGCCTTTTCCCTGCAAAGATGAGTACGATACACCTCCGAAAATTGGAAGAACTTAATCTTCTTCCTCAGCTCTTATAAAAGTTTCTTCGCTCCCGAGTAGACCTCTTCAACGATGAGGGCAGCGGCAGCATGGCCGGGGTGCTTTGCCGGGTTCCATTTTTTCATATCTTGAAAAACGGCTCCCTCTGTATGATACTCCATCCGTCCCTTCACCTGGTAGGACTTCCCTTCCGCTGTTATGAAGAGGAGCGATCCTCTACTCCCCGCATGGAGGTTACGACGGGTTTTATCGAAGTAGTTGTCCGCAACGACAAGGGTTTCCTCATCGAACATACTCACGCAGGTGGCGTAGATCGAATTCGGCTGTCCCTTTTCGTCGACGGTGGTCAATACGATCGGGCCTTCTCTTTTTTCCCAGGCTGTACGGACTTCTTCGGGCAATTGAGCCATGGTTCCTCCTTGAAAAACAAAATTTTGCGACCACTGCAGCGACGTTCTTCTCCGGAGCTCTTCAGGGGCTTTTTCCATAGATTCGCTACGGTAAGGGCCACCATAGAAGCGTACCACAAAGCGACCGCCCGGAGAAGGAGAATCTCATAGATGAACGTCTGATCGGGAGTTTACCGGAAATATGAGTTTTCGCAGAAGAGGCTGGAAGGGTGGGTATGCAGTGCGGTCCGCCAGCTGGGGCACATACAGCAGTGGTGCTGAAGAGCTTTATTCCGTAAGCGAAAGAGGGAGAAGGGCCTCCAGTTCGAGGGCATCTTCGCCGTCGCTGTAGTAGTTCCGCTCCCTGCGGACGAGGCGAAAGCCCGACTTTTTGTAAAAGGCCATGGCGCCCGTGTTTCCGACCCGCACCGAGAGAATCATCCGGGTGAACTCCAAAGAGAGGGCTGTCTCCGACATTCCGAGCAGTAGCTGGGTGGCGATTCCTCTCCTCCGATAGAGAGGAAGAACGGCAATGTTGGCAAGGGCGGCCTTTTTTTCTTTGCCAGTGAGGACGGCGAAGCCGAGAAGCCTCGATGCACCCCATGCCCCCAGATAGAGATAGGGTGTTTCTCCCGCAAGGTCCCTTTCAATAACCGACCTCGGCCAGGGAGAAAGAGAGCACTGCTCCTCCACCTGAAGGATCTGTTCGGAATCGGCGGAGGAGCAGTAGCGGAGGTCAACGATAAAAATCTGAAAAATCCTCCTCTAGAAGTTTCGGAGGATGGTCTGTTCCCTGCCGGGGCCAACCCCTATGAGGTTGACGGGCACCCCGGACGTTTTTTCAATATATTCCACATAGGCCCGGGCCTGGGCAGGCAGCTCTGAATATTCCCGGCACCCGGTGAGGTCCTCTTTCCAGCCCTCCATGTAAAGATACTGAGGCTCGGCCTTTTCCTGAAGGGAAACTCCGCTGGGAAAATGATCGTACTTTTTCCCGTCCACCAGATAGGAGGTGCAGACGGCAATGCGGTCAAATCCGGTGAGGACGTCGAGTTTTGTAAGTGCTATGGAGGTCATTCCGTTCACTCGTACGGCATACATGAGGGCGACCATGTCGAGCCAGCCGCAGCGCCTTGGTCTTCCCGTAGTGGCACCATACTCCCCTCCGTTTTCCCGCAGGAGGTCACCATCGGCACCGGTGTCCTCCGTGGGGAAGGGGCCTTCGCCCACTCGGGTGGCATAGGCTTTGAGCACTCCGATCACCCGGTCGACCGCTCCGGGCCCTACTCCCAGCCCAACGCAGCCGCCTGCGGCGATGGGGGAGGAGCTGGTGACATAGGGGTACGTGCCGTGATCGATGTCCAGCAATGTCCCCTGAGCTCCCTCAAAGAGCACGTTTTTCCCCTCCCTGAGGGCTTCATCAATGACGAAAGAAGCATCCCCCACATAGGGGCCCATGGCTTTTCCCCATTCGAGGGCTTTTTCATAGACCTCGTCGAAGGGAAGGGGTTTCCCTGCGTAAATCTTCGTGAACTGCAGGTTTTTCTCCTCGAGATTGTACTCGAGTTTTTCCCGCAGAATGTCACCGTCGAGGAGGTCTTCCACTCGAATGCCGCAGCGGCTGTATTTATCCACATAGGCGGGGCCGATGCCCCGTCCGGTCGTACCGATCTTCCTGCCCTTGCCGCGAAGGCTTTCCTGGGCCCGGTCGAGAAGTTTGTGATAGGGCATGACTACATGGGCTGCTCCGCTGATGACGAGGCGCGCCCGGTCTTTTCCCTGTTCCTGCAGCTCTCTGAGCTCGGTCAGCAGCTGGTCGGGGTCGATGACCACCCCGTTGCCGATGATGCAGGTTTTGCATGGATAGAGCATTCCGGAGGGAAGAAGATGAAAGACGTATTTCGTCCCGTCCACAATCACAGTATGCCCCGCGTTGGCACCTCCCTGGTAGCGGGCGAATATATCAACCCGTGACCCCAGAGAATCCACTACCCGTCCTTTTCCCTCGTCGCCCCACTGGGCGCCGACAATAGCTTCTACCCGACCTTTCAAAATGACTGCCTCCTCATCGCGGCGCAGAAAAAAACGCCCCTTCCATTTACCCTCCCGATTTCTTCTGCCCCCTAAGGAGCGGGAGAGGGGTGCTGCGGTTCTTTCAGAAGCTCCATCAGCACCGGCAGGGTCACAAAGGTGCCCCCTTCCGGCGGTATGGAACTTTTCTTTTGTAAATAGTTCAGCGTATCGGGCCGGGTATGCCCGATCATGACGACCCACCCTCTTTTGCCGGCCATGGCGAGCCCTCGCCGGAACTGTATTTCCATGGACTCCTCTGAGGTCTCGTTATCGAGAAAGATCGAGGCGTACCCTGCAGCTATGCCTTTTTCCCGAGCCGTGTTATAGGCCACTGAAGAGGAGGACGTCCGACTGTCAAGAAAGAAGAGAGGCGTTGCAGCCAGCTCATTCATGACCATCTCCATGGTAGCCTGGTCTGCAGTGGCCCTTGAGCCCCGGTGGTTGTTCAATCCCTGCGCTTCAGGAAGAGATGCTACTGCCTTGCGAAGAAGAAGGGTCACCGTCTCCGCACTCATCCCCTTGTCGATCACGCCGCTTTGCCCCGTCCATGCCTTGTCCCCCTGCGCCCCCATGGGCATATGGATAATATAGGGGATTTCTGCGGCAGCCGCAATCGCAGCAGAGCTTTCCGACTGGGGCTGAAAGGGGATGATAGCCCACGTGAGGGGCAGATCCACCGCACTGTACTCCTCCGCCATGGCCTTCGAAAAACCGAAATCATCGATCACAAGAGAGATCCATGGTTTTTCGGGAAGGGGCGCTTCCTCTGCCGGTTCTGCCGGCATTTCCTCCGGTTCTTCCGAAGCAAGGGGCTCCTCCTCCCCTTCAGGCAGGGGAGCGTATTGCGAATCAGGGCTGTTTCCTCCGTAGGGATGTTCATCTCTTATTTTCTCCTGAGGAAGGGCAAGAAAGATCCCTCCCATCACGAGAGCAAACATTCCCAGAATGAGGGCTCTCCGGAGGAACGTCCTTTTATTTCTCATCGTTTTCGGCGCGCCGTCCAGCCTCCTCAGGAGGCCTCGGGAAGCTTTTTCTCCGGCATCCCCTTACCGGAAATAATCTTTATCAGCTCCTCCTTCGCCCGCTGAAGCTGGGCGTCCTTCTCTTTTTCCTTCGTGACTTCTCCGTCCACCTGAATATCCGGCTCAAGGCCCACATGATCGATGACCTTGCCCGAAGGCGTATGGTACCGGGCGATGGTCACGTAGAGAGCTGATCCGTCTGTGAGATTAAAAAGGGTCTGGACTGATCCCTTGCCGAAGCTCTTTTTCCCCACGGTCAGAGCCCGCCCCCGATCGTTCAGGGCACCGGCGACGATCTCAGAGGCGGAGGCGCTCCCCTCGTTGATAAGCACGACCATGGGCAGGCTCGTGAGGGTGCCCGGGTTTGCGGATATCTCATCGTTCGCCCGGTCAATTCTCCCCTTCATGCCCACCACCAGGCCGCCGTTCAAAAACATGTCGCTGATCTCAACGGCGCTGTTCAGCAGCCCGCCTCCGTTGTTCCGGAGGTCGAGGATGAACCCCCTTGCTCCCTCCTTTGAGAGAGAGAGGATGGCGTTTCTGACGTCAACGGCAGTTTTCTGTTTGAACTGGCTGATCCGGATATATCCAAGGGTTTTGTCTATCATCTCAGAACGGACCGATTCGAGTTTTATATTCTCGCGGGTGATTTCGAACTTGAGCAGCTCGTCCTCTCCATCCCGGCGGACCCAGATAGTCACCGATGTTCCCGCTTTACCCCGGAGCTTTTTGACCACCTGCTGGGAGTCCCACCCCAGGATGATCTCTTCACCGATTTTCACGATCTGGTCCTTCGGCTTGACCCCCGCCTTATCCGCAGGAGTGTCCTCGATCGGGCTGATGATGAGGGTCTGTCCGTCCCGCTGGCCGATGTAGATGCCAAGCCCGCCGTACTCCCCCTCCATTTCGATCTCCTCTTCCTTCAGCTGCTGAGGGTCTACAAAGCGGGTGTAGGGGTCGCCCCAGGCCTCCACCATCCCCTTGATGGCGCCGTAGAGCAGTTTGTCGTCCTCGACAGGTTTGCTCTCCGAGTCCACCTGATAGGTTTCTATGATCGCCCGGGCCTGCTTGAGCAGCCACAGGGACTGGGGGGCGAAGGGGGTGATGCGTTCGAGATCCGTGAGATCGGCCGCTCCGGCCGAAAACAGAAATCCCGCAAGGGCCGCACCGATGACGATGCCAGCCGCCCAATCCCGAACTCGTTTCCGAAGGGGAATTTTATCTATGGCCATAATCCTGCCTTCCTTTCTATCGCCTGAGATATTTCATGGGGTCCCGGGCATCGCCGTTCACCCGAACCTCAAAATGAAGATGGGCACCCGTCGCGGTTCCAGTGCTGCCCACTGAGCCTATAGTCTGTCCTTTCTTCACGGCACTGCCCTCACCGACGGAGATACTCGACAGATGGGCATAGACGGAAGAAAGATTTTTTCCATGGTCGATGATGACGATCTGGCCGTACCCTCGGAGCCATCCCGCATAGAGTACCTCGCCGGGACCGGCGGCCCTGACGGGAGTTCCCCGGGAAGCCCGGATATCGATGCCCGTGTGCATCATTTTAGTGCGGAAGGTCGGATGGACCCTCATTCCGAAGGAGCTTGAAATCTGCCCCTGCACCGGCCAGGAGAGCTGCCCTCCCGTCGGGAGATAGGTATAGCGGGTGGAGCGGGTGGTATCCTTGGTCTCCGCCTCCTGCTTCCGCTTCATAAGGGCCACGACGGTCCGCTGAATCTCCTTTTGAGACTCCTGCAGCTCCTTCACAGCCTGCTGGTGAAGACTTTTCTCCTTCCGCACCTTCCCCAGAAAGGTGTTGCTCTCGTTGATCTGGGATTTATAGGTTGTTCGGGCCTTTGAGAGATTCGCCGTGTTGGCCGCAAGCTCCTTCTGCTGCTGCTCCATGGCGGCGGCGGACTTCGCAAGGCGGTCTTTCTTCTCGAGCATGGAATCGATCATGGCCTGGTCCTGAAGGGCGATCCGGTTGAGCAGAAAGGCCGTCTCCATGGCCTCGTGAGCCGTCGATGCGGAAAGGAGGAGGTTGAACTCCGCCACTCCGCCGTACTTGTAGATATCCACAAGGCGGTCTTCGAGGACGGACTTCATCTGCGTCAACTCCCGTTCGGCGGACTTCACGTCGGCCCGGAGAGAGTCGATGGTGACCGTCACTTTTTCATGCTTCAGTTCAAGCACCCGGATCTGCTGCTCCGTGACCTTTCTTTTCTGATCGAGGCTATTGATCTCGGTCAGCACGCCCTTTTCCTTCTGCCCCATCAGCTTCACCCGCTTCTCGTGCTCGGCGATCTGCTGTTCGAGGCGGCGCATCCTCGCTTCTTCTGCGGCAATACGGTTGTCGATTGCGGGAGCTGCGAAAAGAGACGATCCGGCAAGAAAAACCATCGCCAGAACTCCCGCTGCTGCGATTACCGTCCGAATTTTTCCTCTCACGGCTGTCCCCTCCCCTTTCTACTCTCTTTACCGCGGGCGCATGGCCCGGGAGGTAAACCGATGAACCGCAAGCCAGCTGCAAATCCAGCCCAGTGTGGCGCCGAAGGCGAAAAGAAGGAGAAAGAACTGGAGAAGCACCTGCCGGTTCACGATTATATCAAGAAAAACGAGGGATGTGCGTATGGCGGCCACGGCGGAGGCGTAGGTGGCCCACAAGCCCCCCACGGCAAGCAGCGCTCCTCCGGCACCGAGAAGCAGCCCCTGAAAGACGAAGGGGAGGGAGATATATGTCTTCGTAGCCCCGATGAGGAGCATGACTTCGATCTCCTCTTTCCTCGAGTAGATAGCGATGCGGATGGTATTGAAGATGACGAGGGCGCTGATGCCCAGCGTGAGCAAGAGAATGGCCCCCGAGACTCCTGAGGCCGTTCGGGAGATGGCAGAGAGCCGTTCCACTAACTTCCCCGAATAGAGGACCTCCTCAACGGAGGGAAAGATCATGAGATCCCGAACGAGGGGGGTGATGTATTCAGCCTTTGTCACCGAAACCTCAACGCTCCACGGAAGGGGGTTCTCTCCGAGAAGGGTCACCGCCCGGGCCTGGTTGCCCAGCTTCGCTCGGAGGCGATTGAGGGCTTCGTCGGGAGAGATCGTCTTGAGAGAGGTGACCACCGGAATGGTCTTCAGCTTCGCGAGCAGATCGTCCGGCAGGGCGTCTTTCTTGAGATATGCCTGAACGACCAGGGCGCCTTCGATCCGGGAGACCATGTGGCGGACGTTGAGGGCGAAGAGGGCGGTGAAGCCGAGGATATAGAGCACCGACGC
>CAYZZX010000056.1:0-11013 GCA_964483085.1 uncultured Synergistaceae bacterium
ATTAAATCTTTGTTACTTCTGCTTGTTTCGTGTCCAAAGGATGGGGACCACCTCATTCTTAGCCGTTTTCATATTTGTGGTATTTGCATTCCTTGCCGTGGGTTCGCAGGTTTTCGCAGCGCCCCTTGAACTTTCCTGGGATCTCGCGAAAGAACAACGATCCGATGACGATGAAAAAGGACGATACAGTGTACACACAGTCCCTGAAGGATGGCATTTCGAGATAACGAGAAATAATTTCGTTGCTCATCAAGGAATGACACTCCCTTCCAAAGCCCGCTATCTTTTCCATTATGAAACAGAGGCTGAGATAACCTCCCTTGAGGGAGGCGCTACAGCAGGAATATACATGGGCAAGGAAGATGTAACACTCTATTTCTATGTGACCCCTTCGGAGACGCAACTCCGCTTCAGTGGTTCAGATAAAATAAATTATGTGTCTAAAGGGAAGCTGCCGCAAAAACTTGTTCCACCGGCAAAACTGAAGATGCTCTACAACGTAGATACTGGTGAAATTACAGGTTTTATCAACGGAGAAAAAGCTGTGACCGGAAGTGCTAAGAAAATGTCAAATATGCCAAACATCACGTCTATCGCTTATACGGGTGTCTTTGTGGGTACTATGTGGGACAGCAACGTTGCGAGAGGAACGTACAAGTCCATCTCTTTCATGGGGAGATAGGCCATGAAAAGAACGCTCTGTATTTTTCTTTCCTTGCTTTTGTTTATAGCCCTGTGTCCAATGAAAGGTTTTGCTTACTCGAGGGAAACCCTTTCCAAAAACGTATTTAACGAATTCGTCGATGATGCAGGAAAAGGAGAGTTTGTCGACGCAAACTACAGGTTGTATTCTAAGGGAAATTCTTTTACTAAAATGGCCACCCTGAAGGATGCGGCTCGAAATAGTATCTTCTGGGAATGTGAAGTTGAAATTGTCACTATGGATAATGCGGCCCCCGGCCTTTACTTTATTCAACGGAAAAAAGGCATAGGAGTGGAAATACATGGTGATGGTCTTATCTCAGTAAAATTCATGGAGATGGATAGATCTGATTATATCTATTCTTGGTTGCTAGCAGAAAAAAAGACCTCCCAAATACAGGCACCTGTTCGGCTGGGTCTTTCCTACAATGTTTCTACGACAGAATACATCGTTTCTCTGAACGGCACGGAAGTCCTCTCTGGAAAAGGGGAAGACTCTTCCGCTTTCTCTCTTCTGGTAGATTTTGAAACTGTCGGCATTAAGACAATTAATGACAATATCAATCACCAGGGGTATTGCGAATTCGGAAAGATCTCTCTGAATACAAAAAAATAACGGAGGGATAAATATGATTAAGAAAAAGTGGATTCTCATTTTCTTGATTGGTTTTTTGTTTTCTATTTCTCACGGAGATGGTATAGCATCTGCGGGGAATGGAGCTTTAACCAGTGAAGAGATCAAAGAGAAATTAGTCTTAGCAGCTCACGGTAATTACTATTGGCTCATAGACGGAAGCGAACAAAAACCGTACATGCCCAAGGGGTTTCCACAGTGGAACAGTTCGAGAAACGATGTGCGACAAATTATGGGATCTCCTTTGCAGGAATTGACTATCTACGACTTGCCAGCAGACAAGTACTCCTTTAAGTTTCACAATTTTGAATCCAATAATTATTTTATTTATAAAAATAACAAGTTAGTTGCGATTGGTTTTGGTGGAATTTACTATACAGATAGAGTTCGCGAAAAGTATCTTGCAATATGTACATACTGGAGAAGTGTATCAGATCCAGGCGATCCTGCCGACGTATATTTCGTTGATTTCTCGCTTCACTCCAATTCCAGCCGAACTTTACGCATCGCAAGTTGGAAAGATAAAGAAGCAGCGAAAGGCGAGGCAGATTCTTATGTCGGTCTTCGAGATTTCGCCAGGGATCTGGGAATAACGAAGAAGTAAAAAAATTAGTAGTTTTACGCTGCCCTCAATGATAACTTGCAACTCGGTATGGCTTTCTATATCTGCCAGCCTACATGAGTTTATTATGAAAAAATTTTCAAGCTCACAGAAGGAGTTGACGTGAAAAAGATAGTTTTTGTTCTCCTTTTGATTTTGGTGTTGTCGTCCGTTTCGGCGGCAAACAAAGCCATAAAAAACAGCCCCGACGGATTCAGAGGAATAAAATGGGGAGACCCTATTTCGGCCCTTGGAAAGACCGATGGGAGCCTGTATGAAGAACCAGTTTTTGGTTTTAAGTATTACAGCAAGGCGGATGAGGATCTTTCCTTTGGATCCGCTCAACTTTCCAGTATAAATTATACTTTTTGGAAAGGGCAGTTCATTAGTGTTGGGTTACGCTGTAAAACCCCGTCGGATTTTCCGGCAATGAAAGCTGCCGCGATTGAAAAGTTCGGAAAACCGGTTAAACCAGACAACTCTATAGAAAAATATACCTGGCAAGATGATAATGTGCTTATTACACTTGAACAAAATTCAGAGAGAATGATAATAGCTTGTTTACCGCTGCTTATAAAGTGCACGCAAGAATATGAGGCTTCAAAGGGAAAATTGTGATATTGCTTCTCTAGAGTTTTGAGGTAAATTTATCACAGTCAAAAATTCTCAGTCAAACTTGAAATTTTTTCTCTCGGATGGTACTATTCCCTCTGTTCGCGAGAAGGGGAGGTTAGTGCTTTTCTCTTTTTGCGGGCGCTTCAGGGCGCGGGCCTGTAGCTCAGAGGATAGAGCGACAGCCTCCTAAGCTGTAGGTCGGCCGTTCGAATCGGCCCAGGCTCGCCATTTTTCAACCCTTTTCCGCTTTTCTTTAAGGTGGTGCTTCCACTTGATGATCCCCCGAATAAAAAAATGGATTTTAACCGTTTCATGGCTGTGCATAGCCGTATATTCGGCAGCAATTCCCCTTCCTGCTCTCATTCTTCGCGATACTTCCGGCACCATATTGTATGAGTTTTACATATCTCCCGGCGACTCGTTCACGCTGCGCTTCATTCACTCCGTTGAGAACACTCTGGTGGAGGACGAATACCGGGGTGTCAACGGTCGCATCCGTCTCTGGGAGGAGCGGACGGTCTCCCACAATGCGGGACTTCCCTCGGAGGCTCCCCGCAATGGGAGCTTTATCATGGGACCTGACTGGATGCATATCAGGGGGGGCGGGCAATCTCTTCCATTGCTTCGGTACCGTGTAGGAAATGCACAACTCGGTAGAAATATCTTGATCTTATCAAAAAAGAATGAAATTTCCCTCTTTGAAAAATACCCCCTTTCTGTGATAGAATTCTCAATTAGACGGTGACAGTTTTCATCATAAAAAGTATATCCACTATTTCAGGAGGTGACCCGCTTGACAGATATCAAAGAAAATCTTCTTCCCCCAGAAAGCGAACAGATCGACCTCGACGAAATTGTACGAAAGTTCGATACGGAAGCTCGGTACAGAAAACTCTCCGGTCTTCCTGCCTATCTCGTCACGATACTCGCCGTCTCCATGTCGCTGTTTCATCTTTATACTTCAGGTTTCGGTCTCATGCAGTCCATCATTCAGGCGTCAGTTCACTTGGCTTTTGTTCTCACTCTTGTTTTTCTCCTCTATCCATTCTCTCAGAAAGCCGCAAAGGGAGACGTGCCCTGGTACGATTACATCCTTGCCGCCTTGGGTGCATTCGTTACCCTCTATCTCGTCTTTGAATTCGATGCTCTGATTCAAAGAGCCGGGCTTCCCACGACCATGGACCTTATCGTCTCCTTCCTCGGCATCATTTTGCTTCTGGAGGCCACACGGCGGGTTTCGAGCCCGATACTTCCCCTTATCGCTATCCTTTTTCTTCTGTACTGCTTTTACGGTCGCTTATTCCCCTCTCTTTTTCAGCATCGGGGGTTCAATATCTATCGCATCGTCAACCATATGTACCTTGGGACGGAGGGAATTTTTGGCATTCCTCTTTCTGTTTCAGCAACCTTCGTCTTCATGTTCATCCTCTTCGGGTCGGTGCTTGAACAGACCGGTATGGGACGATTCATCATCGACCTGGCCATGGCCCTGGCAGGATGGGCGACAGGCGGACCGGCAAAGGTGGCTGTCCTCAGCTCGGGGCTGATGGGCTCCATTTCAGGTTCATCCGTTGCGAACGTCTGCACCACGGGAATGTTCACCATTCCTCTGATGAAAAGCGTGGGGTATAAGCCTCACTTCGCAGGAGCAGTCGAAGCTGTGGCCTCAACAGGAGGGCAGATCATGCCGCCCGTCATGGGCGCGGCGGCCTTTATCATGGCCCAGTTCATGGGCGTTCCCTATCTTGAAGTCGCCCTTGCTGCTATTGTTCCGGCGCTTCTGTATTATTTCGCCGTCATGGTACAGGTTCACCTTGAGGCAACCCGTCTGGGGCTGAAGGGGCTTCCCAGAGAACAGCTTCCCAATCTCTGGAAACTTCTCCGAACAAAGGGGCATCTCCTCATTCCCTTGATTGGCATCGTCTACTTTCTCATCGGAGGGTTTACTCCTCTGAAGGCAGCCTATAACGGGATCCTCATTACCTTCGTCGTCTCATGGTTCAACAAGGAAACGAGGCTGACGCCGACAAAGCTCATCGTAGCCCTTGAAAGCGGCGCGCGTTCCGCTCTCGGTGTGGCTTGCGCCTGCGCTACTGTGGGAATTATCGTGGGCACGGCAACTCTTACGGGCCTGGGTCTTCGGATCGCAAGCGCCATCGTCACCCTCGCCGGAGGGAACCTGCTCCTGACCCTGCTTCTCACCATGATGGCATGCATCCTTCTCGGTGCCGGGCTGCCGACCACAGCAAACTTCATCGTCACGAGCACCATGGCCGCACCGGCGCTCTTCATGCTCGATGTTCCGCCCATGGCAGCCTACATGTTCGTTCTCTACTTCGGCATTGCGGCAGACCTGAGTCCACCCGTTGCCTTGGCGGCCTATGCCGGAGCGGGTATAGCGGGAGCGGAACCGATGAAGACGGGGGGAACGGCGATTAAACTCGCCCTCGCTGGATTTATCGTTCCCTTTATATACGTCTACAACCCCATTCTTGTGCTGGTGAACTACAGCTTTTTCCCCTTCGTCACCGCAGTTTTCACTGCTATGCTGGGAGTGCTTCTCCTGGGGATGTGCACCGTAGGCTTTTACCGGCGACAGCTTGAATGGTGGAAGAGGATCATCGCTCTTTCGGGAGCTCTTTTCCTTCTCATTCCCGGATGGAAGAGCGATCTTTTCGGATTTGTCGTTCTTGCAGCACTGTATTTCCTACAGAACCGCACAACGGAGAAATATTCTCTGCCGAAGGTCTGATAACTGCTCTTACCTATGCTAAAATATGCACGACTCATAACCGTCCTCGGTGATATTGAGGGCGGTTTTTCCCCTATTTCAGTAAGGAGGAACCATAATGACCACAGATTATAAAGAGACATTGAATCTTCCCGAAACAGCCTTTCCCATGCGGGCAAACCTGGCGAAGCGTGAACCCGGTTTTCTCGATTTCTGGAAGGAGCAGGACATTTTTGGCAAGATGAAGAAAAATCGGGAGGGAAAACAGTCCTTTATCCTTCATGACGGACCTCCCTATGCGAACGGGCATATTCATATCGGTACAGCCTTCAACAAGATATTGAAGGATTTTATCCCCAAATACAAAGCGATGAGGGGCTTCTTTGCCCCCTATGTTCCAGGGTGGGATACCCATGGGTTGCCTATCGAACTGCATGTATTAAAAAGCCTTGGTGTAACCAAGGATACTATCGACCCGGTGGTGCTTCGTGAGAAGTGTACCGAATACGCCCTTGAGTTTCTTGACGTTCAGAGAAAAGAATTCATCCGCCTCGGTGTACTGGGCGATTGGGAAAACCCCTATATCACCCTGACTCCCGATTATGAGGCCGCCCAGCTCGGCGCCTTCGCCGATCTGGTGAGCAAGGGGCTTGTCTACAAGGGACAGAAGCCCGTATTCTGGTGCATCGACTGCCAGACCGCCCTTGCGGCGGCGGAAATCGAGTATTGGGATGAAAAATCCCCCTCCGTCTTTGTCGCCTACTCCCTGCCTGAAGCAGAAAAAATAGATCCTGTCCTCGCCGGCAAAGATGTCAACATCATCGTCTGGACGACTACCCCCTGGACCCTCCCTGCAAGCATGGCTGTTGCCCTCGGAGGAAGCCATGACTATGGCTTCTACAGGAGCGGAGATAAGGTGTACATGTTCGCAAAGGCCCTTCTTGAAAGCGTCTCATCGGCTACGGGACTGTCCTTCGACGAAGAGCTGCTGGCAACGAAGGGGGACAAACTGGAGGGCTTCAAAGCCCGGCACCCCTTTTACCCCGAGAGGGAGATCCCTCTTCTCCTCGCCGACTACGTTCTTCTCGATACCGGTACGGGATGCGTTCATACCGCACCGGGGCACGGCGTGGAGGACTACGAGTCGGGAGTGAAGTACGGCATTGCGGTCTATAACCCTGTGGACGGGAAGGGGTACTTCAAAGAGGGGACAGGCCTCGTGGACGGCCTCTCTCTGAAGGACGGTGCCCAAAAAGTAATTGAGGTCCTCACCGACAGCGGAAGACTTCTTGGAAGCCATTCCATCAGCCATTCATACCCTCACTGCTGGCGCTGCAAAAAGCCGGTCATCTTCCGGTCGACGGACCAGTGGTTTATCGCCATTTCTGAATTCCGATCCCAGGCTCTGAAGGCCATCGAAAATGATGTCCGCTGGATTCCCGAATGGGGAAAGGAACGGATCTACAACATGGTCAGAGATCGTTCCGACTGGTGCATCAGCCGACAGAGGATCTGGGGAGTTCCCATTCCGGCCTTTTACTGCACCGGCTGCGGAAAACCTGTGCTGACGGAGGACCGCATCCGGGCAATTCTGCCCATTGTTCGGGAAAAGGGGTGCTCCGCCTGGTGGGCCATGTCCCCGAAGGAGCTTCTCGGCGACATGGCTGTCTGCCCTCACTGCGGCGGAACGGAGCTTCGCAAGGAGACGGACATAATGGACGTCTGGTTTGATTCCGGAACGAGCCATGAAGCCGTTCTCAAGACCCGGCCTGAGCTGAAGTGGCCCGCAGACATGTACCTTGAGGGGAGCGACCAGCACCGGGGCTGGTTCCAGACATCTCTACTCACTTCCGTAGGGATGCACGGAAAGCCCCCCTTCGAACAGGTCCTCACCCATGGCTTCATCGTCGACGGCGAGGGCAAAAAAATGTCGAAGTCTATCGGAAACACCGTCAGCCCTCAGGAGGTTATCAACCAGTACGGTGCCGATATTCTCCGTTTCTGGGTTGCATCGACCGACTACCGAAACGATATCCGGATCTCTCCGGCGATCGTGAAGAATCTAAGCGAGTCGTACCGGCGAATTCGTAATACAGCCCGCTATTTGCTGGCAAACCTGAAGGATTTCGATCCAGCCGCCCATTCAGTTCCCTTCAGCGAAATGACGGAGATGGACCGCTGGATTCTTCAGAAGTTGAAACGAGTGATCGAGAAGGGGACGGCAGCCTTTGACGACTACGAATTTCACGTTCCCACCGTGGCGATCCACCAGTTCTGCGTAAACGAGTTGAGTTCCTTCTATCTCGACTCGAGCAAGGACAGAATGTACGCTGACGGCACCTGCTCCCTCAGCCGCAGAAGCGGACAGACGGCTATGTGGAGGATTCTCTCCATCCTCACGGGAATGCTCGCCCCTGTATTGAGCTTCACCGCCGAGGAAATCTGGCAGGAGATGAGAAAGATCGACGGAACACTTCAAGAAAGCGTTTTCCTCTCTGACTGGCCCTCCCTCGACGATCTCTCCGACGACAGCGATCTCGAGAAAAAGTGGGATGCCATGCTCATCGTCCGTTCGGCTGTGAGCAGGGCTCTTGAAATCGCCAGAAGCACCTCCATCATCGGACACCCCCTTGACGCACGGGTAGTGGTGGAAGTTGAAGGGGCGAAGGACGTGCAATCCCTCTTCACGGAGGAGGAGCTCAGGGTGTATTCCATCGTCTCGGATTTCCGTTGGGTTGACGGTATTGAGGATATGCCTGTTATCCAAAAGGATGACGAAACAGGAATCAGGGTCGGCATCGCCCGGGCGGAGGGGGAGAAGTGCCCCCGCTGCTGGCAGTACAGAGCGAACCGTGACGCTAAAGGACTATGCCCGCGATGCGCATCCGTTCTTTCAGAAACAGGCGGAAAGTAAATGCATCCATGAGGACAGGGGATCCTTTTTCTTCCCTCTCCAACGAAAGTGAAGACGATAGAAGCGGCGGTCAGTTCTCCTCCCCTTCGAGAGAAAACCTGGCAGCGGGGGAGGAGGACGCCGGCAAGCGCCTTGACGTTTTTCTCTCCCAGCGGCTTGGAATTCCCCGCACTTTTGCGCAGAAACTCATCGAAGGAGGAAGGGTTTCACTTTCGCCCTTCAAGCGCCTGCGTCCCGGACTGAAACTCACAGGTGCGGAGACTGCGGAGGTCATCCTTCCTCCTCCGGAAAGCCTTGAACTTGAACCGGAGGAAGTTCCCTTCAACGTAATTTATGAGGACCGGTGGATTCTTGTGGTCGATAAGCCCAGCGGGGTGGTGGTGCACCCTGCTCCCGGCAACTGGCGGGGTACGCTGGTGCATGGCCTTCTTCACCGATTCGGCGATTTCGGGCCCTTCAACAACGTCCTCAGGCCGGGAATCGTTCATCGTCTTGATGCCACCACATCGGGGCTTCTCGTCATCGCCCGGGAACAATCGGTCATGGAGGATCTGCAGCGGCAGTTTCGTGAGAGGGTAGTGGAGAAGCGTTACCTCGCCCTTGCGGAGGGAAATATGAAAGGGCTCCGGGGGAGGATCGAACTCCCCGTGGGGCGAAGCTCCTCAAACCGCCTCCGAATGGCTGTCGTCCCCCAGGGAAAGTCGGCCTTGACCGAGTACCGGGTTCTGTGGCGAAGAGCGGGGTTTTCCTTTCTTGAATGCGACATCGCCACCGGAAGAACTCACCAGATCAGGGTCCACCTGAGTCATATCGGTCACCCCCTCGACGGTGACGGGCTCTATGGCGCTGACAAGAAGCAGGCAGCTCTGCTCGGCCGAGTTTTCCTTCACTCCTGGAAACTCGGCTTTGTTCATCCAGTTTCGCACAAACGGCTTTCTTTTAGAGCTTCTCTGCCAGTTTTCTTGATCGGGCGACTTCGGGAAATTCTTTCCAGAGATCAGGGCTGATCGAGATCGTCTTCGGAGAGGTGTAGGTCACTTTAGCGAGGGCGCTTCCTGGAATCGACCGTACGTTTTTCTTCTCAGTGTAATCGACCTGAACACTTTTTTCGCCCTTCCCTCTGCTGAACCACGCCGCGAGGGAAGCGGCGATTTTAATTGTGTCTTCCCCTTCAGTTCCCGGGCCTCCGGGGCGTTTTACAATCACATGGGCTCCGGGAAGTTCATGGACATGGAACCACAGGTCCATGGGGGAGGCAACTTTGAATGTGACGTGCCGGTTCCCCCGCGCATTGAGCCCGATGCAGATTACATCTGCACCGTTCTCGAGGCGGATGCAGGGGGGGGATGTCACTTTTTTTCTGCCTCGATGATGGGGGAGAGCCTTTTTCGGCTGAAGCCATTCGAATATATCCTTCACTGCAGCGGCGAGAAGTTCCGGATCGTCGAGGGATTCCAGGGAGTCGAGCTGTTCCCGAAGTTCTTCGATTCCCTCTTCCAGGGAGACGATCCCCTTACGAACCTCGTCCGTATCGACCTTTCCTTTTTTATATTTCTTGAAGTATTTTTCAGCATTCTGAGCAGGAGAAAGCTTGTCGTCGAGGGCTATTTCGACGTCAAAACCCGTTTCCCAGTCGGTAAGAACAACCTTCTTTGCCCTCAGAGGAATGTCATCCATAGCTGCTAACACTAACTGCCCTTTTTTTCTGTACTCTCCGCTTTTTCCGGCCAGTTCAAGTTGGTTCAGCAGTCCGTCCCGATGGCGTTCTCTCCGCCGGATTTCCCGCTCGAGAAGTTTTTTTGCTCCTCCATAGACGCGCTGCCGTTCCTGCCGGAGAACTGAGCTGATGATCTCCGTGCCGACCTTCCGCGCAAGCGGTCCGGGGATTGCCTCGGCTCCGGGAAGAATATCCGGAAATACGGTGATATACTTCCCTCTTTTTTGCAGAAGGAGGGGAGGCTGTTCATCCTGGAGCCCAAAGAGACCGTTCAGGCTTCTTTTCCAGTACTCCGGGGATTTAGTCGCCCATTCTTCTTCGATGGCTCTGGCGAGCCCTTTGCCTATCCCACGGACGTCTTTGAGATCTCCCGGATTTGCGAAATAGGGAACCTCCTCCCATCGAGGGCCTCTCAGCGGAGGAGGAGGAGCATAGGGCCTTCCAGAGATTATAGTGCGGTATCTGTTCGAGTCGGGGTAGATGGATTTCGCCGCTGCCAGTATCGTGTCTTCTCCGTCGAGGATAAGAAGATTGCTGTTCCGCTCCATCCCTTCGAAAAGGAGGAAAAGCGAAAGGGAAAAGCCAGCTCCAAGAAGCCGTTCTGCCCTGATGCGGAGAATCCGGTCTTCTCCCTCCTGGTGGATTTCTTTGAGAGAGGCGCTGGCGAGGTTGCTTTTCAAGGCTTCTCCGAAGGATGATCTGCCCGTCCTCATCTTCTTGAGCCACGAGACCTCCTCTTCTCCCACAAGTCCGCAGCCGTAATGCTGGGGACTCCATGAGAAGAGGAGCCATTCCCCTTTGCGGAAAAGCTGGAGAGCGGCCCAGAACTCTCCTGTTTCGATTTTACCCACTGAAGCGGGAAGAAGCTGTTTGTTCAGGTCAGCCGAAAGGGCTGAGAATAATTCCGGTCCGAAGGACAGGGTGATCACCCTCCAAAAGTTACGAATCTTTGAAAGTCATAGCGTATATCACTCGGGACCGCTTGACAAGTCGGCTGTACCTCATTACAATAATCGCCGTTGGTCTGCCGGGGCTGTGGCGCAGTGGGAGCGCGCTTCCTTCGCACGGAAGAGGCCGGGGGTTCGAATCCCCCCAGCTC
>CAYZZX010000057.1:0-10800 GCA_964483085.1 uncultured Synergistaceae bacterium
ACATCTGCACAGGATTCACCCTGATTTTTTCCGTCATGGAAATCTGCACTCCCTGTTCCTGTTCTATTTTTTTCAAGAATTTTTCAAAGGCGGTCATGAGGGCCTCGAGTTTTTCCTTCTCGGAAGACCGGATATCTACGGTAAAGAGAACTCTTCCGGGGACAATATTCATTGCCCCCGGGAAAACCTCCATCTTCCCTACCGTCCCGACGGTTCCGCCACCTGCGGCTCGGGCGGCTTCGTCGAGGAAGAGAACAGCCTTCGCCGCTGCTGTGAGGGCATTTTTCCTCATGTCCATGGGGGTGGTTCCCGAATGGTCGGGCCTTCCCACGATCTCTACTTCCTGCTGGTGAATGCCCACAATTGTCCGGACAAAGCCGAGGTCGGTCCCCTCCGCTTCGAGGATAGGCCCCTGTTCAATATGCATTTCAATGAAAGCCCTGAGACTTCCCTCCGGACGTACCGCTTCTTCTATGCGGTCGGGATCAAATCCGGCGCTCTTCATGGCCTCTCCCAGAGATATTCCGTCCCTGTCACGGGAGGAATGGAGTTCCTGCCGGTTGACCAGTCCGGTCATGGCCCTGCTGCCGAAGAGGGCTCTGCCGAAGCGGCCTCCTTCTTCTTCAACGAGAGCGGCAAATTCAAGGGGGAGCTCAGTTTTCACTTCGTTCTCGTGAAGAACTCTTGCGATCTCAAGGCCCATGACAACTCCGGCGGGGCCGTCGAAATTGCCTCCGTTCTTCACGGAGTCGAAATGAGAACCAAGCATGATCGCCGGAGCGTCCGGCCGACTTCCCGCCCGGCGGCCGAAAAGATTCCCCGCGCTGTCCTCGAAGATTTCAAGCCCGGCCTCCGTCATGCGCTCCTTGATATATTTCCGCGTCTTTCTGTCCTCCTCCGAAAAGGAAAATCTGGTCATACCCATCCCCGGAGTGGCTGTAAACTGGGACAGAGCTTCGATATCCTCTGCTATTCTCTCGACACTTGATTCCATCATGATGGCCCTTCCTTTCTCTTTCTGATATCCCCTTTTTCTTTTTCTTCATGGGAGGCGTAATAAATTCCGGCGAGGATCAGCATTCCGCCGATCACTATGTTCATGGTGAGAGGCTCGCCGAGAAAAACGGCGGCGAGCAGAGCACTGCTGATGGGTTCCCCAAGGAGGCAGAGAGCGACCGTTCCCGCAGAAATCCACCGGAGCGCCCAGTTGTAGCTCGAGTGCCCCAGGATCTGGGGAACGAGGGCGAGGAGGAAAAATGACGCCCAGGTGCTTCGGGAGTATCCTACCGGAGAAAGGCCTGCTGCGAGGATGACGACCCAGAGCACCGCCGCGGCGGTGCCGTAGTTCAGGGTGATGTAGCTGCCGAGGGAGATACGGGAGCGGACTTTTCTTCCAAAAAGGATGTAAATGGCTGCGAAGAAGCTTCCGAGAAGAGCGAGAAAGTCCCCCCACAGCGCTCCGCCTCCCAGAGCGAAATCACCCCACCCGATGAGAACTCCCCCGGGCAGGGCGAGAAGCAGCCCTCTTTTCAGCTTCGTAGTGAAGGGATCCCCGGTGAGAAAGGGGGAGAGCATCCCCGTCCAGAGGGGGATGGTGTTCACAATGACGACACTGCTGGCCACGGAAGTGTAGAAGAGGGAGGAGACCCAGAAGGCGAAGTGGAGGGCGAGAAAGAACCCCGAGGCCAGAACGAAAAGAAGATCATGCTTCGGAAGGATCTTTACCTCCCTCCATGTTCTCGCCGCCGTGAAGGGCAGAAGGAAGAGGGTTGCAAGGCCGACCCGGTAGGCAGCGATGACCAGTGCGGGCGCACTGGCCATCCGGGTAAAGATCGCTCCCGTTGAAAGGGCAAAAATACCCACGGAGAGAATGAGCCAGGGTGAGACGGGGGGAGCGTCCTTCATAGGCGTGAGCTACCCACCTTCCTTTTCGCTTCTGTGGGCTTTATAAAGTGCGTAGTGCTTCTTCAGCATAGTGGTAATCGGTAGGGAATAGGGGCATTTTTTCATGCACAGCCCGCACTCGGTGCATTCCGGAATTGTCTCCATCCCCCTGGATGCAAACTCCGAGGCCACTTCAGGAGACATGCGGCTGGCAAGAAGGGGGTAGATCATCCCCTGGGCGATGGCCACCCCTGACGGACAGGGCTGGCAGTATTCACAGCGGCGGCAGAACTCTCCGCCGATTTCCTTTTTTATGGACTCCATGTCGGCAAGGTCTTTGTCGGTCACTTTATTGGGGGAGTCGTAGAAAGAGACGACCTGCTGTACGGACTCCACGGAGTCGTATCCGGGAATGGGGAAGAGGCTCTCGTGAGACCGAAGAAATTTGAAGGCCAGGGAGGCGTCGCTGATCGCTCCTCCGGCAAAGGGCTTCATGGCGAGGATAGCCACATTCTTTGCCCGGGCGAGGGGGTAGAGTTGCTCTGCCGCATCCGTCTCTATGAAGTTGAAGGGAAACTGGATGGAGGAGAAGAGCCCCGTTTCGACATAGTGCTTCGCCATGGCAAGGCTGTGGGACGTAATGCCGATAAAGCGGATCTTTCCGTCCGCTTGAGCCTTCAATGCGGCCTCCATAGCCCCTCCCGGGCCGGACACAGTCTGCCAGTCTTTTTCCGTAGCTACCTGGTGGAACTGGAACAGGTCGATTCTATCCGTCTGAAGGCGCTTCAAGCTGAGGTCGATATGTTCCGCCACGGTCTTTTCATCCCGTTTCATGGACTTGGTGGCAATAAAGACCTTATCCCGTACGGACGAAAGAGCCCGGCCGATCTTCTCCTCGCTGTCGTGATAGGCGTTTGCCGTATCGTACAGAGTTATACCGCTGTCGTAGGCCTTTCGAAGCACCCGTTCCGCCTCTGCAAAGGAAAGACGGATGATGGGAATGGCGCCGAAACCTATTTCTGATACAAAGACTCCTGTACTTCCGAAGGGAAGATATTTCATGTCGATCAGCTCCTCTGGCATGTGTGATTATTTCCCTTATGGCTCAAGAATAGCAGACAAAGCCCATCTCTGGAAGAGAAGGGAAGAAAAGCAGCTCGATACTGGTCTGACAGACGGTAAAAAAAGAAGATAGTAAAAATCGGAGTTCAGACAGCAGAAGGGTGTATGGCCCGTGCCGTCTACAGTGGGCTCTTTCACCGCATTTCAAAACCATTTTCTCCGTTTGAAAAAGAAGATAAGGCTGATGGCGATTGCAAGCATGATGCCCCAGACCAGGGAGTAGCCGAAGGGCCATTTCAGCTCAGGCATGTGTTCAAAATTCATTCCGTAGACCCCGGCGATAAAGGTCATGGGGATGAAGATCGTTGAAATGATAGTGAGCACCTTCATTATTTCGTTCATACGGTTGCTGACGCTGGATAAATAGGTATCGTGAATACCGCCCAGAATATCCCGATACGTTTCCACCATGTCGATAATCTGGATTATGTGGTCGTATAAATCCCGTAAAAAGACCTTAGTTCCCGGCCGGATTAGACTGGTTTCACTCTTTTTCAGTGCGCCTACCTCTTCGCGCAGCGGCCAGACAGCCTTGCGAAAGCTCAGAATTTCGCGTTTCATTTGATGTACTTCCTGAATATTCTCCGGCTTAGGGTGGGTCAGGATATGGTCGTCCATATCCTCGATTCGATCCCCGATACGCTCAACGGCCAGGAAATAATGATCCACAGCCGCGTCCATGAGAGCGTATGCAAGATAATCCGCTTTCAGTGAACGGATTCGTCCTTTGGCGTTCCTGATGCGTTCCCGTACATAGTCAAACACATCGCCTTCATGCTCCTGAAAGGAGATCACATAATTTTCTCCAAGGATCAGGCTGACATGTTCACTCTCGACCCGCTTCGTCGTTTCATCAAAGGCCATCATTTTCAAAACAGAATAGACATAATTCGGGAATTCTTCAACTTTCGGCCGTTGAGTGGTGTTGACGATATCTTCCAGCGTCAGAGGATGCAGGCCGAAGTATTTCCCCAATGACTCTATCAGACTGATATTATGAATGCCGTTGACATTAATCCAGGTCACCCCTTGGGCGGCTACACAATCCCGGCATTCTTCCGGGGTGACGTCGTTCATCTCTTTCAGCATCGCAGTATCATACTGAATGATATTGATACGAGCCTTGTCTACCTGCTGTTCTCCAATAAAAATCATAGTGCCCGGTGACATTCCAGCCTTGGCACCATATCCAGTGTGCCTTCTTCTATTTTTCTTTGAGTTTGACATTTTTCTCTCTCAATTCATTTGAATTTTTTACAATGTCTGCCTGGCGAAAGTGTCCTGTTTCATATTCCCCTGCGAGTCGACAGCCTCAGAAGCTTTTTATTTTCGAAAAATTGAGAAGCTGTTTTCACCTCCATGATACTTTTCAAGGGGGCGCTAAGCAAACTTTTTTCTGAAAGGAAACCGACTGATGTACACCACAGGTTCTTTTATCTGAATTTTGGGTTATCATTATGGGGGAGTAGACGAACTATCTCCATAACGGGGTGCCGAAGACGATCGACGATAGGCGAAAGCGGCCCAGCCGGTGGCAGGCAGATCGTTATCCTGCGCGGGTTCTCGACGAAGGTGGGAGGCAGGCGACACGGCGAACGGACAGCTGAAGTAATTTCCTGGTTCTATCCCATACTGGTAGCTCTAAAAGTAGAGGAGGTCTTTCCCATGGCAATGACAAGAAAAGATATGCCCTATCGCACACTGATATACATTGCGGTTTTTCTTCTCTGTCTATCGGCTTCTCCCGCGTTGGCCAGAGTCTCCCAGAACCTCGCTGACCGGCTTGACCTCTTCCGTGAGCGGAGTTGGGTGTACAACAACGTGGGCGAGCCGGATTCCATTGAGTGGAATAACACATTCTCTACCGAGTTTGAACTGTACAGGATTTCCGGTTCCTCCTATTTTGATTGGTTCTTTGTATCCTACGGTCTTGATAATCAAGTGAATGTTTTAGGCCAAATCTATCGCAAAGGGTATATGTCGGGGTACGAAGTCTGCGATGAGCTTGAATCCATAGGAGCCATTCCAGTCGGAAAGACTTCCCTTGGAGAGATATACCGGATACCGCACACACGGACGGGCAAATCCATCCTTGTTGCGGTACAGGACATGAAAGCACTGGGAAAAACGGTGGTGTACCTGCTGACACGGGATGTCTGGGAGAGGATCAACTAGTCACAGCTCGTATCAGGCGTGTGGCGAACCTGGCAAACTCGGCACGAAAGCATTGGACTTCCTGCGTAAAGTATGGTAAAAATTACCAGTGCCCGCCGGGGTGGCGGAATGGCAGACGCAGCGGACTCAAAATCCGCCGCTGGCAACAGCGTGGGGGTTCGAGTCCCCCCCTCGGCACCAGAAGATAATCCGCCGTTTTTCAGGGAAGTTTATACTCCCCTGCAGCGGCGGAATTTTTTTGCCTGTAATTACTCCCTCGATCCGCAGATCTTTGAAATCGACTTCAAAAAACTTTGACCTTCCAGTAACTATTGCCGAATTCATAGAAAACGGGTACTCTGTTGAAAGAATGCTCGAATTGCCCTTGGAGGCAAAATTTACGACAGAGGGTGAGGAAATGGTTCGTTTTCTGCACACGGCTGACTGGCAGGTGGGCATGAAAGCCGCCCGTCTCGGTGAGGCGGGGAGGCGAGTCCGGGAAGAGCGCCTCGCTGCGGGCCGGAGGGTCATCGAGGCCGCCCGGAAAAGGGAAGTGGACTTCATCCTGGTAGCAGGAGATCTCTTCGAGGACAACGCCGTGGACCGTACCCTGGTTCAGCAGACGGCAGATATTCTTGCGTCCGCCCCCTGCACCGTGTTCGTTCTCCCGGGAAATCATGACCCATTGGTCCCCGGCTCGGTGTGGGAGCATCGTTGCTGGAAAAATCTCTTAAACGTGATTGTTTTGAAGGAAAATGCTCCCTTAGCCGCTCCCGGCTGCACCCTTTTCCCCTGTCCGGTCAGAGAAAAACAATCGGGAGAGAACCCTACGGCGTGGATCCGGGCGGAACCCGACGGAAACCCCTTGATCGGCATCGCCCACGGCTCCGTCGAAGGCGCTCTCATAGGAGAGTGGGATCACCCGATTCCCCGGAACGCGGCGACCCGCTCAGGACTCGACTATCTGGCCCTCGGCCATTGGCACTCTCTGGGGACGTTCGAAGATGCCGCAGGGGCCTCCCGTACGGCCTATTCGGGAACTCATGAGCCGACATCCTTCGGTGAAAGAGATAGCGGCAACGCCCTCCTGGTGGAAATTGGCGGTGCCGGCGCTGTTCCAGTCCTTACTCCTCTTCCCACGGGGAGGCTGAACTGGATCTCCCGTACAGAAAAAATCTATACCCCCGGAGACCTTGAAGCTCTCGGAAGGCAGATAGATATCCTTCCAAATCCTGAAACCACTCTTCTTGATCTTTCTCTTTCAGGTCTGATGAGCCCTTCGGACAGAGAAGAGTTGGACCGGATCACCGAGCTGGCGAAGGCCCGTTTCCTGTGGGCATGGGTTGATGCTTCGGGAATGGCACCGGCTCCGGAAGATGATTCATGGGTCGAAGCCCTCCCTCCCGGCCTTCTGAGAGAGGTGGCGAACCGGGTCAAGCTGTCGGAAGCCGAGCCGGAGGTACAGGTCAGGGCACTTCTTGACCTCTTTTCGATTGTGAAGGAGACCCGCCCATGATTCTTCATTCGATCACCGTTGAAAACTGGCGCTGCCTTGTGGGAGAAACGACCGTGGGGCCATTCTCCGAAGGGCTCAACATCCTCTATGCTCCGAACGCCACGGGAAAATCCACCCTCTTCGAAGCACTCCGCTGCGCGCTCATGGACAACCATGCTACCCAGGGAAAAGATATTCAGCAGCTCCGCCCCTGGGGCCGGGAGCTTTCCCCCCGGGTCATAGTCGAGTTCTCCGCGAAAGACTGCCGCTACCGGGTAAGGAAACGCTTCCTTGAAAAGCCGGAATCTCTTCTCGAGAGGATGGAGGGGGAGATCTACAGGCCCCTTGCAGAGGGGCCGAAGGCAGACTCGGTCACCCGGGAACTCTTTTCTCCGAAGGCTCCGAAAATAGGGATGTCCCGCCCCGAGCACTGGGGAATTCAGCAGGTCCTCTGGACGCCCCAGGGAAAACTTGAGCTGGACAGCCTGTCAGGAGATCTTCTCGCGAGCATCCGCCAGGCTCTGTCCATCCAGGTGGTCGACAGCGGCATCCGGGCGGTGGAGGAACGGCTGAATGCCCGCTACAGTACGTACTTCACGCCCACAGGTCGTCTGCGGACGGGGAGCGGTGCGTCCCCCCTTCCCTCCCTGGAGAATGCGATCAAGACAAAAGAAAGTGAGCTCGAATCTACGAGACTGGAATATCGAGAAACAGAAGCTCTTTCTCTCAAGATACAGGCCCTCTCCTCCCGGCTCGAAGAATTAAAGAGCGAAGCAAGGCGCTCAGATGAAGATCTGAAGATGATTGAGGAAAATGCCGCGAATTACAATGCGCATCTCAGTGATCTCAAAAAGGCCGAGGCGGAAGCGAAGGCGGCTGAATCGGAATATCGCCGCCTCAAGGCCCAGCTCGCCCAAGTGTCGGAAATACGGGGTGAAATGGGTGAAATGGAGGAGAAAGTGACGAGCCTTCGCAACACCCTTCCGGGTCTTGAAGAGGAGCTGAAGGTCTGTTCAGGAGAACTGGAGATAAAAAGAGCGGAGTTCGCTGAGGCACGAAAGGCAAAAGACGATGGAGAAGCGCTGTTGGCCCGTGCCCGGGAAGGGAGCAGACTGGCTTTTCTGCAGGAAGAAATTCGGCAGAAGAGCGAAACGCTGGAAGAAGCATATCGGGCGAAGGAAGGGCTTGAGAGGGCAGAATCCGAAAGAGCGGAACGGACCTTCCCCGGAAGCGCGGAAATCCAGAAGATCCGAAAAACCTTTGAATCTCTTGAAGAGGCGAGAATCAGACTCGATGCCTCCCTGATAACCCTCGAGATCACGCCGGAATCCACCTTCAAAGCCCGAGTGGATTCCGGAGAGACCCCGGGGCCGGTCACCCTGGAATCTGGAGCGATAACCCGCATGCAGGGTGCGCCGGAAGTTTTCCTTGAAGTCGAATCTTTCGGTAAAATCCGCGCCTTCGGACCCTGCGAAAAAGCCGATGAAGTGCGCGCAACTTTTGAAGAAGCTCAAAGCGACCTTATCGAGATGACCGAACCTTACGGAACTGGCGACAGAAAAGAGCTGGAAGCCCTTTACGAATTGGGCTCCGAGCTGGCAGGCCGGTCTCAAAATGAGAAGACCCGTCTCGCCGCCATCCTGGGAAGGAATTCTCTTGAATCCCTCGAGGAAAGCAAAGCCCGGGGGCAAAAAGACGCGGAAGCCATATTCGAGCGCTTTCCTGAGTGGAAAGAAAACCCCCGGGATCCGAAAGAGCTTGAAAGAGAAGCCCTGGCAGAAATTGCCGCCGCCGTAGAAAAAATATCATCTGTCGAGACGGCAAGGGACGCAGTGCAGGCTCTGGCGGCGGAGAAAGATCGGGAACTCGATCGGGAGCGTCATACCCTGCACTCCCTCGAGGAGAGGCAAAAAAATAACGAAGAAAAACTCCGAATACTTGAGGCAGATGGAAAATCCCCTGAAGAGAGACAGGCGGAGCTGTCGCAGTTATCGCTGCGGTGGGATTCCCTTCGGGCGAGGGCCGAGGAATATCGCAAGCTGCTGGCAGCCTTCGAGGGAGATCCTGTGGAAACCCTCCGTAAAGCCCATGAAACGGATAAAAGGCGCAGCGCCGCCCTGCAGGACGCGCAAATGGACCTTGCCCGGGAGGAGACCCGCCTTGAGATTGCCTCAGGAAAGGGGCTCTACACCGTAATCGCCCGTCTTGAGGAGGAGTGCGAAGAGCTTCGGCAGAACTACCGGGGGGAGAAGATCGCGGCCGATTCAATCGAGCTTCTGTGGAATACCTACGGGGCATGCCGTCAGGAGCTGGCGGAGACGGTCAACCGTGTTGTCGAAGAAAAGGCGACGAAAATGGTCGGAAGGATTGCAGGTAGCCGAAAGGGGCGCCTTGTTCTTGGTGAGGGAATGGCGCCGACAGCCTTCGTCCCCGAGGAAACCGGTGAGAGCGTCGATGTGAGAATTCTTTCCGGCGGTGAAAGGGAACAGGTCCACTTCGCGGTACGCCTGGCCCTCGCAGAGGCGGCCGGATCCGGAGAGAGGCAGCTGCTGGTTCTCGATGACATCCTCATGGCCACGGACAGCCTCCGGTTTCCCCGGATTCTCGAAATCCTGGAGGAAACCGCCGAAAACCTGCAGGTTCTGATCCTCACCTGCCAGCCGGACAGATTCTTGCCACTGACAGGAGCGAGCTGTTTCAACCTGGAAGTCTTGAAAGGATAAGAAATTCCGAAAGAGAGGCAATCATTGTGAGCAACCGGACTACATCTCGAGCACTCTGCGCCGCGGCATTCATTCAGATGGCAGGAGTGGGGTTGATCGTCGCCCTTCTGCCGGGGAGGCTGATGCAGCTTTCCGGGTCAATGAAGTATGTCGGGTATCTCGCCTCCGCCTTTGCCCTTCCTTTCGTCCTCTTCCAGCTTCCCGCAGGCCATCTTGCCGACCGGTACGGCTTTAAAGGCTTTCTCGTTACCGGCTACGCAGTCTGCGCTTTGTCGGGGCTTGTCTATTTCAATTCAGACCATGTCTGGAGCCTGCTGGCGGGCAGGGTGCTTCAGGGACTCGGGGAAGTTCCGATTTGGGCTCTCGGGCCGGCGCTTCTCTCTCTTCTTTTCACTCAGTCAAAGGGCACAGAGATAGGATATTACAACGCCTCGATTCATCTCGGATTAACAGCGGGGAGTCTGCTGTGCGTCTGGGCCTGCAGAGTGTGGAGCGGAAAAGAAGCCTTTCTGTTCTTCGGAATCTGCGGAGTTATCGGGTCCATACTGGTCGCTCTTTTCGTAAAAAAACCGGAAATCGCTGAAGAAGTGGAGAAGTCGTACGGCTATGGAGAAGTCTTCCGTGCCATAAGAGCGATTCGCCGTCCTGCAGTTCTCGCGGGAGTATCCCTGTACGGCGGAGGGTACGGAATCTCCGTCACTGCTATTCCCGGAGTGCTTCTGAGTGAAAAGGGATTCAGCCAAAGCGAAGTTGCGGTTTTCTTCGCTCTTTTTTACATTGCCATCAGCATAGCCCAGATCGCTGCTGGAAAAATGACTGACTCCGGCGGCCCAAATCGCCCTATGTATGCCGGTCTGCTCCTTGTGGCGGGAGGACTGGGATTGTTCATGGCTTTCAGCGGTAAAATGATTTATTTTCTTTTGTTTCTGGGAAGCTTCGGCCTCGGGATGTTCTGCATAGCCTCGATGATACTTCTCAACGAAACAGTTCCGGTTTCAATGAAGGGGTCCATCTCGGGAGTTTTTTACCTCCTGTGGGGAGCCGGGTACTTTCTCGGGCCGCCACTTTTCACGGCAGCAGGGGAGCTTATGGGATACGGAGCAGCCTTTTTGGCAATTGCGTTCCTTGTTTTCGCAGAATTATTTCTTCTGAGAAAAAACCCTGTCCTTGCGGGAAAAAAAGACTGACGAAAGTCAATATGCATATGTAAAGCACCTCAATGGCTTGACGATAAGACTCAACTGAGGGGGAAATACAAAAGCCCCATCCTTCTTTTTACGCGGGGCTCCCTCTATTCTCGAGCTTTTTTGAAGGTGAATTTACATAGCGTAAGTTAAAAATGAAGAAAAAAATAATTTTATATAGTAGAAAAGGCCTCCTTATTTTTATAAATTATGATATTATTTTTCATGAAGGACAAAT
>CAYZZX010000058.1:0-8493 GCA_964483085.1 uncultured Synergistaceae bacterium
GGAATCATCAGCCACGCCAGACACATCAGCGCAACGACTGAAAATCCAGTATAGGTGGCTATGGTCATCTCGGAGCCCTTGACGGCGTTCATCAGCTTGCCGTATCCGTAGCCTACCAGCGCTGCGATCGGAATGGCAATGGCAATCGACACCAGAAGCCATGCCAAACCCATCATATCCATCTCGATCGAACAGACGAGCCCGAACATCCCGCAGACGATCCCTATGGGGAGCGCGAAGTTCGGTCCCGTGCCCGACTGTATCGCGGGAACCATGGCCAGAACGAGGATGCCGTTCATCCCGGCGCGCTTGATCGTGTCGCTTACCAGTGTTGCCATGGATATCCCTACAAAGTGGCCGACAACCAGCGTGAAAATCCAGAACAGGGCGATTATCACCGTCGGAAAGCCGATGTCTCCCGATAAACTTCTGAAAAAATGTAAAAAGGTGCTTTCTCTTCCTTTTATCTCAGGCATGAGCAGATCTCACCTCCGATGAAGCGTCCCCTTTTGCCGCTCTGCTGCCGGACATCATCAGGCCGAAATCCACGTCGGACGCATCCGGAGGCAGCATGCCCTCGACCCTGCCCTCGCATATGATGACGATTCTGTCGCATATGCTCCGCAGCTCCGCGAGCTCCGACGAGGTCATGACGATTGTCAGGCCGAACTCCTGGTTGAGGTTCAAAAGCAGATCAAGAATCAGTTTCTTGGCTCCTATGTCGATGCCCCGGGTCGGCTCGGAGACAAAAAGAAAGACAGGGTTCTGGGTCAGCGCCCGGGCGACACAGACCTTCTGCTGGTTGCCCCCGCTCAGGCTGCCCGCGTGCTGCAGAGGGGATTCGCAGCGGATATCGAGATCCTGAATCATCTTCAGGGCATGCTCCCTCATCTCGCCATCATTTTGAAAACGGAAGGGGCCGGCTTTTGTCAAAAACCTGTTTCCCACCTGCATGGCAGTGAAGGCGATGTTCAGTTCTATGGATTCATTGAGGAGGAGACCGACTCCTTTTCTGTCTTCGCTGACAAAACCCATCCCCGATACGATCGCGGAGTGGGGGTCGTTGAGACTCATGGGGCTGCCGTCGAAGATAATCTCTCCCTTCGACGGATAGGTTCCCATAATGCCGTTTGCTATGCCGAGCTTCCCCTGGCCGGCTAGCCCTCCTATCCCAACGATCTCGCCCTTCCTGATCTCGAGGTCAACACCCTTGACCCTCTCGCCGGGCATGGCGACCCGCAGGTTTTTTACGCTCAGAAAAACTTCGTCCGACAGGATGCGTTTTTCCGACCGGGCTCTGCTGATCGCTACCTTGCGCCCTATCATCAAGGCGGCGATCTCCACGGCGCTTGTATCCTTTATGTTCTTGGTGGCCACAAGCTCTCCGTCCCGCAGTACCGTTACCCTGTCGGCTACATTGACTATCTCGTCAAGCCTGTGGCTGATAAAAACGATTCCGATTCCCTTCGCGGCAAGCCTTCTGATGGCAGCGAGCAGGTTCAAAGCCTCGGTCTCGGTCAGCACTGCCGTGGGCTCATCGAAAACAAGTATTTTTATTCCTGTCTTATCTATCTCCCGGGCGATCTCAACGAACTGCATATGACCTACAGGCAGGCCCGCGACCATGATAAACTCATCAATCCCCATATCAAGGGTATCCAGGGCTCTGCGGGCATCGGTGTTCATCTTGACCATATCGAGCGTCTCAAGCCGTTTGCCGAGAACTCTGGAGACTACGTTCGGGATTGTGATCTCTCTGTTTATTTTTATGTTCTCTGAAATTGTAAATCCCGGGATCAGTATGAATTCCTGATGGACCATGCCGATTCCTGCGTACATCGCCTCGTGGGGCGATGTAAAATCAATCTTTTTTCCGTCTATCAGTACGTTGCCCTCGTAGCCTCCGGTACTTGTTATCACCGGCATCCCGAAGAGAATGTTCATCAATGTGGACTTGCCGGCGCCGTTTTCGCCGATAAGGGCGTGAACCTCTCCCTTTTTGACATCGAAAGTGATGTCCGATAAGACCCTGTTCCCGTAGTAGCTTTTTGATATGTTATTAAACTGGAGAAGGCTGTCGCTCAACGCAATACCCCCTGCACATCAAAGAATAATGATAAGTTATGGCAAAAGAGAGGACGAATGAACTCGACACCTGTGATTCGACTCTGACGTATTATGAAACCCTCTACGCCGGAAGCCCCCTCTCTGGTGAAGGATCCATTCGTCCTCGAAACAGCTTTTACTGGAGCTTTTTTGTTAAATCCTTCGCTCGCTGCAGTTCCTGTCTGTAAACTCCCGCCCTTAGTAGGTCAGGAAATCCATAAGGATGAACAGGAAGTTATCATACTTCTTGCCTGCTTCGTCGATATACGGATTTGTTTTGACCGCAACCTTTGCGTAATCGGCCATGCACTGCTCAAGAACCTTGATATCGAGCTTGTCGAAGGGCACTTCGCCCGCGATCACCTTGAACGCATACTCCGTACCGGCGACGGTACCCATCATTGCAATCGGCACAGGCCAGGTGGAAAGCCTTCCGGACATTCCCTTTTCTTTCAGGATTCTGCGGGTCTCATCGATGACGTGCTTGATGTTGTCCTGCTTAGTGAGATCGGACTCGATGCCGAGAGCAGCCGGGAATCCGTGATAGGGGGACGGGCAGCAGGGCTGGGGATAGATGGCGCCTGTATCGACAACGGATTTTATAAGGGGAATCTGCATGGCGCAGTTCGTCGAGAAGAAGGCGGTATCCTTGCCGTACTTTGCCACCATCTTCGGCACGTCTTCAAGGATGAACTGCTGTGCGCCGGGAAGCCCCGAGTCGCCGGTGGGGTCCGGAGCTGTCGCGTCGACGAATTCAAGGTCCAGTTCAGCGCACTTCTTTTTCATAAGTTCTCTTCTGGATGAAAGAAGAACCTGAGACATATGGCGCGGGAAGGAGTAGTGAACAAAGACCTTCGCCCCGAGCTTTTTCGCCTGAACAGGAATTTCGTCGCCCATTGCGAGTTCGTCGGGCATCATGATAAGCTGCGCGCGGACGGCTACATCGGGAGGGTTCTCCTGAGGGGTGCTGTAGACGATGAATATATCGTCACGGGTTTCCAGCAGCTTATCGACCGCCGCGTTCGTTCCAGGGACAGCCTGGTTGATAATCAGGGCCTTGACATCCGGGTCGTAGGCGAGTTTTGCCACAACGCTGACCATCTGCTCCTGCTCCGCCATGAAGTTGTCCGGCCACGTGACGTGGACGATCCGATCGCCGTACTTATCAACCATCTCCTGGGCGGAACGGTACTCTTCCTCGTTCTGAGAAACAGTGTTTGTCACTATCGCTACCTTGCCCGGACCAGCAAAGGCCGGTACAACCGAAGAAACAAGACCCACGAGCATAACAAAAACCAGCAAAATACCAAGTGCCTTCCTCATTTATTTCCCTCCCTTTCGATTGTAGGTGCCGAAAATGGTACTGAAGGAAAAATCCCCATAGACCTGATAATAGGCCAGCTGTAATCTTTAGTCAATAGCTGATTTCTCCTCCAATTTCGGCCTTTTCCTAGCCGGCTGGTCCAACCGCTCACCGCAGGGAGGCCTTCGAGAAGACCGACTCGGGAATATCCACGTCGAACTCGATGGAGTCCACTATGTTTTCCGTTCCGTCTCCCGAGGCGAGGGCGTCCTTGAAGATCGACCGCTTCGGATACCACCGGTCTTTCACCTGGAAAACCTCGAGAATTTCATAGGTCTTCAGAAGCTTTCCCCCCTTGGCGTACCGCTCCTCCCGCAGAGGCAGAAACCGCTCTCTGTCCACCCAGAGCTTTCTCGATTCGTAGGCGAGCCCGTCCTTCTTCGCCGACAGGCCGAGAATCACCGTCGGCCTGTCCGTCATCGTCTCCTCTCCGAGGATCGTCGCCTCGTAGAGATTGCTCAGTTTGGGGTCCTCCATGAAATCTTCGTAAGAAATGTCCGATCCCATGAGGGAGCGCCGGAGCATGTGCCCCGCGATCTTGATGGTGCGGTCGGAGTCGGGGGAGTAGATCCACAGTTCGTCCTTCAGCTTGAGCATTTTCGTTCCGGCCTCCCGGGGAGGGGAAAGATATTCGCTGAAGGCCTTCTCCATCCCCTGGACCCAGGACTGAGACTGAATCGTCCGGGTTCCCCGGCGTCCCCGGACGATCATGGTGCTGGTGATTTTGCGGTTTTCAGCCACGAAATTTCCGTCCACCCGTTCGAGAATCTCCTGTCCGGTCAGATCGGCTCCTCCGGCCATGGCGGCCGAGAGCAGCACAAAGAGAATGCAGAAAATTTTTTTCATGACTCCAGCTCCTTCATCAGTTGAGCAGTCTGTCTTCGAAAGATGCCGATCCCGGCAAAGAGGGCGCCGAGAACGGACGCGAAGACTCCCGGAAAAAATCCGATTGCGTAGCTTGCGGGGGTCACCTGGGCCCGGAAGACATTCGGCAGCATGAGGCTCGACTGGGAGAGGAATGACCCGAAATCCAGGCCGTGATACTGCAGATATGCCGTGACGGCTATCCCGAGGGCGGTGCCCGCTACCGATCCGGCGAGGCCGATGATCAGCGATTCAAAGACCATCCAGCGGTAGAGCCGCCCCTTTCCCTCCCCCATGGCCAGGCGCACTCCAATTTCCCCGTAGCGTCGCAGGCCGTTCATGAGCCCTGAATTCCACAGGACGATGGACATGGCGGCCACGAAGATCCCCACGATGATCAGCCCCATGGAATCGGCGTAGATGAGATATTCGTCCAGTCCGTTCTGCTGCCCGAGGGTGACCATGAAAGGGGAGAATTCGTCGTCGTGACTCGAAAATTTCCCGTTGAAATCGCCTGCAAGGGAAACCATCTCTTTTTTTGAATAGACCATGTCCCGGGAAAAACCGACGATCTCGCTGACCGTGTCCTCCATGTCGAGGGCGGCCTGGGCGTCCCGCAGATCGACGAGGATCATCCCCCGGTCGAGGGCGACGACGCCGAAGGAAAGGGTGCCGGCGACGGTGAAATTGGCGATGGCCATGGCGCCGTACATGGTGGATCCTATGAGGGTGACCGCATCCCCCGGATTCACACCGAGATTTTGCGCGAAATTGTCGCTTATCAGAATTTCGCCCCTCCCCCGGGGAAGTCGCCCCCGGACGAGGGCGTCTTCGAGGGGAAAAATAGATTTCTCCGGGGAATCGCTGCCCAGAAGATCGAGAGCCAGTCCGGCCACCGGCCCCTGGGCTCTCGTTTCTCCTTCGGCGTCAGGCACGTCGAGAAGGCCTCCGAAGCGGATGCGCCCCGTCCAGAACATATCCCCTTCCTGCTGCCGCAGCTGCGCGAGGATAGAGTCCCCATTCATGAGGGCCAGATCGTTGGGGTTCTGGTCGGCGAGTTCCCGCCAGGCCCGGGTGGTGATTTTGACGTGACCCGTGTCGTATTTTGCGGTGGAGCTGACCAGGTCGCCCAGAACACCCTGCATGAATCCGTAGAGCACCACCGTGAGAAAAACCCCCGCCGTGACCATGAGCACCGGAAAGAGGCTGCGGGAACGATCGCGAAGAAGCCCCTTGAGGACGAAACCGATCATGATGTTTTCCCCTGGAGGGCTTCAGTAGGCTTCAGCCGGGCTATCGTCCGGGTGGGGAGCCAGCTGACGATGGTGACGGTGATCATGACGATAATGCCCATGGTGAAGACGAGCCCCAGGGAGTAGACGGGGAAAAGCCGGTCCGATATGGCCATTCCGTACCCCTCCACAAGGGCCGGAATATGAATTCCCCGCTCGGCGATGAAGGAGAGCAGGGGATAGCCGACCATCAGGGCGAGGGCGACCGCAAGAACGCCGTGGAGGATTCCCTCGAGGGTGAAGAGCCAGATGACCTGCAGGCGGGTCATGCCGAGGGCGATGAGGGTGCCGATCTCCTTTCTCCGGCGGAAGATGGAGAGAACCTGGGTGTCGAAGATGGCGAGCATGGCAAGAAAGAGCAGGATGGCGTACAGCACTATGGAGGAGAGAGATTTCGTCTCCATAACGGCGGTGAGATCCCGCAGAAGCCAGTCCTGATCCCGGAATATCCACCCCGAAGGGCTCTTCGGAGGGGAGACCCCGGCGCCGAGCACCACGAGGGTCGCTTCGTTATCCAGAACCGCCATCTTTCGAAGTGTCTCAAGGGGAACCCAGAGATTTCCGTTGTCTATGGTCTGAACCTGGGTGTCCATGATGGCGACGACCCTTCCGTCCCGGGCGTCGAAGGTGCCCGAGGCGTCCCGCCAGCGGATGGTGAGGGAGTCGCCGACGGCCAGGTTTTTGTTTCGGGCCATCTTCTTTCCGATCAGGACCGGCAGATCTTCCCTTCTTCCCGCGAGTTGGCCGGTGGGGATGGCGAGGACCTTCTGGGCGGGGTCGATCCCCCTGAGCAGTGCGGACTGCATTCTGCCCGAAGGGTAGATAGACGCGGAAAGAATGAGCACGGCGGCGGCTTTACCGTCCTCGATAAGGGCCTCCAGTTCCGGAGGAACAGGAGCGGAGCTCTCATCGAGGGTGAGGGGGTCGTAGGGGTCATACTTCTCGTGCCAGAACTGGCCGCCGCCTATTTCATCCTCGATGGTCGCCCGGCTGCTCTGGGCCAGCATCCCCGAATAGAGCCCCTCGAAGCCCACCATCACGAGGAAGGTCAGGGCCAGGACCGCCACGTTCAGCCATGTCCGAAGGCCTGCTGCCCGGATATTCCGCCAGGCGAGCCTAAGAACAAGCACGGCCGTCCTCTCCCTTCCCGATAACCTCATCCTGGACGACCTTCCCGTCCACGAGACGGATTTTCCGCCTCAGGTATTTCATCACCTTTTCGTCGTGGGTGGCGAAGAGAAAGGTCGTCTTCAGTTCATGATTGAGCCGGACCATCATCTCCAGGATATTGAAGGAGTTCTCGCTGTCCAGGTTCGCCGTGGGTTCGTCCGCAAGAATAAGCTCCGGCCGTTTCACCACCGCCCGGGCGACGGCCACCCGCTGGCTCTGCCCTCCCGAAAGCTGGGATGGCCGGGAATCCCTCTTGTCCGTCAGCCCCACCCACTCGAGGGCGTCTTCCACCTTCCTCTTCCGCTCGCTCTTCTCCATCTCAAGAAGCAGGAGGGGGAATTCCACGTTTTCATAGACCGTATAGACGGGGAGGAGATTGTAGGTCTGAAAGATGAAGCCGATGTGATGATTCCGCAGTCGGGCAGCTTCCTTCTGGGAGAGGTTTTCCACCCTGTTGCCGAGTACCGTGACGCTCCCCTCCGACGGAGAGTCGAGGGCGCCGATGATGTTCAGCAGGGTTGTCTTTCCCGATCCGCTCGGGCCGATGAGCCCGGCGAATTCGCCCTTTGCGAAGGAAAGATCGATGGAGTCGAGGGCCGTGAAGAATCCGCTTCCCACGGGGTACCGCTTGATCAGCTTCTCTGTGGTGATTATTGCCATCCTGCTGCCTCCTCCTCTTTCTCTTCAAAAGTTGTACGAGATCGTGATCAGTATCCCCGTTCCGGAATAGTCGGTCTCCCTTCCGCCGCTGTTGTAAAAGGCGGTGACGTTGAGAAGCCAGTCGTCCAGGGTCCTCTGCCAGCTCAGACTGGGGGAGAGTTCGTGCTCCTGCCAGTCGAAAAAGGCGATGAAGGTGAGGGTATCGAGAATTCCGAGGCTGTAATCGAGGGAGAGGGCGCTGGTCATGAAATCCTCCTCCTCTTCGGACCGGATGAAATGTTCGCCGATCACGTGAAGGCCCGTGCCGATATTAAAGGTATAGTCCGCCCCGACGGTGAGATATTTCGTCCAGCGGGATTCGGAGGAATCGATACTGATATGGCTTGCTGCGGCCTCGAACCATACCCCCGGGCCGAGGTCGAAGGTGCCGTCGAGGACGTAGCGGTTTTCCGTGCCGTCAGTCAGTCGGGGGAGGCCGTGCCGCCGGGCGTACTCCCGGTCGAGACGGCGGTTATGCCAGGTGAAGGCCATCTCTCCGGTGGGCACGGGAAACTGGTAGCGGAGGCCGTATTCGGGGCGATGTTCGTCGCTTGTGAAACGCTCGAGCCCCTTGAGATCGTCATTTCCGTAGAGCCCCCAGAGCCACAGGGAGGAGTTGTTTTGAAAGTATGTCCGGGCGAGGATGGCCCAGACGCCCTCGGTCACCTCGAGGGGGTCCCTCGGATCGAGGGAGTCGAACCATTGAAGGGAACGGAGAAGCCTCGCCGGGCCGAAGTTGATCCTCTGAAGGCCAAGGCGGATTTCGGACCGTTCTCCCGAAAGGCGGATCCACGAACGGTAGAGGTCCCCATGGGTATTGTCCTCCAGCTCGGCGAAAGAGGAAAAGGTTGTCCGGGTTCTGAGGTTCAGGATGAATTCGCCGTCGACCGCGAGCCCCTCTGAGAGGGGGGATTCGAAGGTGAACCGGGGGAGAAAGCGAAGGCCGGCGTTGCCTCCCCCCGCTTTGTAATATCCTCCCCACCCGGAAACCTGGCCGGA
>CAYZZX010000058.1:8593-10612 GCA_964483085.1 uncultured Synergistaceae bacterium
TCATGGTCCGCCATGAGCTTCAAAACCCGGGTCCGCAGTTCGAGGCGCTTCATGGTGCGGGTGCGGTAGTCCAGGCTGTCCCTGCTCAGGGCGTTCGCCCTCTTCAGGTTCTCGACGATGCCGGGGTGGATCTTTCCCGATTCGAGAAGCTCGGTGAGGGTGTTGTAAGGGGCTTTCGATCCGAGTTTTTTGAGATACCCCTCGAGGTCATCCTTCAGGGTATGAAGATGGACGCTCACCTCCGCCGTCAGCTCATTCGTGTCCATGGGCTCGTCGAGCTCCAACAGGACGGCCCCCCCGTCAGAGATGGCCCGGAGGCTCCGCTCCATGGCGGCGTTGACCTCCTCGTGTTCCTTTTTATCCCCTAAGAGGCTGCGGAGAACGCCGATGCGCTTTCCCGCCAGCCCTTCCGTGCACAGATAGGCGGTGGAGGGTGCGGGCCTGTTCCCCACGGACCATGCAGTCTCCGGGTCCTCCGGATCATATCCGCAGATGACGCCGAGGACGGCTGCTGCGTCCTCCACAGTCCGGCAGATGGGGCCGGCCGTATCCTGGTCGAGGGAGTAGGGGGTAATCCCCTCCCTGCTGATGAGCCCGACGGTGGGCCGGATCCCCACGCAGGCGCAGGCCGATGCGGGAGAACGGATGGAATTGACCGTGTCCGTCCCTATGCCGACGGCGGCGAAGTTGGCGGCGATCCCCGCGCCGGTGCCGCCGCTCGATCCTCCGGGTGTCCGGGTGAGGTCGTAGGGGTTGAGCACCTGGCCGAGGATTGAGCTGACGCTCTCTCCCCAGATGGCGAACTCGTGCATATTGGCCTTGGCGAGGATGAGGGCTCCCGCCTCCCGCAGCTTTTTCGTCAGAAAGGCGTCTTTGTCGGGAAGATAGTTCTCGAGGGAGAGGGAGCCGCTCGTGGTGGCCATGCCCTCCGTCTCCACGTTGTCCTTGAGCAGTACGGGAATGCCATGGAGAGGCCCGACGGGGCCCTCTTTCCGGTAGATGCGGTCAAGCTCCTCCGCCTCCTCCAATGCTTTCGGATTCACCAGGAGTACCGCTTTCAGGGATGGGCCCTTTCGGTCATAGGCTTCGATGCGGCAGAGATATTCCTCCGTCAGGGCCCTGCAGGTGACGGTTCCGTTCTTCATTCCTTCGTGTATTTTTCGGATGGTTGTTTCCTCAAGGGAAAAAGGATCGTCCGGCAAGGAAATTCCCTCCTTTCACCGGAGAATAGGTTCTGGCCGGAGGAAGAAAAGTCGGGTCAGGCCGCCCGTTTTACGAGGAACTTTCCCCCTCCTGGAGTTTTTCATCCACGGCGGAGAGGACCTCGCCGATGGATGCCGACAGGAGACCGTCCGCAAGAGAATCAAGGGGGGTGGGAGTGCGGTTCACGATGAACAGGGCCGCTCCGTTTCGCTTGGCCCGCTCGGGGAGGAGATTCGCCGGGGATACGGTGAGGGAAGAGCCGAGGACGATGAAGACATCGCTTGAGGCGGCGAGGTCGAAGGCGTCGGAGAGGGTGTCCTCGGGGAGCATCTCTCCGAAGAGGACCACTGCGGGGCGGAGCTTTCCGCCGCACTTTTCGCAGAGGCTGTCCTGGGAATAATTCTGTGCGGGGTAGACCGCCTGGCATCTCTGGCACCGAAGGTCCCGAAGGGTGCCGTGAAGCTCGTAGATATTCTCGGAACCCGCGGCCTGGTGGAGGCCGTCCACGTTCTGAGTGACGATGGCGGAGACGAGCCCTCGTTTTTCCCACTCTGCGAGGATCATGTGCCCCTTGTTGGGGCGGACCTCGTCGAGGGTGTCCATACGGCTGCGGTAAAAGGCGGCGAAATTCTCGAAGTTCCGGTTCAGGGCCTCGATGGACGCAAGCTCCTCGGGCCGGTATTTCCCCCAGAGTCCCGAGGGGGAGCGGAAGTCCGGAAGTCCGGACTCCGTGCTCATCCCCGCTCCGGTGAAGATCACCGTCTTTTTCGATTTCAGAAGTTTCTCCGCAAGGGAGTTCACGATTTTTTGCATGGC
>CAYZZX010000059.1:0-8592 GCA_964483085.1 uncultured Synergistaceae bacterium
CTTCTGCATGAAAATGGCCATCCGGGAGGGCATCCACGGCATGATCCCCAAGGATATCTTCAGCAGATAGGCCGCCTTTTATTTTTTCCACAAAAAAGACGAAGCCCTGAGGGCTTCGTCTTTTTTTAGCTCTTCTCTATGACTCCTGAGAGTCGGAAATTGCCCGCTTCGCTCGCCTTGCCTCGCGCTTTGCCGCCAACCGTTCGCGGAAGCCCCAGTAGAGCTTGTAGACTGCCGGAATGGCCAGCAGGGAGACGAGACCTCCGGCGATCAGTCCGCCGATGGCAACGAAGGCGATGGGCTGCCGGAAGGCCCCGCCCAGGCCTGTGCCGAAGGCGAGGGGCGTCATGGAGATCACTGCCGTGGAGATGGCCATGAAGAGCACCCGGAGGCGGATGGCACACGCCTTTTCGATAGCCACGTCGGCGTGCTCCCCCTCCTCTTTTCTGCGGACCTCCGCATAGTCGATAACGACGATGGCGTTGTTCACGACAAGGCCGACGAGCATGATCAGGCCGATGAGGGCGAAGAGGGAGATTGAGACCCCCGAGAGCAGCATGGAGGGAATGACTCCCAGTGCCGCAAGAGGAACGGAGAGGGTTATGACGAAGGCGAAGAACCACGACTCGAGGATTGCCGCGATGATGATGAAGGTCAGGCCGATGGCGATCGCAAGGGTCTGCCCCAGTTCGGCGAATGTGTCCTCCATCTGCTCGGCGTCGCCTCCGAAATCGATCTCATACCCCCTGGGCAGTGAAAAGTCGGCTATGGCCTCCCGCACGTTGTTCGTGGCCTCACCCACGCTGATAAACCGGACATCCGCCTCCACGGTGACGGCCTTCTGACGGTCCTTCCTCGTAATGGTGGTGGGTCCGTCTCTCCAGCGCACCTCGGCAAATTCCTTCAGAGGAACGAGGCCGTAGTTCGTCATGATGGGAAGCTCTGTGACCTTGAAGATGTCCTTCGCCTTGTCGGGAGAGATACGGGCCTTGATATCGTACTCGTACCCCTCCTCACGGAATTTCCCCGAGTCCATCCCCACGAGGTAGCCGTAGACCACGTGAGAGAGGGTCGTCATGTTCATGCCGTACTGAGAGAGCCTCCACCGGACGGGGATAATCTGCAGCTCAGGCTTCCCCATCTCCGTATCGATCCCCACGTCCACGATGCCGGGAACACTCTTGATCTGGTCACGGACGTTCTCCGCCAGACCGTAGAGGGTTTCGAGGTCTTCTCCCTTTATAACCACCTGAATGGGCTTTCCGCCGCCCATTCCAGTTCGAAATCCGGTGACGCTGCTCTCCACGCCGGGAAGGGTGGCGAGCCACGGGCGCATCTCGTCAGCCATCTCCATGGTAGAGAGACGCTCGGGGTCCTGATCGAAATAGGCCTCGATGATCGCCTTGTGGGTTCCCTGGTTCACTCCCGAGGCGCCGATGGTGGAGACTATGTTCTGGACCTTGGGGTAGGTCTGCTTGATCTGGTTTTCGATTACCTTCGTCTGGTCCTCCGTCACCCAGATGGGAGTATTGCTCGGAAGGGTGATATTCACCGTCATGCTGCCGCTGTCCGTCCGGGGCATGAACTCCGCCCCGATGAGCCCCGCCATCTTCACGGCACCGAAGGTCAGGCCGAGGAAGACGAAGATGGTAATCACCGGGTGGGCCAGGGAGCGCCGGAGGAAGAAGAGAAAGAGCTTCTCAAAGCCGGAGTAGATCCAGTCCCACCATCCGCAGAGAATTTTCCCCAGCCGGGGCGTGCCCTTATCGGGCTTGAACCGCGCCGCCATGGAGGGCGTGAGGGTGAGGGAGACCCACAGAGAGAAGAGAGTCGCGTAGACGATGGTCATGGCGTACTGCACGAGGAACTGCCCTGCGATGCCCGTCATGATGGCCACGGGAAGGAAGACCCCCAGGTTCGTTGCCGTACCGGCGATGACGGAGAGGGAGATCTCCACCGTTCCCTTTTCCGCCGCCTCCTCGGGGGAGTACCCCATATCCCGGAAGCGGTAGATATTCTCGATGATGAGAATGGAGTTGTTCACCAAAACGCCCATGGAGATGGCAAGACCGAGGGTGCTCATGATGTTCAGCGAATAGCCGTGGAGCACCAGGGGGGTGAAGGTCGAAAACAAGGCCACGGGCATGGCGATGGCCACGATGAAGGTGGCGGAAAAACGCTTCAAAAAGAGATAGAGCACTATAGCGGTGAGGATGATACCGAACATCATGTCCCGGAGGACGTTTTTCACCGAGGATTCCACGAAAAGGGAGTCGTCGAAGGCGATCTCCGCCGAGAAATCCGGCATGGTCTTCAGAACCTTTTCGAGCTCCTTCTTGATCAGCTCCCCCGACTTCACCACGTCGGAGTTCGGCCGTGGGCTGATCCGAACCTGGATGACCGGCTCGCCGTTCACCCGGGCGATGGAACGGACGTCCTCCTCGCTGTCGATGACCCGACCGAGATCCCGCAGCCGCACGGGGTTGCCCGAGGACGTGGGGATCATGATATTTTCAAGCTCCTCCACCGTATTGAATTCACCCACGAGGCGCAGCCAGGTTTCATCCTTCTCCTGAGTGATGTACCCCGAGGGGTTCGTCACGTTGTTCGCCGCCACCACAGCCGCGATGGACTGGATATTCGCCTTGTAGTCGCTGAGGGCAACAGGGTCGAGGAGAATTCGTATCTCCCGGTCCCGTCCTCCGGTGACGCTCGTCTGCCCCACTCCCTCCACCCGGGAGAGAAGGGGGACGATGTTGTCCTCGATGACCTTCTTGGCCTCTTTCTCGGGGAGGGTACTCTTGAAGGAGATGATGAGGAAGGGCATGGCGTTGACGTCCACCTTCTTGAAGAGGGGCTCGTCCACTGAGTCGGGGAGCTGGTTTCTTGCGCTCTTCACCTTGTTCGCCACGTCCACGAGAGCCTGGTCGACGTCCACTTCGACCTCCATCTCAAGAACGACGAAGGAGGTGCTTTCGGCGGAATAGCTGGAGATCTTATCCAGCCCTTCGAGGTCCGCCAGGGCATCCTCGATGGGCTTCGTCACGAGCTGCTCCACTTCCACGGGGCTCGCTCCCTGGTAGATAGTCTGAACAAAGACCACGGGGATATCCACCTTGGGCAGAAGGGCCACGGGCAGCTTGAAGTAGCTCGTCACACCCAGCAGGACGAAGACGAGGACCATGGCCCATGTGAAGACGGGCCGTTTTATGCAGAACCGTACGAGACCGCCCATGACTACTTGCCGTCTTTCTTACTGGCGGCAGTCGCCTCCGGTTTTCCTGAAATCTTGACAAGGGAGCCGTCGAAGAGAAGGTTGTTTCCCCGCACCACGAGCAGGTCCCCGGCGGAGAGTCCCTTATCCACGGCAAGGGAGCCGTTCTGACCCTCTCCCTGCACAATCTCGCGCAGCTTCGCCCGGTCGCCCTCCACTACGTAGACATAGGCCTTGTCTCCCCGCCGCTGAACGAGGTTGGAGGGGATGACGATGAGGTCCTTCTTGTCCTCCACCATGAAGCGGGCCTCCACGTGAGTTCCGGGAAGGACGTCAAGACCGTCGAGGCAGACCACCACGGGGTAGAGCCCCGACCCCGGTGCAGCCTCGGGGCTGATCCGCTTGATTCTGCAGGGGGACATTTGCCCGTCGCTGACAACCTGAACGGGGGTCTTCAGATTGAGATTATGAATGTCCTTCCTCGAGACCATGATCTCCGCCTCAAGTTCGTCAAGATTGATGATGGTCAGAAGAGGCACGCCGTTGGCCGCCACCTCCCCGGGCTCCACCATCCGGGAGGCAACGATGCCGTTGATGCTGGCCTTCACCTGGGTGCGGGAGAGGGTGGACTGGGATGCCTTGAGCTTGGCCTCCTCGCTCTTCATCCGGGAATAGGCCTGCTCCACCTGGGACTTCGAGACGCCGCCGGATTTCTGCAGCTCGGAGAGCCTCTTGTAGTCCCGGACGGCATCCTCATAATTCGCCCGGTCAGCAGCAGCGGTGGCCCGGTAATCTCCCGAGGAGAGGGTGAGCAGCACGTCCCCCTTCTTCACCCGGTCACCGATCTGGACGTTCACTTCCTGAACGATCTCGCGGACATAGGAGGTCACCGTCTGGCTGCTTCCGGCCTTCGACTGGCCGTAATAGCTCCGCCAGACCTCCCAGTCAGTGAGGAAGAGGATCTCAACATCCACGGGGACGGCCGTCTCCTCCCGGTTTTCAAGGGCAGCAGCGTTGGCGGCAGACTCTTCAAGCTTGTTTTGAATCCGCAGCCCCATTAAAATAGCCCCCGCAACAATAAGAACGATCCATAAAACCACATTCAATTTCGACAACATTTTCCTGAACATTGATATCACCTCACCCCTTCAGGGGACAAAATTCTTTGATACATATCCATGGCAAAACCGACAAACCACTCCATATCCACATCTTCACCCTTCTCAACCTCGGAAAAAATCCACGAATCCATGGCATGTCCAAGGCTCTGCACTGTACTCATCAAAAGCTCGAGGGGCATATCCTTCCTGAGAGCGCCGAGCTTCTGCCCCCGGGAAACAACCATCTTCATCCACTTCTCAAGCCTGAGAAAGGAGTCATAAATCTGTTCATTCTGAGTTCTATCTATTTCAGGGCCGAAGAGAGTGCGGGCCACCTTCACGATCCGCATATTCGACAGGGCGAAATGAAGGGCCTTGCGGTAATACTCCCGGCAGACCGGCCAGAAATCCTCCCGCCGGTTGGAAAGTTTCATCGTTCCCACAGAGGAGAGAAACTGCCGCTTCGCCTCCGAGAGAACTGTCATGTACAGGCTCTCCTTATTCTTGAAATAGTAGTATACTACCCCTTTGCTCAAACCGGAGCGCTCTATGATACGATTATAAGAAGCTCCCTCGAGGCCGTTTTCGGATATTTCTTCCAGGGCCGCGTCGAGAAGAGCCTGCTGTTTCTCAGTTTCAAGGGTCCGTGTCTGGGTTGCCACTTCCTGCCTCCTCATAGTTTCTGTAGTAGACCATAAGGTTAGACCACTCGGTCTAATTTGTCAAGAGATTTATGCGGAGTTGTGGGCGAAGAGCGATAAATTCAACCAAAGGGCATCTTTAAGTGGGGGAATTTTCAAGATGACGAAATTCAAAAGCCTGAAGACAGGGGCAGTTCTTTCTTTGAAGATGACGGAATTAAAGACTTGCCACCCGCTGCTGAAACTCAAAATTCTCCTTGAATTTCAACCGATATCCCAGCTTTTCGTTCTGGTTCTGCCAAAGGAGCTTCTTAAAACTGAGTCAGGTCTTTTTATGCACATGGATGTTATTTAACACTTGCCACCCTCTGCCATAAATGAAGATTCCCCTTGAATTTTCGATCAGGAATTAGTATTTTTCATCACACCCTCTGCCGAAGGAGCGATTTTTTTGAGACATTGTCCCGGATGCGGCGCCATGGTCTCCGACGAAAGTAACTACTGTGAATATTGCGGAGCGGACGTACGAAAACCACCTGAAAAAACAATACCGGAGCCGCAAAAAGACTCCGGTACCGATGAAGGAGTTCAAAAAAATTCACTGCCCCCAACAGACCGCGTATATCTCAAAAAAGTCAGCCCGATCCTTATGGGCCTCTTCGCCTTGCTGACCTTCTATATCTATCTGCCCGTCTGGCTGCTTCTGCGGCGAAAGACCTTCGACGAAATGGCCCCTGAGCTGAAGATAAACGTCACCCTCCCCTGGCTCCTGCTCGGAGCTACCGTACTCTCCGCAGTAATCAGCAGCGGTTCCAACCCCCTCAACCTCTCCGCGACCGATTTCCAACGGCAGATTTGGTCCAACTACCTCATAACCGCCGCTTTCATACTCTCCACAATACTCACCTTCCGTCTGCGCCGCATTCTCCGCAGCTACGCCGCCAGAACGGACCCCAGCCCCTACGCAGCAAACCTCGTAGCCCGGTCAGTCCTCTGGTCCGTCCTGCTCCAGTTCATCTACATCCAGCACTCAATCAACCTCCTGATAGAATCCGGCCTCGCAGGAGCGGGTGCGAGGGGGGCAAATGTGCAGGTCTGACCCCGCATTTATTACCCGTTGACAGATCGCATCCGCCGTGATATTGTCCCTGCATGATGAAGACAGCGAACACACTCGACCGGAATTACGTTACGATGAATATGTGGTGGTGGTGGCCCTAGGGTCCCGCCGCCTTTGTACTGTTTTCTAGAGGCCGCGGGAGAAAAATTTCCTGCGGCCCTTTTTGTATCCACAAAACAAGGGGCCGTTGTATACAACGGTCCCTTGTTTATTTTGAAGAAAACCATAATACCCGGGAGGAGATGGAAATGATGCAGGCAAAGAACGGACAGACGAAACGAGGATATTACGGAGAGTACGGCGGAAGGTTCGTCCCCGAGGTGATGACGGAGCTGCTGGCCGGACTGGAAGAGGCCTTCGACAGCGCGCTTACCGACGAAGCCTTTCAGAAAGAAGTAGACAGACAGCTTGTCGAATACGTCGGCAGGCCATCCGCTATCACGGAGTGCGTCAATCTCTCGGAGGAGTACGGCGGCGGGCGCCTCTTCCTGAAGCGGGAAGATCTGAACCACACCGGCGCGCACAAGATCAACAACGCCCTCGGGCAGGGACTTCTGGCGAAGCGCATGGGAAAGACGCGCATTATCGCCGAGACCGGCGCAGGGATGCACGGCACGGCGAGCGCGACAGCCGCGGCGCTTCTGGGAATGGAGTGCACGGTCTACATGGGGGCTGTCGATGTTGAAAGGCAGGCTCCGAACGTCTCCCGGATGAAAGCCATGGGCGCGAAGGTCGTCCCTGTACACGACGGTCAGGCGACGTTGAAAGAAGCCGTTGACAGCGCGCTCATGGCGTGGGCGCAGGATCTGGACGCCTTTTATCTGCTGGGTTCCGTCGTCGGGCCGTCTCCCTATCCGGAGATCGTGCGCTACTTCCAGAGCGTCATCGGACGGGAGGCCCGGATGCAGATGCTCGAACGGGAAGGACGACTCCCCGACGAAGTGACCGCATGCGTCGGCGGCGGAAGCAACGCCATCGGAATCTTCTCAGGGTTCCTGAACGATCCGCAGGTAGCCATCACGGGGGTGGAGCCAGCCGGAAAAGGGCTTCAGTTCGGCCTCGGCGCCCATGCAGCCACACTCTCCGCAGGCGCTCCGGGCGTGGTTCACGGCTTCAACACCTACGTCCTCTTCGACGATAAGGGGGAACCCGCACCCGTCCACTCCATAGCGGCGGGGCTCGACTATCCGGGCGTCGGTCCGGAGCACGCCTACCTGAAAGACACGGGCAGGGTGCAGTACGTCTCCGTAACGGACGCAGAGGCGCTCGACGCCTTCGGACGGCTCTGCCGGAAAGAGGGAATCATCCCCGCGGTCGAAAGCTCCCACGCCCTGGCCTATGCGCTGAAACGGCTCCCCTCGATGAAGAGGGATCAGATACTGCTGGTCAACCTCTCCGGACGAGGTGATAAGGATCTGGAAACCGTCCTCCCCATGCTCGGCCTGTAAAACGAAGCACCCGGGCAGCGTTCAGGGTGGCGAGAAGCGCGACGCCCACGTCGGCGAAGACTGCCTCCCACATGGTGGCGACGCCGAAGGCTCCGAAGGTCAGAACGATGCCCTTTACACCGAGGGCGAGGATTATGTTCTGCCAGACGATGGCCCTGGTCTTGTGGGCAATTTCGATGCCTGAGACGACTCCCAAAGGGTCGTCGTTCAGAATAACTCCATCGGCGGCCTCAATGGCTGCGTCAGAGCCGAGGCCGCCCATGGCCAACCCGACATCCGCTGCGGCGAGGAGGGGTGCGTCGTTCATTCCGTCCCCGACGAAGAGGGTGGGGGCACCGACCTTCTTTCGGATGCGTTCGAAATGCTCCAGTTTATCGGCAGGCATGAGCCCTGCCTCCCAGATATCGAGACCGAGGCCCTCCGCCACTTTTCCCGCGTTTTCCGGCCGGTCTCCGGAGAGCATCCCGATGGTGGTGATCCCAAGCTTCCGCAGCCGCCGCACCGCCTCCTTCGACTCCTCCTTGACGGTGTCCTCAACGAGGATATAGCCCGCGTACCGACCGCCCCAGGCTACGTACACCACCGCGCCGGGCATTTCTTCGGCCCCTTCGTCCACGGCGATGCCCTCCCTGCTCAGAAGGGCGGCATTCCCCGCCAGCAGTACTTTTCCTTCCCGTATCTGCCGAACGCCCAAACCGGGCAGCTCCTCCACCGACTCGAGGGAGTCATCCGTTTCCCCCGCCTCCGCCACGATCGCCCGGGCGATGGGGTGGTTCGATCCCCTTTCCGCCGACGCAGCCAGCCGCAGCAGTTCATCCTTTTCAAAACCCTCCGCGGGGTACATACCTGCCACACGGAAAATACCCTTCGTCAGAGTACCCGTCTTGTCGAACAGCACCCCCTTCACCTTCGCAAGGGTTTCAAGCACATTGCCACCCTTCACGAGCACTCCCCTGCGCGAGGCCGCCCCTATTCCGCCGAAGAGGGCGAGGGGGACGGAGATCACCAGAGCACAGGGGCAGGCCACCACGAGAAAGACGAGGGCCCGGTACCCCCACTCCCGAAAGGG
>CAYZZX010000059.1:8692-10482 GCA_964483085.1 uncultured Synergistaceae bacterium
AGCTGCCCCACTTCCACGTCCGCCGCCCGGACCGTCCGCTCTCCCCCCTCTTCGATCACCGTCGCCTCGTCGGGACGGATGTCGATGAGGGAAAGGATGGAACTCTTCGACCGCTCCACGGCGAGATGCTGGATCATCTCCCCCGTCTCGTAGAAGAGCATGACCGCCACGGCCTCGGAATAATCTCCGATGGCGAAGGCTCCTCCCGTCGCCACCGCCATGAGGAAGAATTCGTCGAAGATCTCCCCCCGGCGCAGATTTCCCGCCACGGAGCGAAGGACGTTTATCCCCGCAGTGAAATAGGCGGCCAGAAAGAGAAGAAGGTGCATTTGCCCGTCGAGGGGCAGAAACAGAGCTCCGAGCCAGAGGACCAGCCCCCCAGCCAGGCGGATCATGTCCTTCCAGGGAAGAGACATTCCGCCTTCGTCGTGGCTATGCATGGCTGTGTCGCACATGGCGGAACCCCTGTTCAAAAATAGTCCGTACATGGTCGTCGTCGAGGGCATAAATGGAGGCTCGCCCCTTCCGGGTCACCCGGACAAGCCGGGCCTGCTTCAGCACCCGGAGCTGATGAGAAATGGCGGACTGGTTCATCGAAAGAAGCTCGACAATATCCGACACACCCCTCTCCGATTCGCACAGAGCGCAGAGAATGCGGATGCGGGTGCTGTCACCGAGCACCCGAAAAAGATCGGCCAGTTCGCAGAGTGTTTTATCATCTGAAAGGGAATGAGAAAGAGAATGGGAATCAGTCATGGCGTGCCTCCGATATATGAACATATGATCATGTATTCATATATCATATCCGCCACATTCTGGCAAGCTGTTCTTAAGTTTTAAGGGGTCAGCCCTACAAAAAATGACGGAGGCGGCAGATCAGAACCATAAGAACGGCTGACGCCATTCTATAAGATCCTGCAAGCCACACCTCCGTCAAAATCTATAACAAACTGAAAACAAGGATTCCGCCAGTTTACTTACAATTTTTCAACGGCAGATCCTGTTCTGGCTCTTTACCGCGCTAAAGCTTTTCGCATTCTTGCTATTCTAGCGCTCACGGCCTGCTGGGTGATTCCCAGGCGGGCTGCGGCTTCTTTTTGTGAATATCCATCTATTAATAAGGCGGCCAGATGTCGCTCTTTTTCATTAAGGGTGTTTCCCAGATTTTCTGTTGCCGGTTCTTGCGGCGGGGCCGCTGGCTCTGATGGTGTGCCCTCGATTGAGTCAAGGGGGAGATCGTCCCGCTTCCACTCCCTGCGGGCTGCTGTCCGCACTCTTCCGGGGAGGCGCTTCTTCAGATAGAGGGGCAGAAGTTCGGGCCTCGGGCATCGGGGGATGAGCTGAAGCAGGGCCAGGTACCCCTCCTGCACGAGATCGTCGAAATCCGCCCCCCTTCCGGCATATCGCTTCGCTGTGGCGACCACGAGGGGGCGAAACCGCACCGTCTCGTGATCGAGATCGTATTTCTCTCTCTCCATGAAGAAGGCTCCATCAGGCCACAGCGAGGTGCATGAAATTTCGCCGTCCGTAGGGGATAATCATGGTCATCCCCGCTCTTCGGGCAAGAATTTCGACAGCGGCCTGTTCGTTCAGAGGTACCGCGACATCGGCGGCCTGTCCAGCCATGTGAAGGCTTCGGGTTGCCCCCTTCACCCGCTTATTGTGAGGGGCGCACCGATAGCCGCTGGTGATGAGGATGGGCTTTCCCCAGGTCCGCCGAAGCTCCACCAGACAGGCAAGAAGGGCCGGCGACACGCGGACGCAGTGACAGCAGGGGCACTCGAACTCCC
>CAYZZX010000060.1:0-10420 GCA_964483085.1 uncultured Synergistaceae bacterium
AATGGCAGAAACTTCTTCGCGATCGGGAGGAGCTTCTGAGGATACTCGAGAAGAAAAAACGGTATCTTGAGGAAGATCCTGCTGCTGAAAGTATTCCTGTGGAAAAACGCAGGGAGATGATCTTGAAGTTCGACGAGGAGGCCGCCGAAGTCCGCCGTCTGTTGGAAGAAATGCTGGCTGATACCCAGACCCTTTAGCTGCTGAGGGGTGCTTTTATACTCTTGTGAATGCGAAGGGCCTGGAGAATTCTCCCGGCCCTTTTTCAATCAAATGGCTCCTTCGTTCTCCGAGGGCAGAGGAGGCTCGTCCGAAGGGTGGTACCGGAGGATGAGGGCTACGGAGAAGATGATCACTCCGCCGGCCGCAAGCATGGGAAGGGTGATGATCTCGTTGCCGAAGAACCATCCGAGGATGATGGCGACGATGGGATTGACGAAGGTGTGGGTGGCAACCCGGGAGGCCCTGTCAATCTTCATAAGCCAGATGAAGGCAGTGAAGCCCATAAGAGAGCCGAAGACGACGAGATAGGCGAGGGAGAGGGTGGATTTCAGGGAGATGGTTTCGATGGAGATCCGGCTTCCCTCCCCCGCGGCGAAGGAAAGAATCAGCAGCAGCAGGCCGCCTGCGGTCATCTGCATGGCCGCTGAAAGGAGATGCGACCGGGCAACGGGGGCCTTCCGGGAATAGAGGGCTCCGAGGCTCCAGTTCATGTTCGCGAAGAGGATGATCACCATTCCGAGGGTGTACCCTGCTGAGAGTGAAAGGGTATACCCCGACTGATCGAGCACGAGGAAGACCGTACCGCCGAACCCCAGAATCAGGCCGACGACCTCCGGAAGGGAGGGGCGCCGGGAGCGAAAGAGCAGCCAGTCGTAGAGGACCATCCACAGGGGTTCTACAGTGATGATGAGGGCTGCCATGGAGGAGGGGACCGTCTGTTGAGCCCACACCACTCCGCCGTAGCCGCCCAAAAGCATGATTCCTCCCACCTTGAAGGCCTCCTTGTACCCGGCCAGGGTTGGTCGTTCCTTCTCCCGGAAGAAGCACCACGCCATCAGGATGGAGCCGGCGATCAGAAAGCGCAGGGAGCCGCTGAAGAAGGGGGGGATGGTCTCCACAGTGAAGCCGATGGCCAGATAGGTGGACCCCCATATGATATACAGGGCCGCATAGGCGAGAAAATAGAGAGTTCTGGGCGGGCGGGACGATTCCATGAAAAGACCTCCGAGAGTATCCAAGATAACATCCCATTATACTGGCCAAATATCAAATATCTACCCTTCTTTTGAAAGGAAAAGCACTCTCTCCCCTTTTCAGAAGGGGAAATGTGTTCTAAAATGAAAAGTGGGAATATATCCCCAGCTCTCAGCGAAGGAGGCGATTGAATGGAGAGGGAAACCAGATGTACCCTCGAGGAGAGCGAAAGCAGGCTGGAACGGGTGCTTGCCGAAGCTAAAGTTGGAGTCTGGGAATATTATCCTGAGAGGGATGAAATGCGGGGTTCGGGAAGGTCTTCTCTGTACGGCGTGAACACAAACGGTCCCGTGAAACGTACCGCTCTGTGGGACCGGATTATTCCTCCCGAAATCCGCCCTCTCATGGAGAGCAAATGGGATGCTGTTCTCGCGGGGAGGGAGCCTGTGTACGAGATGGAGCACGAGGTGCTCCACCCTGACGGAGAGCGGCGCTGGATTCTGTCCAAGGGGTACCCTCAGAGAAACCCTGAAGGACAGGTGATCTCCATGAAGGGGCTTGTGGTGGATCTGACGTCTCTCAGGAGGACTGAGCTGGACCTTGTACGGCAGAAAAAACGCCTCTCTCTGGCCCATTCCATGCTGATGGCCTTCATGGAGGAGCTCGACCGGGAGCGGCTGCTTCATTCTCTTCTTGAAAAAGCTCTGGAGTTCTCCGGCTCGGCTCACGGCTGTATTTCCCTTATCGAACCGGACGGAGCCAGCCTTCGGCTCACCTACGGCACTGGGCTGTTCGCCTCCATGGTCGGGGTGATCTATCCGGTGGATTCTGGGCTTTCGGGGGAGGTTCTCCGTAGGGGCGAAAGGGTGCGGGTGAAGAACTACAGCTCCTACTCTCTGCGGAGGGACGATCCTCGTTTCGATGGGTTGGCCGAGGTGATCGGCCTGCCTCTGTACCGGGCTGGGAAGTTCTACGGCACGGTCACAATAGCCTCTTATGATCATCTGTCCGTTCTGGACGATGAAATCCTCTCCTCTCTCGATCAGTTCGGTGCCGCCGCCTCCATCGCCCTTGAGAACGCCAGGCTCTTCGAGGATCTCCGCACGTCCTTCAAAGATCTCGTCAGAACCATGGGGGAGATCGTGGGAAAAAAAGACCCCTATACGGTTGCGCATCAGAGCCGCGTAGCGGATCTTGCCTGCGCCATCGCCGGTAAGCTCGGTCTCGAAGGCGACATGAAGGAGGGGATTCGCATTGCCTCTCTCGTCCACGATATCGGCAAGGCCGAGGTCCCGGGAGAAATTCTGAGCAAACCCGGCAGTCTTTCCTCCATTGAGTTCGATCTCATAAAAACCCACGCCGCGTCGGGGTACGAGATCCTTCGGAGTATCGCCTTTCCCTGGCCGGTGGCGGAGATCACCTACCAGCACCATGAGCGGGTGAACGGTTCCGGCTACCCCCGGGGGCTGTCCGGAGAGGAAATCCTCCCCGAGGCCCGGATCCTCGCCGTGGCGGACGTGGTTGAGGCCATGGTCTCTCACCGCCCCTACCGCCCGGGGCTCGGACTCGACGAAGCCCTCGGAGAGATCCGGTCAGGCCGGGGAACTCTCTATGACTCCTCCGTCGTGGACGCCTGCGTAGAGGTTTTCGAGGAAAATCCAGCCTTCATCCCTTCTGAGTAAACGAGGGGAATTCACTCATCTCGCTCTTCCCTCCCTCCTCTGCAATCTTTTCCTAAAGTGTTTTTTCTCTCCCGGGCAGCAGCTCTGGTACAATATGGCCACGGCCTTTTTTTCTGCCGACGCGAAAGGACGATGGTCTCAATGGCGCTTTCCTTTTCTCCCCTCTCCATTGACGGAGCTGGCGAATACCGGCGGCTCTACAGTCTCTGCTCGAGGAAATCTTCGTACTATTCCTTCGGCAGCCTCTGGGCTTGGAGGAATATCTACGGCCTCTCCTGGGCCTTCGAGGAGGGGCTCTGCTGGATTCGGACCGAAAAAGGCGACCTCTGGGCTCCCGTAGGCCCCTGGGACGATATCCCCTGGGCAGAGCTGCTCCCGCGCCTTTTCCCTGCCCCGGAGACCTTTCACTTCGTTCCCGACGGCCTGGCCCACAGACTGAAGGAGAAGCTCGGAGACCGGATGAAGGCAATCAGTGTCCGGTCTCAATGGGAATACATTCATTCGGTGAAGGACCTCATCGCCCTCCGGGGAAACCGTTTTTCCCGAAAGCGCAGCCACTTCCGTCAGTTCATGAATCACTACAACTTCACCTACCGCTCCCTCGACTCCGGAGACGGAGCGGCGATCCTCGAGAGCCAGCGCCTCTGGCTCAGCGGAAGGGATCCCTCAAACGCACTTCTTCGGGAGAACCAGGCCATTGAAGAGATGGTCCGGGAGTGGAACAATATCCCCTCCCTTATCGGAGGGCTCATTGAAGTGGAGGGAGTGCCCGTTGCCTACACCATCGCCGAGGGAATCTCCGACCAAATTCTCGTGATCCATTTTGAAAAGGCCCTTCCGGAATACAATGGAGGCTATCAGGCGATCCATCGTCTCTTTCTGCAGAAGACCGCATCCTCCTACACTCTCGTCAACCGCGAGGAGGACCTGGGAGACAAGGGGATGAGGGTCGCAAAGATGTCCTATAACCCCGTCGATTTTCTGAGAAAGTACGTCCTTTCATGGGATCCCTCGTAGAGCAGAAGAGGCATAAAAAGAGAACCCCGGCCTTCACCCTCGCGGAGGTGCTCGTGGTTGTGGGGCTTTTCGGCCTCATCGCCACCCTCGCCTTCGCCCCCTCCGTCTCGCTGGTTCGCCGCCTTCAGGATGTCCGGAGGGAGCGAAGTCGAGAGCAGGTCACGGACTACGTCCTCCGCCGTCTTCCCGGCGAGATGCGCCTCTCTCCGGGAGTCTACCCGGGAGGCCCCGCCGTGGTCCTTCTTCATAAGGATGTTCTCGGAGGGGATGCCGATGACAGGCTCGCCTTCTGGAGCGACGGAGGAGGAATCGTCGGAGCGCGGGCCTGGCGGATCATCCGGCCAAAGGCCGGCAGGGAAGAGCGTGACGGGCTCTACCGCTGGATTCTCCCCCTCTCCGCCCCCGCCGCCGTTGACTGGGAGGATCTGGACCCCGAAAAGGGACAGCTTCTTTTTGCCGGAGCGGTGTCGTTCCGGATAGGCCTTCTCCCCTCCGGCGAAAAGGAGTGGGTGGACGAATATGCCGGACCCCGGCCGAGGGCTCTCCGAATTCAGATAAAGACGGAAAGAGAGGAGTTTTCCCGTGAAGACTGGCTTCCTTCAGAATAGCCTTTCCAGCGGCTCCAGGCGGGGGATGGTGCTTCTCTCCGTCCTGCTGGTCTCCCTTTTTCTGCTCTCCGCCTCCACGGGGTTCGCTCTCTTCGTTCGAAGCTCCATGAGGCGGTACGACCGGGAACAGCGGCTCTTCACCGCCAGGATGGTCTGCGAGGCCCTTCTTCCGGCGGCAAAGGAGATGATCCTCCTGCACCCGGGAGGAGCCCATTCCCCCCTTGACGATGATTTCGCCCTCCGGACCGTCTCCTTTCCCGACGCCGGAGTGCTGGTGAACCTCTCCATTCTTCCCCTCGACGACGGCATTCCTCTGAACAAACTTTTTCTTCCCGACGGACGAACCCTGCGGACCGAACTCGAAGATCCCTGGGAAAAGCTCTGGAAGGTGCTCGGAGCTCAAAATCTCGAGAAGCCCGTCCTCGACTTCATCGATTCCGACCGGGAGCCCCGCCTGGGAGGAGAGGAGCGGGAGGATTTTCCGAACCGGCCCCTTCTCTCCCTGAAAGAGCTTCTCTTCGTGCCGGGAATGAGGGAGGAGATCCTCCCCTCCCTGAGTACTCTGGGCACTCTGTGGTCCGGAGGGAAGATCAACGTCAATTCGGCTTCCCCTGCCGTCCTCGCCCTACTCAACGGACTGGACGAACGGTCGGCGGCAGCGGTTGTGGAGGGTCGAATCCGCAAGGCCTTCACTTCCATGGAGGACCTCACGGCTCTCGCCGATTTTCCGTCCTCGGCGGTTCCCGGGCTCGTCAATATTCTTGCCTTCACAAGCTCGTTTTTTAAAGTTTCAATGAGTGTGGTTTTTGCGGATGGTGAAAGAGTCCCTGTTGAGGTTATACTTGACTGCGATTCTTCGGTTCCCGCGACAGTTCGATGGGAGGAGCAGTTTGATGGCTAGTCCGCAGGTAACATCTGTCTTTTTGAAAAGCTCCGGAGCATGGAACAGTCTGTCCGGAGAGAATGTCGCTGTGCCTTCGAAGGGGGCATTACTTCTCGTTCCCTTCTCTACTCTCTCGGTCCACCCCTTCTCCTTCGCCTTCCGCTCGCCGAAAGACATACGGGATGCCCTTGCCCTCCGTTTCCGTCCCCTCCTGTCGGGGGAAATCCCCGTGGAAGTTCTTCCCATGGTCCTCGGAAAGAAGGATGGCGGCGTCTCCGGCGTGGCCTGGTGCCTCAGCGGAGAGGAGATCCCCGATGGCGGCCCCGAACTCCCCCTTGAAAAAAACATCGTCTGGCCTCTTCCTCTGGCTCTGGCCTCCTCCGTGAACGGTGACGGCATCGCCATCTATTCGGGGCGGGGCATCCTGGGCTCGGCCCTCTTCCGAAAGGGTGTTCCCCTCTTCTGCCGGTGCCGCGCGCCCGAGGGTGAAGAGGATGGGCCGGAGGCGGAGAAGCGCTGGTGCCTCGACTTCGCCGCCTCCCTCGGAGAGGAGATGGCCGAGGAGGACGTCTGGATCGGCGAGGGGGACGAAACTCTCCGCTCAGCCGCAGAGACCACCCTCTCCCGCTATCCCGCCTTTCTCTCCGTCAACTTCTCCCGTCCTGCCCTGGCGGCATCCCGGGCCAGAGAACGGACCGCGGGAATGTATCGCCGCCTGGCCGCATGGGCGGCTGTGGCCGGGCTCTTTTTCTGTCTGATTCAGTGGACTCTGGCGGGCCAAATCCGCTCGTCCATCGCCGATTTTTCGCAGCAGGGGGAGACCCTCTACCGGGAGGTCTTTGGAACGGACCAGCGGGTGGTGGACCCCCTCTCCCAGGCTCGGGGTAAGATAGCCCTCCTGTCGGGAGCAGGGGAGAAGGATAACTCCCTTTCCCTCCTCCTGGCACGCCTTGGCACTGCCTGGACCGAAGAGGGCTCACGGCGCACGGACTTTCCCGTTCTCGAACAGCTCCGCTTTTCCGGAGAGGGGCTTGACGTGACGGGAACGGCGGAGCGCATGGAGGCGATCTCAGCCCTCCGGACCGCCGCAGGCGGAGAGGGCTTTCGTCCGTCCATCGGGGATATTCAGCAGATTCCGGGGGGCGGGCTCCGCTTCACCCTCTCTCTGAAGAGGAGCGAATCATGAGCCTCCGTTCCTTTTTTGATAGAACTCCTGGATTTTCCTCCCTCCCGGGGATCAGGGACCGCACCACCCTTCTGCTTCTCCTTCTGGCCCTTCTTGCCTGGACGGCCGGTTTTTCCCTCCTGCGGGACGGAGGAGATCTCAGAAATCGACGCACCCTCGCCGAGGGGCGGTTCACCGACCTCCTGGCAGTTCTGAGGGAGTACCGGTCTCTGGCGGGGGAGCCTGCAAAGGGCGGCGAAGGAACACCTGCACCTCTTCCTGCGGACCAGGATCTGTTGACCACGGTCTCCACGGTGGTGAGCTCCCTCGGCCTCCGGTCGAGCATGGTCAGCCTGAGCACCGCCTCGGGAAGAGGAGGAGAGGAGGGGGTATCCATCACCCTTGAGGGGATCACCACGGAAAATCTCGCCACCTTTCTTCAGGAGATCGAGCGGCGCGGCCTCACCGCCAGCTCCGCCGATATTCGAGCCGTTCGGGGTACCCCTTCGTCGGGAAGCCCCCCTCTCCGCACTCTGAGCGTATCGCTCCTTCTGGGGAGGGCATGATGGGACGGGCCGGAAAGTATCTCCTCCTTGTATTTGCAGCGGTGGTCGGGTTTGCCGTCTCTTTCTACGTCTTTTTCCCTCTTGACTCGGCGGTACGGACCATGTGGCGGGATGCCGCACGGAAGGCCGCAGCGGAGGGGTTTGTCCTTGATTCCTCCGGCATCGAGACGGGGCGTTTCCCTCTTTCCGTCGCCTTCTTGAATATCAGCGTGACCTCGCCTCTTCTCTCCGGCGAGGCCGGACGGGCCGAGTTCGCTCCCTCCCTTTTCTCTTCCATTAAGAGCCTCAGCCCGGCGGGGCACCTCCGCCTCGAGCGGGTCAGCATCGTCCTTCCTCTTCCCGGCGAACAGCCTCTCTTCCTCTCCTCCCTCGAAGCTCTGCTCACCGCTCCGAAGAAGAGGCTTGAGGGGGAGATTCTGAAATCCGAGGGGGACCTCGAAATATCGGGCCGCGCAGCCCTCTCCTCTGAAAAACGGCGGATCGAAGAGGCTGACCTGCTCTTTCAAGGGCCTCGCAGCGCGCTTCTCGAATCCTTCGCGCCCCTTCTCGGGCTGAAAAAAGAGCCCTCCGGAGGATGGCGTCTTCTGAAGAAAGGAAAAACGGGACAATGAAGGGATTTACTCTGTTTAAAAAGGGAAAGGGGAGCCTTCTTTCCGCAGCGGCAGCCCTAGGACTTATCCTTTTTCTGTCAGCTCTCGGAGGGTACTGGGCAGCGGGCCTGGCGGAGGAGTCGCTGATCGCCCGGGAGATCGCCTCCGCCCGGGATGTCCTCACCGGGCCGCTCCCCGGAAGCGCCCTTCCACGGGCGGAGGACAGAGAGTCCACCCTGAAGGACTTCGTCGCGGGAGATCCCTTCCTGACCGGTGCCGCCCCTTCCGCCGTGAAGGTGGAAGAACCCTCATCCAAGGAGCTTACCGCAAGTGAACTCTACGAACTGGAGGGCATCCGCCTCGCGGGCACTCTGCCGGGCAACGCCATCTGGGTGGAAGAGGACGGAAAACAGCGGGTCATCCTCCAGGGTGCGAAGCTCAAGGGGTACGATCTTCTCTCCGTGGAGGACGACCGGGTGATCCTCTCCCGGGGTCCCGCCACTGTCACTGTCTATCTCCGCTACGCCGGGCAGGATGTCGCCGCCGTGCCTCCTCCGCCCCCCCCTCCGCCCCGCCCCGCTCCGGCGGCGCGTCTTCCGGGCGTCACCGCTGCGGGCCCCGGACAGAAGGGGTCCATTCCACGGGAGACGGTGAATAAGCTCCTGCTCGACCCCCTCGACGAGATGAAAAAATTCCGCCTCCGCCCCAAGTTCGACGGCGACAAAGCCCTGGGTGTGGAGGTACAGTGGATGGACAATGCCAGTTTTCTCAATGCCCTGGGCGTGGAGAAGGGGGACGTGATCCAGACGGTGAACGGCCTCCAGATCCAGAACATGGGGGACGTGGTGAACGTGATCAACTCCCTCATGGGGGGGTCGAACTTTGACGTGAAGGTCCTCCGGCAGGGTCAGGCCATGGACCTGAACTACAACATCAAGTGAAAAAGGTGCTCTCAATCCAGCGCCGGGGGTTCACCCTTGTGGAAGTTATGGTGGCGGTGGCGGTCCTCGGCCTCGTGGCGGCGGGAAGCCTCCGCCTCTCCGCCCTCTCCCTTAGAGGGCTGAACGACGTCCGGCAGGGGCGTGAAAATCTTGCCCTCTCCCGGTCCTACTGGATAGCCGCCGACTCGGGGGCCCTTGAGAACCGGGGAAGAGAAAAGGATGCCTCCTGGGAGGTGGAAACCTTCGATTTTCCCGGCCAGAGGGGATTGCCCCCCGCCTACCGCGTCAAAAAGGTTATACTGTTGCCTGCAGAACCCTCCGGTGGGAGAATACCGGGTAAACAAAACTCCATCGTCCTCTATGTACCCGAACTGAAACTCATGAAGGGGAGAAAAGAATGACCCGGACAGCACGGCTATTTTTCGCATTTTTCTTGATACTTGTTCTGGCCGGAGGGGCCATGGCGGCCGACCCTCCCGCCGAAACCCTTGTATCCGAGGATGAATCGGCCCTCATTGAATCCGCCCGGCGGATGCGGACATCAGGAAACGTTCAGTTCAACTTTCAGGACGTGGACATGGTGAAGTTCATCCGCTTCATGGCGGAGCTTCTGAACGAGAACCTTGTTCTCACCCCCGGCGTGAAGGGGAGCATCTCCGTCATCTCCCCCAAGCCCTTTCCCATGAGGGAGGCCCGGCAGGTCTTCATCTCAGTCCTCGAGATGAACGGCTACACCCTTGAGAAGGCCTCGGGGTTCAGCAAAATCATCCCCCTTCAGGCCGGCAGCTCCGCCGAGTCGGATATCCGTTCGGGGCGGGTGGGCCCCGGAGAGGGGGAGCAGACCGTCTCCCAGGTGATCCCCCTCAACTACGTCACCGCCGACTTCATCGCCTCGGCGGTGGCCCAGACATCCGGCCGAACGGTCACGGTCCTCCCCGTGGGGCGGGGGAACGACCTCCTCCTCACCGGCCGGGCCACGGACGTGAACCGGGCAGTGGACCTCATCCTCGCCCTCGACCGGGCGGACAAGGTCTTCAAGTCGAAGACGGTGAAGATCGCCAAGGCCTCTCCCGAGCTTGTGGCGGCTCATATCGCCAATCTCGCCACTGTGCCGGGAAGCCCGGTCTTCGGCCTTGTGGTTCTTCCCGACGTTGCGGGAGAGCAGATCATCCTCGCCGGCGAAGAACGGGTGATCAACCGGGCCCTCAAGATCATCGCCGACCTCGACGTCATCCCCAAGTCGGGAGAGTTCCACGTCTACACCCTCCAGAACGCCGACGCCGCAGTGGTGGCGGAGCAGCTCTCGAAGATCCTCTCCGCCCAGGCGGCCCAGGCCGTCACGAAGGAGGGGAAGATCCCCACCACCGTGGTGCCCGACATACCGTCAAACAGCCTTATCTTCGCCGCCCCCTCCGACCAGTACCAGGCGCTGCTGCAGATCATCACCCAGATCGACACCCTCCCCCGGCAGGTGCTGCTGCGGGGGGTCATCGCCGAGGTGAACCTGACGAAGCTCGACAACGCGGGGATCGACTGGGCCACCTGGGGCGGAGCGGTCGGGGGGGACGCCGTCCTCGCGGGGCAGCTCAATATGGGTGCGGCGGGCATCCCCGGCACGATCCTCGACTGGTTCCAAAACCTGTCGAAGGAGGAGGTGCAGTACCGCACCGGAACTGATTCCAGCGGTAATGCCACCTACGGCTTGAAGACGGAACACAGGGGCCTCGGCCTCGTCTACGCCTATATGGACCTGCTGAAGAAGTTCGACGCCCTG